>JAFYBN010000051.1 GCA_017540175.1 Clostridia bacterium | reverse complement strand
TGTCGGACAGTATTTGCTGTTTCACTATGTTTATGGATTGATCTTATGTATTTTGCTCGGATGTACAGTTATGGCGATGTCGTATATTTATGAGAAAGAATCCTCTGCTTTTATAGCTGTATCGACATTTTCCGTTTTACCGACAATGATGGGATATCTTGGAATATCGCTGCCGGATTGTGTTTCTGTTCCCAAGCTTTTGAATCTGAAAAATATCAATTCTATCGCTATGGCACTCGGTCTGTCCGTATTTGCTGCTTTTTCGGTGTGCATGACATGGTACTCCCGCTGTAAATATACCGGTCATTTCAGTGCAGGGCGGAAAACGAACCGTCTATTCACCTCATAGAAGGCGAAAGGTGTACTGAACGTATTGCTGTATCGCTGTTCCCGCGCTGATCTGCACCGCTCTCCTTGCGGACAGATACTTCACAACCGGGGAAGACTGACGCTGATCTCTCCCGATGTGATATGGATCCCCTCTGATCGCTTTGCTGTCTGCGGGAATGCCTGCTGTTCTTCCGTCAATGCCGTCTCCCGGATCCGCCGCAGACGAGAGTAGTAAGTCCCGATCGGGATGCCGTTCTCCCCGCACCACTCCTTCACCTTCTTGCCGCTCTCCTGACATGCCCAAATCTGCTCTTCCCAGTTCTGAACTGAAATGCCTGTTTTGATCTGCACGATCGACCGTGTCGTGTCTTCTTTCATGACCGTTCTCCTCCACAATACAGAACTCTGACGGACTATGATGGACTCTATCGAGTTACTCCGAGTTATTCAGAGTCGCTCAGTGTTCATCAGAGCTGGTTAGAGTTCATTATACTGCGTTGGAGGACACGAGGCGAGACGGGGGATTATTGGGCGGTTACTGATATTCAACAATGCGTTCCTTATAAGCACAAAAGAGAGGATTGATCTTTCCCGCACCCTCTCTTTTGTGTTTTGTTTTAAGCCGCTCGCAACGTCCAGCTCTTGTTCTATACGGAAATCATCTCAATAATATATCTACCGTTTTGATTTGCCATCTTGATTCAACCATTTTCTTTCCTTTCAGCATCGTATCCAACGACAAATATTTCCACAAAACACTCTATAAGAAAGATACAAACTCAAAACCTCAACAAGGCTCAGTATTATATTTGTTTGTTATGTGTATTTAAACTCCTTAACAATATACCTGTAATGATGTATCAACCACTCGTCACAGAAATACTCCTCTCCATCATATTCTACGACTCCAACAATGAACCCAAATATGTCAATCGTTCCTTCAAATACAATTGTGTGTATATTCTCTTTACCTATATAGATGTGCAATGCTTCCTTGTTGCCTCTAAAATACCTCTTCAAGCACGGACCATATAGATTTGTTTTCAGGAGAGAATCTCTGATATTTATAATATCTTTCTCTTTGAGTTCTTTCTCTCTGTCATGTGAACCAGAACTATATGTGATTTTACTGATGGATTCAATTATATTCGCAAAAGGTTCATTTTTCTCATAATGAACACACAGAAATATTAGCATTATGTTTTCGACAGCAAAAATAACAGCGCACACCAACAGCAACGTTATTACTACTCTTTTCATGATAATAAAGATCTCCTTTTATTGTTGTTAATTGTTTTAACTCTCAAACCACCAATCATTCATCTTAATCACAGCCCCCTCATACACGCCACCTCCCATAATATAAATCAACAGTATGCAGCCCCAATAGCAAGCCGAGAGTTTTGCATTCTCATTACTCCAGTTGTATTTTCGTTGCTATAGTCAGGTTTTTATCATGACAACCGGATCGACCTCTAAGAATACAAGCCTATGGGCACCGTTCGCCAACAGTTGAAGCTGTTCAGCCGTCAGGATAATCTTCACACGAAGACCATTATTTAAGGTTTTCTTCATTCAACATTATTTATATTATTTAATGATACTATCCCGCGCCACAGATACCAAGTCGGAATCTTTCGCAGGAAGTTCTATTCTCTGTTCGCCTTGTCTTTCCCGTCGCTTTCTTCCCTTTCTGCGCTCAAAACCATTTCCATCTCCACCACATCCAAGAGAGTTTCCTGTCCGCACCTCGCGCAAAACAGCGGATATCGGATGAGAACGGTTTCGGGAAGCACTTTGGTTCGCGTCTCTATCCCGCAGATGGGGCAGGGGAGGAAGCGAAAACTCTTTATTGTTAACAAGACAGTAGCCTCTACAATCAATTATTTTAATAAAGCTCCAAATTCAAAATCAGACTACATAAAACCTTCCCAGTGTTTTTTAGATTTACTTCAGGAGTGTTACAATATGCAGAATGCATAGCTATATGAACAGGAGCATTAACCAGAATCCTATCATTCATCAATCGATGCTTTATTCCCGCCCGCATTCCCACCGCCATGCCGCCCATGCCGTCAGGATGATTGCCGACACGCCGAACCACATGACGGCGGGCCGGACCGCTCCGTGAAGCAGGACGGGCGCGCCGGTCATCAGGCGGCAGAAATCCGTCTGCGCCGGGATTTTCACGCCAGACAGCGCAAGCAAATGCGGGAAGAGCGTCGCGGCGGATAAGGTAAGCGGGGTGCTGAAGGGGGCGGTGTGAGGAAGGCTGAAAAAAGGTTGAACGGTGCTGAAACTGCACCGCTCAAACAAAGAAAGGGATCCCGTCACTGATGCTCCGCCAGCCAGATACTCACCCGGGACTGTATGTTTTTCGCGCAGGATTCCGGGGTCGCGGCGTCGGCGATCAGGGCGGAGAGCTCCTCGGAGAGAATCGCCGAGATCTCGTCGGGGAGGTTGGTTTTGATGGGGGTGCCCGCGACATTGTCGAAGTAGTCTCGGATGCGGTCGGTGTCGTCCCGCGTCAGCTCGTAGGTGCTGCCCGGCTCCTTCGGGTTCAAACTGGCAAATTCCGGATCCTTTATCTGCATTCCGCCGCTTCCCCGGAACGTATAGGTGAATTCATAATTCTCCCGGTAGTTCTCCGCCATCGCGTCAAACGAGGTTTTCAGAACGGAGAGACGTCTTCCGTGGCTTCGCCACATCATGGAATCCATAGTGTCCCCCTCGGTGATGACGGAGGTCATGAACTCCCACGCCTCGTCCGCCGCGTCGGAGAAGGTCGTCACGAGAAACGCGAAATCCGTGGAGAGCGTCCCGCCCGCCGCCGGATAGCCGGGAAAGCTGAGGTCGTAGGTGTCAAATTTGAAAACACAGTCCAGAAGCGCGTTCACGGAATAAAGCTGCATCCGGCTCAGCGCGAGCTTCCCGCTGTAATAGGTTTCGTACTTCTCCTCGCCGTCCAGCCGCTCCAGCTCCGACACACGACTCAGCTCCGCCTTGTCCTTCGGCAGGGATTTCACGAAGCTCAGCCAGCGCAGAAAGGTCGGGCTGTCGTAGGAGCACGTCATCGAGTCCCAGTCGATGAACGCCGCGTACCCGTTTGTCCCTAGCAGCCTGTCCGCCGCTGTTTCCCGCGTCAGCCCTTCGATGAGGGTCACGTCCGCGGGCAGGGAGGAGGCAAAATCGAGCAGACCGTCGAGATCCCAGCCGTCCCGGTACTCGGCGGGCAGGATCGAATTCGGCGCGACGACGGTCGAGATCGTGAAATTGTCCGCCAGTCCCCAGAGTCCTCCCTCCCCGTCGTCGAACGCGCGGAGCACCGCTCCGAAGACATTGTCCCGGTTCACCGCGGGATCGCGGTCCAGATAGGGCGTCAGATCGACGTAGAGCTTCTCGCGCAGGCAGTAGTTCATGTCCGCGCCGCCGGTCTTCCCGAGGATCATATCCGGGCGGTAACGTCCGAGGGAAATGTCCATGGCGAGGTTCTGCGCCGGGTCCTCCCAGAGCTGCCCGCCCTGACGCGCGAGGTTCAGGTAGTCCTTCACCACAATCCGCACATCGGGATGGTCGCGGTTGAACGAGACGATCTTCGCGTTCAGGGCGGCGGAAAGGTTTGCGGTGATCGCCACGTCCAGCACCCTTATCGTCGTGAGATCGACGTCTCCCGCGCTCCGCCACAGCACCGGGCAGCCGTCCTCGCCGGAATAGAACAGCGCGTCCCGACTCGCGGCGCAGAGAAAGACGGATTTGTCCACTAAGAGATTGGAGTTGAGAAAGTCCATGAGCTTCTCCGTCTCCTCCTCGCCCGCGCCGACCGAGCGGAACAAGCCCTCCGAGGTCTCAAATAGGAGCGTGTCGTCCGCCGCGTACCGCACAAGCTGCTGATTGCTCGCGCTCGCGCTCGTGGGCAGACGCACGGGATCGGCGATGGTCAGGCTCTCTTTGTCGACTCGCGCCGCGCTGCGCTTAGCCTCGATCTGCCCGAAGCACCAGACCGAGCCGTCCGGGCGCGTGAAAATGCCGTTCAGCGCCGTTCCCCCGCCCGAAGCGCGGACCTTGCAGCGCAGGCTGAAATCCGGGCGGAAGACGGCGACGGCGTGGAGACCCGCCCCATCATAGACGTAAAAATCGCCGTCCGCGTCCATCGCGAAGCCCTCGATATTCTCGAATTGCTCCGCTGAATCAAGGAGGCTGTTCAGGTCGGGGCTGAGCTCGGTCGTAAGCCCGGCGTCAAGCCCGTCGGAGAATGCCTCCCCGGAGCCGGATTCACCGGATGCGGCATTGAGCGGGGTATGGGCGATCCGGTAGGAGGTCTCGCGTTTTTCGGAATCGAACTGCCGCGTGATGAACCACAGCGCGTCCGCGGTGATAAAGCCGTGCTCCATATACACATATTTGCCGTCGACCGGGATCGGGACGGGTTTTTCATCCGCGACGCCCGCGTCCCCGCGCGTCGTGACAAGGCGGTACTCCGCGCCGTCCTCGGAAATCCTCTGACCGACGCAGACGAGGGTGTCCGTCTCCGCCTCGTAATACGGGGTGACGCCGGAGTTCAGCTCGAAGCCCTCCGGCATGGAGTACGCCTGCGGGATGTAAACGTGCGTCAATACCTCGGCGGCATCGGAGCCCGGACCCGGATTGACGGAAACCGCATCCGTTCCGCCCGGGGTGGCATCGTCGGGTTTGTCGACTGCGCCCTCCCTCCGGCATCCGGAGACGAGCAAAGCTGCCGCGAGCAGAATAGCTGTGATGATGCGAATTCTTTTCATGGCTATCGATCCTCTTTCGTTTGATAAACTTTCGGCGGGTCAGAACTCCTCCTGTAAGGGTTCCGTTTACCATAACCCCTCAAAACGGAAAAACGTTACATGTTCGTTGTACTAATTTCGAATCGCCCGTACTCTTCGCGCGCTCTCGTAAATATATATCGCGGAAAAACAAGAATCTAACGAAAAAAACCGCGCAGATTTCAAAAACATTCTTGTATTCCCAAAACGAAAAATCGCGCCGGATGACGGACGGGCTCGCGGGGACGCCGGGAACCGCAAACGCCGCCCGACAACGGCAGCCCGAACAGAAGGCGCGCGCTCCCCGGTCCGATCCGTGACGCGCGGGGACAAAACCGGGACGGAAAGCGCGGCGTGCGGCATCACGGAGCACAGCAGCCATGCCGCCTTCCGAACGAAGAAGAAGGGGAGCACAGAAGGCCCCCCCCCCGCCGTTTTCACCCGCGGAGTCTGTTTCCCTGGGTCGGATCGGTTCCGTCACACTTCGCGTATTCGTTCTTATAAGCTCTGCTCTCCGAACACCCAGAGATAATAGTCCTCCAGCGTCGGGGCGACGGTTTTCGCGGTCTCTTCCGGCTGATCCTCACTCAGCACCCGCAGCAGCGCCTCCCCCGTCGTCTCGTCCCGCGAGATGTTCGTCACGCGGTATTCGTTCTGGAGTCTCTGCACGTCCTCCTCCGCGCACGGCACGATCCATACGCCGTCCTCGATCTTTTTGAGTAACTCCGCGGGTGGGGCGTTGTCCGCGATCACGCCCTTTTTCAGCATGATGATGTCCCGCGCGATGAATTCCACATCCGGCACGACGTGGGTCGCGATCGGGACGATCCATACCGTCGATATGCCCAGGTGTCGTCGTTATATTACACTAGTCCGGGACGTCTCCCAAATTAGTATAACATATGGATTTCCCTCACGACACACTATGAATAGATTCAGGCCTAGAATCGGATCATTAACCCTTTATATTGTTCATTACAGTTTATCAGTCAAAACAACCATTAGTTAAAGAATCAAATAAACAAATTTTCAAGTAGTTGTCTGCGAGAGAATTATTGCACATCACGCAAAATATCAATTCATCTTACCCAAATCGATGTGTGAAAAAATCTATACTCTCCTCATGACTCCCCTCAGACACGCTTATCACTATCATAAGGAGCGCGCTCCCGGTCCGTCAACGCTTTCCCCGCGTGCTCCCGTTCGGAAGAACCCTCAGGCGCAGATTACGCACAGAACGATTGCGGGAATGCTTGCCGCGACGGCGGCATACTTGTTTTTGAACCGGTACAGAACGTACGCCGTCCACAGATACAGCGTCAGAATACAGAGGTACTGAATCGCGCCGCCGAGGAAGAAGCCTCCGCGTAAGCTGATCCCATCCATGAACGGAGCGACGGTCCCATCCGTGACGCGCAGGGACAAAAGCGGGACGGAGAGATCGGCATGCGGCAGAGGCGTCACGGAGCACAGCAGCCATGCCGCCTTCCGAACAAAGAACAAGAGGGAGCACAGAAGGACCCCCGCCGCCGTTTTCACGCGCAGAGTCTTTTTCCTGCCCGCGCGCGTACACGAGCGGATCGGGGTCAGATTGTTTCTGTCATGCTTCGTGTATTCCCCGAAGGATGCGAGAGAGAGCAGCGAGACCGAAACGATCTCCGTCCAATCGAGCCCCCTCTGCAGAGCTTGGAGCCACACGGTA
>JAFYBN010000050.1 GCA_017540175.1 Clostridia bacterium | reverse complement strand
TGACAGCGACCTCTCCTCCCCCGGCGTCGTCGCCCGCTATACGGAAGAAGATCACGAGCGGCTGAAAGCGTGGATCGGGAGCGCCGGCACACCTCTCGTATCCCAGGTGCCGGAGCAGGTACAGGCGATCATCGACGAGGAGATCGCCGCGTACCTCGGCGGCGTCGGCACGGCTGAGGACTGCGCGAAAAAGATCCAGTCCCGCGTTTCGATCTGGCTGGCGGAGCATCAATAAGCACAGAATCCCGCGGCAGAGAACCGGTCCGGTATCTCCGCCGCGGGATCATTCTGTTTGATTTCTTCGGAGCGGGGAAGTCCTCATCCCTCCCCTTCGAGGAGGTACATATCGCTGTATGTGTACGACACAAGCTCGATCGAACAGAATCGCGTCCGCTCTTCGTTGTGCTGAAACAGTTCCGTATATTGGCCGTCGTGGACGGTTTTCCACGGGTATTTCGGGTCGGGGACGGCGGTGATTTTGACCGTTGCCGTCACGACGGGCTTTCCCGAAAGCGAACAGCCCTGAATTTCCAGAAGATATTCCTTTCCGACGAGCGTGTCGGGCGTGATGAGCGTGTCCAGCCCGATGGACGCGAGGACCTTGCCGACGGGACAGATGTTGATCGTGCAGGGACCGTTGATCTCGATCCCTTCGGCCTCCTCCGGGATCCCGTTCAGGGAATAGCGAAGCCGGATGCTGCTGTCGGCGGGATCGATCTTGCGCACCTTCACGATCCCTTCGAAATCGACGACCAGATTGAGATTGCTGTAATTGATCGCTTTTCCCTTGTCGCGCGCCATATGCAGGGACATGGGCGCCATGGTGCGCTGTGCGCCGACCTCCAGCGGTTCAAAAACAAATAAGTCTTCGTTTGCGACAGCGGATTCTCCGTCGTTAGGGATCCAGAAAAGACTGCCGTCTTCCTTTCTCGGGTACGTCTTTTCGGCTTCCGTGATAAAGCCGCAGCAGCCCTTTCCCTCGAGCTCTTTGTCGAGGAGCCACGCGCTGATCTTCATCACCTCGTTCATGTCGACCGCTTCGCCTTCTCCCGATCCGTTCAGGGAACAGGAGGAGAACAGCATCGACAGCAGCAAGAATACAACCGCGATTTTCTTCATAGACAGCTTCCTTTCCGTTTTTGATTTTGTCCGTCACGAATGCTCCGCGAGCCAAATACTCACCCGCGACTGTATCTTTGCCGCGCAGTCCTCCGCCGAGCCGACGCCCGAGAGGAACGCGGAGATCTCCTCCTGAATGATCGCGGCGACCTCCTCGTCCACCGAGAGCGCGTAGGGAGTGCCGCACCGATTGTCCAGATAATCGTAAATGAACGCGGCGTCCTCCTCGGTGAATTCCGTCACGATCCCGGGGCGGTCGAGCTGTTCGCTCGTCAGAGGATGTTCGGGGTCCTTCTGCCCGACCGTTTCCCATCCGTCGAAATAAAAGGTGAAGACGCTGTCCGCGTACTCCTTCGCGGTCCGCTCGAAATCCGATTTCAGAACGGGCAGCCCTCCTGTCTCAAAATCGTTCTGATCGATGAGCGTGCGGATGACGTCCCACGCGATTTCCCCGTTTTCGCAGAAGGAGGTCATGACGCAGAAGTGATGGACCGTGATCGCCTGCTTCCCGGAGGCGGTCGGGCGTCCGATCAGACGGTAGTCCTTCGTGCCGAATTCGATCTCAAGGGAGAGGAACTGATTGAGACTGTGGAACCACTTGGATTTCAGCGCGACGCCGCCCGTCCAGTAGAATTGATACTGCTCTTCGCGAAGCAGTCCTTTCAGCGGGTTCTGCGGAAGATTGATCGCTTCCTCCTGCGTCTTCGGCAGGGCTTTTAAGAAGTCGAGGTAGCGGATGAAGACGGGGTCCGTGAAATCCGATACCGCGTTTTCCGCGTCGATGAAGGTTCCGTATCCCTCCGCTCCGAACAGGGTCTCTGCGGCAAAATCCTGCGCGAGATAGCCCATGAGGTAAACGTCCGGCGGCAGGGAGTCGGCGTAATCGAGAAAATCCCCGACCGTCCAGCTCGCCTGTTCCGCGTATTTTCCGAGCAGGGGCGCGGTCGAGAGGATGGAGCGGATCTCATAGTCCCGCGTCAGTCCCCAAAGGCGCCCCTCCTTGTCGGAAAGCGTTCGGCGCACGCACCCGAAGAGATTGGAATCGTTCACGAGCGCGTCGTTCTTCGTATAGACGCCGAGGTCGGCATACAGGCCGTCCCGGACGACCAGATCGATAAAAGCGTCGTTCGGAAAGCCGACGAGGATATCCGGACGGTACCGTCCCGTCGCGAGATCGAGCGCGAGCTTGGTTTTGGCGGTTTTGGCGTCCCCGTCGCCCGCCGTGTCGGAGTAATCGCGGGTCACGACCAGCGTGTCGGGGTGCTCCGCGTTGTATTTCAGGATCTTCTGATCGTACAGCATCGGGAGCGGGCCGACATGCGCAAGCTCGACGACCGTCTTCTCCCCCGGCTCGTAATCCTCCGCGCGCCGGTATAACAGGGGAACGGCGCATCCATCCGGCCCGGTCTTCGAAAAGAGCAGAGTATCCCCGTCGAGCGCGAGGAGCATGGCCGCGAGGTAAAGGCGGGAGGAGGAATAGTCGAGCAGCTGCGCCGTATGAAGCTCCCCGTCGAACAGCCCGTCCGCGCACCACACGCCGCCGTCCGTCGCCCAATACGCCTCGTGATCTTCTCCGAACCGGAAAACGGCGATCCGAGCAGGCAGGGGCAGGGACGCGCTGTCCGAAAACGCCCGCCGGTCGGGATCGATTTTCACAAGGCGCGTTCCGTCCCCGGCGTTCGTCAAGGCATAGGCCGCGCCGTTCTGATCCGCGTGAAGGGAGAGGACGGCGTCCGGGGACGTCAGGGAGAACGCGGGGAGGAAACCGTCCCCGAAACAGACGATCTCGTTCTCCGACGCGGCATAGATCCTGCCCGCCCCGTCGAGCGCAAGAGAGGTCAGAGCGAAGAAGGGGTCGCCGGGGGCGAGGGAGAAGAACTCCGTCAGCCCGCCGCTTTTCTCCGCCTCCCCGGTCGACGGGCGGAAGGTGCAGAGACAGTATTCCCGCCGTGTGTCGTTCCCGGACCAGTTTACGGTCAGAAGGACGGCGAGATCGTCCGAAAGAACTCCGGCGGCGACAGCCTCCCCGTCCGAAAGCAGGGGAACCGAAACGTCCGACAAGGGGCTCGATGTGCACGAAGAAGAGGCGGGATCAGCCGCGTCGGCATCGGCGTCGGCGTCGGAAGGCGCGGGCTCTGCGCTCAGGGTGATGAGGCGGATCTCAGTGCGGGCAGCCCCGTCGTCCCCGATCCCTTCCCGCTGGGCGAGACAGGTGAGCGTGTTGTTTTCCCGGTCATACCGCGGGGTCACGGTGCGGATAAGACTGTATCCCTGTGGAAAAGGCAGGCTTTCGCCGAGATAGACCGCCGGCTCGGGCGTCCCGTCCGTATTCTCCGGATCGGAGCTGTCAGGGTCCGCTTTTTTGCCGCACCCGGCGGGGAAGAACAGAAACAGGCAGAGGATGAAGGCGAAAATCCTTTTCATGGCGGCTCCTTTCGGGGACGGAGATCCCTTCTCGGTTCGACTCCGGTTCTCCTCAGCCGCGGAAGCGCGGGCGCGGGAAAACGGGAGCGGTCTTCGTGAAGCCATTATACCACAAAAGTACGCGTTTGTAAATACACAAAAGACAATTGTTGAAAGAATTCTTTCCAATCGATCGTGCACAGAGCGAACAAAAAAAGAAGCCGCCCCGCGTGAAGAAAATAGAAGGGGGCTGTCGCATTAACTCCCAAACCATGGAGAAATGCGACAGCCCGCTTGCTTTTCAGATCTGACAGCCGTACTTTTTCTCCTTTATCAGAGGAGCCGGTTCAGCAAGCTGAACCCAAAAGTACCAAAAAGAGGAACTCTTTC
>JAFYBN010000049.1 GCA_017540175.1 Clostridia bacterium | reverse complement strand
GGCTGTCGCATTAACTCCAGAAAACGGAGAAATGCAACAGCCCTCTTGCTTTTCAGAGCCGACAGCTGTCCTTTTTCTCCTTTATCGAGGAGAAAAAGGACCAAAAAGAGGAACTCTTTCTGTGTCTTGGGTGTTCCGAGGTCTGCGGACCTCGGGTCAGGGCGTTGCCCCGACACCCCACCACCTTTTGAAAAAGGTGGACGAAAACTTTTGGGACTATTTGCGACAGCCTGTTGTTCTATGGAATTTGTCGGCGCTGCCTGGCGCGCTGACGCCTCATATGCAGGCGATGAACCCGTCGATATCGGTCGGCGTCGTTTTGACCGTATGCGCGTCCCTGCCGAGGACGGGGTCTTCCGGGTACTCCGCTTCGATCCCCCGGGCGCGGACGCGTTCGAGATAGGCCGCGGCGTCTTCCACGCGCTTGAAGGATTTTTCCATCACGCAGGGGAAGGAGATCGGACGCGGAGCGCATTCCGTCCGGACTGCCCGGACGATGCTTTCGCGGATGTCGCGGAGCAGCTCTTCGCTGTCGCGGAACACCGCCCGGTTCCGGGAGAGCTCCGTTTTGGTCGTGACGGTCACGATCCCTTCGACGGCACGCCGGGCCTGCGAGCAGGCGATGTCGCCGCCCGCGAAAAAGCGGCACGGGATCCCGTGGGAGGCGGCGATCGCGGCATCCATGTCCACCTCGCCGATATACGTTCCGTTCAGCTTGTAGTACTGGACCGACACGCTGCTCATGGTGTGCGCGAGAACCCCGCCGAGGGTCCCTTCCATGGCATGGTAGCCGAAAAAGCACAGGCAGTCAAATCTACCCGCGGCGAAGCTGAGGCGGGGACCCTCCGGACGGATGACGGTGATGCGCGGGTCGAGATCGGCCGTGTCGATGTTTCCCCCGCCCCCGTGGTTGTCCCAGAGACCGACGCATTCCGCTCCGGCGTCGAGCAGCGCGTCCGCCGCCGCATTCAGCTCCCGCGCGGCCTCGCGCCGGGCGATTTCCCATTGCTCCGTGCCGCGGGAGAGCGCCTGATAGGGCTCTCCGACTACCAGATTTATGCCTTCCAGATCGCAAAGCAGCAAAATTCTCTTGTACATATCGTTCTCCTCCCTCAGTCTTCAAAGAACACCGTTCCCACCGACCACGCCTTCACGTTCGGCACGGTCACAAGGACGGTATCGGCTCCGTCGCCGGGGATCGGCGTCAGCTCGGTCGGCGGGGTGTACTGACCCATATAGACCGCGCGGTTTCCCGCGGGCTTCGATACGCGGAGCGTGAGCGGACCGCTGTCGGCGACGGTGGCGCTTGCCACACTCGCCTGCTTCAGCCGTCCCTGTGCGTCGACCCGCGCGAGCAGAAGCGCCTGGATCGGGGTGACAAGCTCCGCGGGCAGGCGATGCCCCGCGATGTACGCGGATGCTTCGAGGTATTGATCCCGCTTCGCCGCGCTCTTGATCCTGCCCCAGAAATCAAAGCCGAAGACCGCCCATTTCGCCCCCGTGGAGAGGGTGAGGACCGCCGCCGCGCATTTGCCTGCGGAGGCGTAGCGGATGATCCCCGCGTTTTTCACGGGTACGGTCTTCTCCGTGGGCACCCCCGCGTTGGCGGGCACGGTGCGCACGTACAGACTGACGGGCTCGAAGGCGGGGCACTCCGTGCAGCCCGACCCGCAGTCGAAGTCCGGTCCCGGGTCCTTCGGGACGAGCTCCCAGCCTTTCTTTTTGCCCCACGGACCTTCCCAGAGAAATCCCGCCGCCGTGCCGTTCACGGGATGGGGCGTGAAGTATTCGTACAGCCGTGAGACGTCAACCTCGCGCGCCTCGGCGGGGAAGGCGGAACCGAAGCCCCGTTTCTCAAGGACGGCGAGCGCGGCTCCGTCCGTGACGACGGGCGAGGAGAGGAGGGCGCGGATCTCGTTTTCGCTCAGCTCGGCGGCGTTCGCGGCGTGCAGCAGCCGCACCTCACCCTCGGCCGCCGCGCGGTTCATCTGGATCGGAAGACCGTCGAAGCGCAGGCCCTGCGCGACCGAATAGTGGCGCTCGCCGTACCCGCCGGGGAAGCCGGGGGATATGGGCTTGCCTTCGTCCGCGAGCGTGAGATTCCATCCCGCCGCCCTGGTGGAGAGGGCGTTTGCCGCGAGGCGCTCCCAATACGGGCGGTGCACGGCGAAGGCGGCGAGCATCTGCTCGTGCCATTCCATCGGCTCGTAGTCGTTCATCAGCATGGCGTAGCTCATCGCGTTGTTCCCGGCGGCGAGATAGAGCGAGGTCTCAAAGCAGGTCCCGCCGATGCTCTTGCCGAACACCACGTCCGGGAGGTTTTCGATCTCCGGTCTCAGTTCCGTCACGTAATCCGGTTCCATGCGGTTCTGCGCGTCGATGTCCTCCATTTTGTCGACGAACATTTCCGGGTCGTGATCGTTGTAGCAGCCGCCGCCGGGGCGGGACCCGGGCGCGTGACCGGTGCTTTCAAACATCGCGTCCGTGATGAAGCGGTTGTCGTGCCCGCCGTAGCCGCCCTGCCCGGCGTGCTGGAAGGAGAGGACGCAGTCCGGGGCTTCCTCATGGATCATCCGTCCCATCTCCCGCGTGAAGTCCGCGATGCCGTCGCGCACGAAGCGGGTGAAGCGGATCTTCCACACGGGGTCCCCGTGCTCGAATTCGCCGAGCAGCGCCTCTCGCGTGAAGGAGGTGCCGTATTGTTCGTTGAATTTCGCCATGCACGCCGGGCAGAAGCACCCGTAGGAGACCGGCGCGTGGTTCGTGGGGCGCAGATCGTCGTCCGCCCAGACCGCGTGGGGCTTGACGCGGCGCACGTATTCCCGGAGGCATCCGATGGTATAATCCCGGAAAACCCGGTCGTTCCAGCAGAAGCAGTACCCCGCCTCCGTGCCGTCGTGACCGACCATGTGCCGCACGGGGGAGCCGTCGTAAACCAGTCCCGTGCAGTCCTGCGACGCCATGTATTCGCCGTGCCCGATGCTGTTGGAAAGCTGCAGGGATACGCGCAGGCCCGCCGCCCTCAGCTTTTTGGCCTGTTCCCCGAGGATTTCGGCGGCTCGGCGGTGGGTCTCGGGCTTCGGGAAGCCGTAATCCGTCGCGAGCCAGACCTCGTCGCAGCAGCCGGGATGCGCCCTGACCGCGCGGATGAAGGCGTTGATGAACGCGGGGTCCTTCTGGGTATTGCTGCCGAGTCGCTGTGTAAGCATGTCGTCCTCCCGTATTGGTTCGGAATATGATCGCGGTTTCGTTTTAGCCGGGCGGATGGCGTCCGCCGCGGTTATGTCCATGCGGAGAAAACGGTCCCGTCGGGGTAGCGCTCAGCCTCGGAACGCGGGACCGCTTCCCCGGTCGGGCAGTTTCAGGTCTGTTTTCCGTCTTCGAGGACCGCCTTTGCGAAGTCCTCGAAGAAGAAGCTGCTCCCTTGCCCGGCACCGAGCTTTTTGAAGAAGCAGGAGGGGATCTCCCGCCGGCTCAGATTCTTTGAGACGCACGGCGCGCAGCCGTCCGCGTGATTCGTCGGGTGGAAGGGGCATGCCGTATCGGCGCAGGTGCAGAAGGGGCTGAGACTGCCGGGTGAGGCTTTTTCATCTCCGCAGTCCCGCGCTGTGTCGCATTTGTGCGCGTGGTCGGCGCGGATCGTCTCCCAGATCACCTTCGCCGCCAGCGCGGAGCCGTCGGGTGAGGCGTGCCCTCTGTCGTCCGCATAGAGCTCGGGGCAGGAGGGATCCTCCCGGCGCGTCTGCCATGCTTCCGCGACGGGCGCAAGCAGCGCGCCGATCTCATCGGCGATCGCCCGGTGCGCCTTGTTCATGCTCTCCTGCATCTCGGGCTGATCCTTTCTTGCCCACGTTTCATAGAGCACGGGGACGGCTCCTCCCTCGCGGACCCATTCGTTCAGGGCGAGGGCGGCGGCACGGTATTCCTCGACCGGTCCGAAGGGCTGGGCGTATTCCTGAAGCACGGCGTAATCGTATCCGCCGAAGAGGAGGTTGAAGCGCACGTCCGGCTCGCGGACATGCTGTGAGAGCCGCCAGCCGCCGTGCGCGATCAGAACGACGCGGCAGTCGAAGCCCCCGTCCTCCGCAAGCCGCCGGACCGAAAGAGGTACGTCGTTGACGAAGGTGTGGCTGTTTCCGATGAAGAGAACGGAGAGGGATTTTTTCATGAGCTTTTTCCTTTCGGAGAGGTTTTATTTCCCATCGGCGTTTTGTCGGCGCGTTAGCCGGAGCGTTGTATCTGCCTGTAATTGTACATGGCATCGGGGGTTTTGTCAAGCTGTGCAGCGAAAAAACGGGGGCTCGGGATGACGGCTCGGACCAGGAGCTTTGGGAAAGCGGCGTTCGCGCAAGAGCTGCACTTAGAGCGGTTCCGTTGTTTGAAAGTTCTTTGCCAGGGTCTGTTGCATTAACCTCCAGAAAACGGAGAAATGCAACAGCCTGCTTGCTATTCAGAGCCGACAGCCGTACTTTTTCTCCTTTATCAGAGGAGCCGGTTCAGCAAGCTGAACCCAAAAGTACCAAAAAGAGGAACTCTTTCAAAGTCTTGGGTGTTCCGAGGTCGGAGAGTTCGCGCTCCGCGCGAATCTCGGGACCTCGGG
>JAFYBN010000048.1 GCA_017540175.1 Clostridia bacterium | reverse complement strand
TTTCGTCATACCCCCACGTCGTAAATCCAAACTGTCCCCCTCTTGCATCCTCTCAGAAAATCGGGTATAATAGTGTATCAACATCTGTAAGCAGGAGGACCGCCCATGCGCATTGCCGTCATCGACGACCGGCCCGCCGACCGGGACTATATCGCCGCCCTCGTCTCTCGCTGGGCGAAGGATCGGGACACAGCCGTGACCGCCGTTCCGTTTCCCTCCGCGGAAGCGTTCCTGTTCGATTACTCCGAGGACAAGAATTTTGACATTCTGCTCCTTGATATAGAAATGGGTGCGATCAACGGCGTGGAGCTGGCGAAAACGGTCAG
Source organism: Clostridia bacterium (assembly GCA_017540175.1). GTDB lineage: Bacteria > Bacillota > Clostridia > Oscillospirales > CAG-272 > UMGS1696. The sequence continues at coordinate 19,733 of JAFYBN010000048.1, read as the reverse complement.
GGCGGAGAACGACGCCGTGCAGATGGTCTTCATCACCGGATTCCCGGATTTCATCGCTGAGGGATACGAAGTCTCCGCGGTTCATTACCTGATGAAGCCCGTGGATCAGGACAAGCTGTTCTCCGCGCTTGACAGGGCGGCGGCGAATCTCGTAAAATCGGAACGCCGTCTGCACGTGACCTTCGAGCGGCGCACGGACTATGTGCCATTCTCCAAAATCCTCTATCTCGAGGCGCAGAAACAGTACGTCCGCATTGTGACCGAGGGGGAGGAGTACCGCATGAAAGCCTCCCTCGCCGAAACCGCCGCGCAGCTTGACGAGTTTTTCTTTCCCTGTCAGCGGTCATTCATCGTGAACCTGCGGCACGTGGCGCGTATCCTGCCGGACCGGGTCGTCTTGAAAAACGGCGCGGAAGTTCCCATCAGCCGGGGCGTGGCGGAAAAGATCGGACGCGAAATCATACACTTATTCTGAGGTGGCTTATGTTCTGGGACAAATGGGTCGACAGACGGATCGAGGCGTATCAAAGCGATCTGATCCGGAAATACTGCGACGAGGTGGAGTCCATGTACGCCAAAATGCGCGGGTGGCGGCACGATTACCACAACCACATCCAGGCGATGCAGGCGTCCATGTCGCTGGGCCGGTACGACGAGGTGAACGCCTATCTCCGCGAGCTGAACGACGACCTGACAGAGGTCGATACGGCGGTCAAGACCGGGCGGGTCATGGTGGACGCCATCCTGAACGGCAAGCTGAACGTCGCCGCGCAGAACAGAATCCCGGTCAACGTCAAAGCGCGGATCCCGGACGGCACGCCATGCACGGACGTGGATCTCTGCGTGATCCTCGGCAACCTGCTCGACAACGCGGTGGAAGAAAACGCGAAGCTGCCGGAGACTGACCGTTTCCTCCGAATCTACCTCGGGCAGAAAAACACGCAGATGTATCTTGCCGTCACCAACGCCGCCGGGAAGAAGCGGGAGAAGCGGGCGGGCCTGTTCGCCTCCGGCAAGGGGACGGAACACGGCTTCGGACTGGCGCGGGTGTGAAGCGCGGTTCAGAAATACGGCGGCCTTTTCTCCGCGGACAGCGAGGACGGCGGGTTCACGGCGGAAATCCTGATCCCGCTCGGCGTGTCATAATAACCTGAAAACTGCATTTCGTTCACCAAAAACGACGTTTCGTTCACCGAATGCAGTTTTTTTCTCGCCTTTGTGCTATACTCGGGGCAGAGCGGAAAGGCGGAAGTTCGCGATCACGCGAATTCCACGAGTTCCGCAAAAGCGAACCTCGGGAGGTCCGACATGGCAAAGAAAGAAAAACAAAAGAAGGAACCGAAGCGGAAGCCAAAGTACGGGCTGTTCTCCTGCATCGGGTATATCTACAAGCTGATGTGGGAGTACGAGCGCAGTCTGGCGTTCACGGCAGTTCTCACCGTTCCGGTGTCGCTGATTTTATCTGCCATCGGGCTTTATACCTCGCCCGCCATCCTGCGCGTGCTGGAGACGTCGGCCACGTTCTCCTATATCGCTCTTGTGATCGTGGGTTTACTCGTGGCGAAGCTGGTGTTTGATCTGGCGAATAATGTGATCTCTCATTGGATTGACTTCTCAGAAGATCAGATGGGTCAACTGCTTTTCTATCTGCTCAACGAAAAGCGGCGGGATATGGACTGGTATCTGCGGTATGACCCCAAAGTGGAAGAGCTTCGGGCAAGAACAATCGGCGTTACCCTTTCACCTGCTTCCGGTTTTCATAAGACCTTGTCGGGGATCCTTGCGGCTATTCTCAAATTCCTTCTGTTCGGCACGGTTATTTCGACCCTGAATCCGCTGATTCTTCTGCTCCTCGCCGCCGGATGTGCGGTGGATTATGCGATGGGCAGATGGCAGAGAAAAAAGCGCTATCAGGATCAGGACAGCATGAGTCAGGTCGAGAAAAAACTCTCCTATGTGGAGCACATTATTACGGAGACTCCCGAATTTGCCAAGGATATCCGTTTGTACAGCATGAAGGATGTACTGCATAACTTATCCAATAAACTGTTTGCGGACAGAAAGACGGTCAATAAACGGTGGAACCGCTGGGATCTGCTAAATACCTTTGTCAGCCTGCTCGTGGTTCTTCTCCGGGATGGCATGGCGTATGCTTTCCTGATTCAGCGTGCCGTCACAGGGCAGATCGACGCGGCGGCATTTGTCCTGTACTTCTCCGCGATCACCTCCATGTCCGGCTTTATTATGGAGATTATAGGCGCATGGGGGAGTGTAGAGGAAGGTGCGCTTAAAGTGTCCGACATTCGGGAATATCTCGACCTCAAAGGCTTGCTGAACCGCGGCGAGGGAATCCCGCTCCCGACCAAGCCCTTCTCCGTCGAATTCCGTGATGTGAGCTATCAGTACCCGGAGGGAGAAAAAAAGTATTGGAGCATATCTCTTTCAAAATCGAAGCGGGGGAGAAGATTGCGCTTGTCGGTGTAAATGGCGCAGGGAAAACAACGCTCACCATGCTCATGTGCGGACTTTTAGTTCCGGACGAAGGGGAGGTACTGCTGGACGGCCATTCCGTTTTGGAATACAACCGGGATGAGATGTACACACTGTTCGGCGTGGTCCCGCAGACCTATCATCTGCTCCCCGTCTCCCTTGCCCGGAACATTGCCGCGGCGGATCGGAACGAGGAGATCGACTGGGACAGGCTGAACCGCTGTATTGAAATCGCCGGGTTGACAGAGAAAATTACTTCTCTGCCGGACGGTGCGGAAACGCCTCTTGATCGAACCGTGAACGACAACGGGATCGAGCTTTCCGGCGGGGAAACGCAGAAGCTCCTGTTGGCGCGGCTGTTGTATCGAGATCCGCTCTGCATCATTCTCGACGAGCCCACCGCCGCCCTCGACCCGATCGCGGAAGATAGAATGTATCATCAGTACAATGAAATTGCGGCTCATGCCACGTCCGTCTTTATCTCCCACCGTCTCGCGTCCACACGGTTCTGCGACCGGATCTATCTGCTCGACGGCGCACGGTTTGCGGAGGTTGGCACACACGATGAACTGATGGCGGCACATGGCAAATACCGGGAACTATTCGACGTACAGAGCAAATACTACCGGGAAGGAGCGATCGAAGATGGAGAATAACGAAAAAAGGTCCCTGAGAGAGGACTGGCGGCTCATCAAAAGGGCCTTCGGCATCTGGAACGAGATCGCGCCGCATTACTGGTTTTCACAGATTCTCTGCGTTTTCGCCAACGCCTTTATCCCCTATTTTGGGATATATATGTCGGCTGCTCTGGTGACGGAGCTGGGCGGGGACTGCAACCCGAAGCGGCTGGCGATCCTCGCGGCGGTCACGGTGATTGGTTCATTCCTGCTGAATTACGTCAACCGCGTGATACATCTCAGAAAAGACCTTGATGTCAACGGCTTTTGGTACGCTCATCACGCATTTTTGCAAGATCATCAAAACCAAATGCAGTTCGAGCATTTTGAAAACCCGGATGTATTGCTCCGTAAGCAGGAAATCACAACATGGTTCGCCTCCTTCGGCGGAGGCCTGCTGAAAGTGCAGTGGTGCATCCCTGACCTGCTTGACGCGATCCTGAATATCATTTTTTCAGCAGCGCTCACATTCTCTATGTTCAGAATGCGAACCGACGGTTACAACAGAGGGTGGTTCGGCTTAATCAATTCGCCCTTTTCAGGAGTCATCATACTCCTGCTGATTGCCGTCAACGCATTTTTCTCAATAAAGATATCGACGACGCGCTCTCAGAAAGTATCGGAAGCGTTGAATGACGTTGCAGAATACAATACGTGGTTGAATGCCTATTTTCGCGGCGCCAAAGGGGGCTTTGCAATTGACGACATCATATTCGGGATGAATCGAATCTTTTTGAATGAGTACAAGAGATATCATCTGCACCCAAAGTGGGCAAAGGATTCGAGCGACATCAACCGGCATTATGGGATGCTGTCGATTCTTCTGAACGCGGCTGTCAATATCGCGATCTTCCTCTTTGTCGCCGCAAAGGTCTATATCGGCGTGTTCGGCCTCGGAAGTTTCCTCCTGTATCAGGCGACCATCGTCCGTTTTGTGTCCGCTGTAAGTAGTTTCGCAAGCGAGTTCGGCAACCTGCGGTTCAACAATCAATACCTGATCAAGGTATATGAATTTCTCGACCTCCCGAACGAAATGTACAAAGGCACCCTTGCTGTGGAAAAGCGGGACGATATCGACTATGAAATCGAATTCCGGGACGTGAGCTTCAAATACCCCCGGACAGAGACCTGGGCCCTGCGTCATGTGAATATGAAGTTCAAAATCGGGGACAAGCTGGCCATCGTCGGCGAAAACGGTTCCGGAAAAACCACATTCATCAAGCTGCTCTGCCGCCTGTACGATCCAACGGAGGGAAAGATCCTTCTGAACGGGATCGACATCACACGGTACCGGTACGACGAATATATGGCGCTGTTCTCGGTGGTCTTTCAGGATTACGCCCTGTTCCAGTTCCCGCTGGCGGCGAATGTCGCGGCGTCTTTCGATTGGGATGCGGAACGGGTGCGGGACTGCCTCGTCCGGGCCGGGATGGAAGATAAGCTCGACGGGCTGGAGCGCGGGATCGAAACTCCCATCGGGCGGGATTACGATTCGGAGGGTGTGGATTTCTCCGGCGGCGAGATGCAGAAGATCGCCCTGGCCCGCGCGCTGTACAAGGACGCGCCCTTCGTGATCCTCGACGAACCGACCGCCGCCCTCGACCCCATCGCGGAAGCCGCGGTTTACGAGAATTTCAACACCCTGACGCAGAACAAGACGTCGGTGTTCATTTCCCACCGTCTTTCCTCCTGCCGCTTCTGTGACAAGATCGCCGTGTTCGATCACGGGATGCTCGTGCAGGAGGGGACGCATGAAGCGCTGGTCGGGGAGGCTGGCGGGAAGTATGCCGAGCTGTGGCACGCGCAGGCGAAGTATTATGAGGGGGAAGTCTCGGAGTCTGTGAAGGCATGACAATATCCCCGGATGCGGATCGGGCTGTGTGAGCCTGAACGCCGTATCCGGGGATTGTCTTTTCGTATGCGCGGGGTGAAAATCAGGCAGCTGAAAACGGGACGGCGCGGAAATCGGGATGACTTCCGTGACGTCCCGTTTCTCTCAATCGGCTGGCTTGGTGTTTTCGCTATTATCCTTATGGGAATCTGCCTTTCGGGCGGCCCTTTTGTCTTTCAGTCGACCCAGTAGTCCGCCTGCTGGTCCGCGATCTTGCGGTATGACTGGATGTATTTATCGAGCATCTTCTGCACGACCTTTTCCTGCGATTTGAAGACGGAGGTGAATTCCCTGCCATCCGTCATGCCAACGTAGTAGGTGCCGTACACGAGGATATCTCCCAGCGCGGGACCCCACGCGAGCGGGAAGGAATCGCCGATGTTGTCGTGGATGAGATCGAGCATCCGCGCGGAGGTCTGGTCGCGCGTGTATTTCATTTTCATCGAGGAATCGTAATACACGGGGAGCACCTTTTTGAAGGTCTCCCGGCTGAGAACCTCCACCGCCGCGCTGATGAATTCAAGGGAGTCCGGCGCGATCGTCACGGGGATCAGACCGATCTCGGAGGTGTCGTGCGCGGAGGTCACGTATTCGTCCCCCTCCGTGAGCTTCGGGTAGGGCAGGATGCCGAAATCCGCTTCCATATCGCGCAGCAGGGCGTATTCGAGGGACCCGAGCCGCTGATAGCCGAGGATCATGCAGCGGCCCTCCGTAAACTGCCTCATCGCGCCCTCCTGATCCTCCTTAAAGACCTGAAGAGTGCCCGAATTCGGGGACATGAAGATCCGCTTGATGTAATCGTAGAGCTGAAGCGCGCGTTCATTGTACATCGCGACGCCGGTGATGCCCTCCGCGCCGCGTTCGATGAAGCCGGGGTTGGCGGAGGCGACGAAGGGGATCATCGGTCCGTAGTTCTGGAAAGCGGCATAGCCGAAGCGGTCGCTCGTATCCGGCTTGCCGTTTCCGTTCAGGTCTGCATAACTGCCCTCCGTGATTTCAATGAACCGGTCGTAGGTCCACTTGCCCTCGAACACCTCGTCGTACAGAGCGGCGGGACCGTCCTCGCCGTACAGATCGGTATACAGCGATTTGTTGACGAGCAGGATATGGGAGGAGCGGAGAATGTCGATGAAGAAGTCGCCCGCGAGGACGCACTGGTAATCCGGGATCAGCGAGACGTCCTGCATGAAGTCCTCATACCACCACGGGGCGGAAAAATCAAAGTTCCCGATGTTCAGCCGGTTGAGGAAGCCGCCCTTTACCGACGCGGCGCAGCTGCCGCGCATATCGTTGATAAAGAGGTCGTAGTCGTCCGCCGCGGTCGCCACATATCGGTGCAGATATCCCTCGACGTCGGTGAACGAGAGATCGACGCCCGTGAAGTCAAGCTTCATATTGAGCAGGTCTTCGACGTACTTGTTTCGCTGGAAAACCTCGTCCGGCGCGGCGTCCCCGGTGAGCTCCTCCGGTCCCTCGATGTAGAGGTTGGAATTGCCGAGCGTCACGGCGGCGACGTTCGTTGAGGTGCAGATGCGGAGCGATTGTCCGTTGTAATCCCGGTCCGCGAAGGGATCGGGCTCCTCGGTCTCCTCCGGCACGGTTTCCTCGTCTGGCGTCGTCTGCCCGTTGTTCTCCGCCTGCGCCTGAGAGGCGGGGGCGTCCGCGTTTTCCTTCGATTCTCCGCAGCCCGCGAAGGCGGGAAGCAGGAGGAGCAGAGCGAGCAGAAGGCTGATTGTTTTTTTCATAGTCCTTGTCCTTTCTTCGATGTTCGCCGGATGGCTGATACTCTGTACCCGCGGGAGGGAAGACCGCAGCCGCGGGAAGAGAGCGCCGTACAGATTATAACCGATTATACCCGAAAACACCCGCGCTGTTAAGCGAGCGCCCCAAATTCTCCGGTTTTCCGTAGCGCTTCCGAAGCGCTCCCGAAGCGGCGCATTGTTTCGGCCCCCGTGTTGACATCCCGCTCCCCACGCTGTATAATGAGTGTGTACGGAACCCGCCCGGAGCGCGGCGGGCACAGGGGAGGACGAGATGGACGACAGACTGTGGGTGTATTTATGGGCATTCTGCATCATGTGCTATGTCTATGCCGGATGCAAGATCGCGGGACTGGAATGGGCGGCAAACCGTCCCTGGGGCGAGGTGATCTTCTTCCTGTGTGTGGCGACCGCTGTCATCGCGCTCTTTTTCTGCCGCAAAAAGCTCAGGGTCCTGATCGCAAAAATCAGGGACAAACGCAATCACTGAAAAACCCGGTCCTCCGCGGCGCATTCACAGGCGGGCGGCGCGGCGGATCTTTGTCCGGAAACGCGGTATGACAACGAAAGGATGAATCGACTATGAAAATCAAACTGTGCGTGATCGGCGGCGGATCCGTGAACTGGATGCGCGGGCTGATGAAGGACGTCTACACGCTGGACGGCGTCGAGGGCGGAGAGATCCGTCTGGTCGATCCGAACACGGATCACGTCACGAGCGTGAAAAACATGCTCCTCAAATTCAACGAGCTGACGGGGAAGAACTTCGAGGTATCCGTTGTCGGGGATCGGAGGGCGGCGCTTTCGGGATGCGATTTCGTGCTGACCACTTTCTCGCCCGGAGCCATGGACGCGTTTTTCAACGATCTGGAGATCCCCGTCAAATACGGCGTCCGGCTTCCGGTCTCCATGACCTGCGGGATTTCGGGAATCTCCGCCGCGCTGAGAACGGTGCCGGTGGCGTATGAGATCACGCAGGACATGGAAGAGGTCTGCCCCGGGGCGATCCTGCTCAACGTCACGAATCCGATGACCGCGGTGACGAAGGCGTTCAATCTTCCGGCAAAAACCGTCACCGTCTACGGCATCTGCCATGAGATCAACAAGCTCGGGGATTATCTCGGCAGGATCCTCGGGCTGAATCGGCCCGAGGGGATGGAGATCGGCACATATCTCTATTCCTATCTGAACGAAATCGGTTTCGACTACGCCGTGGCGGGGATCAACCACTATATCTGGCTCGTGCGGGCAAACCTGAACGGCGAGGACATGCTCGGAAAGATCCGCCGGTTCGCCGAAGAGCACGAGGGCTTTCTGGAGCTGGGTCCCGATTATGTCCCGACCGACCCCTACGGCAACAACGGACAGGCCAAGCTGGCGCTCTGCCGTCAGTTCGGGTACCTGCCCATTCCCGGCGACCGGCATCTCATCGAATTCTGGCCCTCCCTCTGCAACAGCCAGACGGGCTTCGGCATGAAGTACGGCGTTCTGAAAACCACCGTGGATTCCCGGCGACTGGACAAGATCCTGCAGAAGCAGTACATCGACCGGATCGCCTCCGGCGAGGAGCCCGTGACCTTCAGCCGCTCCGGGGAGGAGATCGTCGGGATCATGCAGTCCTATATCGACAAGACGGAAATGGTCACCATCTGCAACCGACCGAACGTCGGCCAGATTTCAAATCTTCCCGAGGGCGCGATCGTCGAGACGCTCGTGAAAAAGGAAAAGGACGGCTCCGTCACGCCTCTGCCGGCGGGGGACTTGCCGCGCCCGATCCACCACCTCTGCTATCTCCACACCGGGATCAACGAAATGGTGGTGGAGGCCGCGCTGAGGGGGGATCGGAAGCTGCTGATCGAAGCCATGAGCCTCGATCCTTCCACCGGGACGATGGATTTCGGACGAGTCCCGGAGCTCTGCGACGACCTGCTGAGAGCGAACCGGAAGTGGCTCCCGCGCTTCTTCGGCTGAGGTGACACGGACTGAGGTGAGAGTATGAGATCGAACGTGGACGTGACCTTTCACCCGTCGTGGTGGCACCGATATGCCGGGGTGGACTTTGACGAGCTGTTTTTCTTCGACGCGGAGGTTCGCACGGAGGCGGATATCCGGATGCGGCGTACGCTCTGGGAGTACTTCGGCGAATACGGGATCGGAGAGGAGCACCCAGAGGCCAGGCCGATCCTCTTTTCCGATCTGATCGCCCGCGGATTTCTGTATTCCGAACTGCTCGGCTGCGAGGTGGTCTTCAAAAAGGACGACGCCCCGCAGGTGATGTGCGCCCACCTTTCCGACGAACAGGTCCGCGCGCTGAAAGCTCCGGATCTGGACGAGCATCCCCTCTGGCGGAAGGTCCGGCGGCAGATCGACTATTACCTGAAAGACTTCGGCCGGGTCGAAAGCGCGATCAACCTCATGGGGATCCAGAACATCGCCCTCGATCTGCGCGGGGAGGAGCTGTTCTTCGACTACTACGACGAGCCGGAGCTTGAGAGAATCCTTCTCACCGCGGCGACGGAGCTGTCCATCGACATCGGGCGGCGGCTGTACGCGGTGTCCCCCGTGGTATCGGGAGGCGTGACCTCCATCGTGAAGCAGGCATGCCCAGGGGTCTACCTGACGAGCAACTGCTCCGTGACCATGCTCTCATGCGAGCAGTACGTCGAGCACCTTCTGCCCTATGACCGGATGCTGGCGGAGGCGTTCCCCTGCTTCGGGATCCATCACTGCGGCCCGAACACGGAGGCGGTGATCGACGGGTACCTGAAAGTGCCGAATCTGAAATTCCTCGAGATTGGGGCGGGGAGCGATCTTCGCGCCGCGGCAAAGGCTGTGGGAGAGAGGGACATCAAGTGCTGCATCCGCTATTCCCCGGTCGCTCTGAAAGCCGATTCAAAGGAAGAGATCGCTCGTAAAACGGACGAGGCTATCCGGGCGTTCGGCGGGGATGAGCGGCTGTGCTTCTCCTGCGTCGGGATCGACGGGAACACCGACCCTGGGGACGTGCGGAAATATCTCGGCGTGTTCCGGGAACCTCAGCGATGAACGATGAACGATAAAATGACGATAAAAGGAGTCTGAACCATGAGCCGGTATTACGAGACCCGCGCGCACCTGTCCGCCATGATGGCGAACCGTGAGCCCGCGATGCGCATGAACTGCAAAACCGCCGCCGAATACAAAATCTGGAAACAAAAGGCACGGAACAAGCTCTTCTCCCTCCTCGGCCTCGACCGGATGACCCCGAGCGAGCCCGATCCGCAGCTTCTTTCCACCGAGAAGATGGACGGCTATACCCGCGAGAAATGGACGATCAAAACCGAGCCGGACATCGTCATGACCTTTTACCGCCTCGTCCCGGACGGGATCGCGGATGGAGAAAAGCGCCCCGCCGTCATCGCCGCCCACGGGCACGGAAGCTGCGGCAAGGAGGCCGTCGCCGGGAACGGGTTTTTCCCCGAGCTGGAAGAGGCCATCAAAATCCACAACTACGACTACGGCGTGCAGGCCGTGAAAAAAGGCGCGATCGTCTTCTGTCCCGACGCGCGCGGATTCGGCGAGAGACGCGAGATCAACGTGCAGGGCGACCACGCGGGGGCAAGGCTTTCGAGCTCGTGTTATTATCTGAACTTCATGGCCCTCCCCCTCGGTCAGTGCGTGACCGGCATGTGGGTGTGGGATCTCATGCGTCTGACCGACTATATCGAAGCCCAACCGGACGTCGATCCCGGAAAGATCGGCTGCATCGGCCTCTCCGGCGGCGGACTGCAGACCTTGTATTTCGTCGCAATGGAAGACCGGATCGCCTACGCGGCGTGCAGCGGGTATTTTTACGGCTTCCGGCAGGCTCTGCTCGAGCTCTACAACTGCTCCTGCAACTATATCCCGCACATGTGGGAGAACTTTGACGTGGGGGATCTCGGCTCCCTCATCGCGCCGCGGCCCTTCGTCATCGAGACGGGAGACGCGGATCCGCTGAACGGGGCGGGGGGACTGGACAACGTGAAGCCCTATGTGGATCAGGTCCGCTCCGCCTACCGCCTCCTCGGATGCGAAGACCAGCTTTGCCACGACATTTTCGCGGGCCCGCACATGTGGCACGGGACCAAGTCCATGGAAGGGATCGACAAATACCTCTTCGGCAGGGATCGGTGAATCGGTGAACGCACACATACAAACCGCCCTTCGGACCGTCTGAACGACGGCCCGAAGGGCGGTTTTTCGGATGGATCAGGCGATCCGCGTCTATCCGCCATACGGCGATCCGGCGATCGCGGCGGATCGGTCGGCTGACCGGGGTCGTATGTCCCGGGAGAAGATCGCCGGCTCCGTTACATCCACTTTTTCTTTTTGAACCAGATGAGACAGACGACCACCACGGCGACGGAGATGGCGATGAGGGCGGGATAGCTCCAGCGCCACTCCAGCTCGGGCATGTAGCGGAAGTTCATGCCGTACCAGCCCGCGATCAGCGTCAGGGGCATGAAGATGGACGCGACCACCGTCAGCACGGTCATGATCCGGTTCTGCCGCACGTCAAGCTGGGTCTGCATCAGCTCCCGGAGCTGGGCAACGTACTCCCGCTGACCGTTCGCGATATCCTGCAGGCGGACGACGCGCTCCGTGAACATATGGAAGTAGCGGAGGTTTTCCTCCCGGAAGAATCCGTTTTCGTTCTCCTCAAGCTCCTGCCCCAGGTCGATGAGCTGCTCGTAGTGGACCCTCAGATCCAAGAGATCCCCCCGGATGTCGTTCATCTCCGGCGGGTACTCTTCCACCTCACCCCGGAGAATCGCCTCTTCGATGCGGTTCAGCCGCTGCTCCATCCCGCCGAGCAGGGAGAGATCCCCGGCGATGGCGGTTTCCAGAAGGTCGTACAAAAACCGCTCGAGCCCCGGCAGCCTCCACTTCTTGGTCCGGGCGATCTCCGCGACGATCCGCTCGGCGTACCCGCTGTCGTCCACCAGAACGATCCCCCGCTCGTCCATGGCGAAGGAGAAATTGTGCCGCGGCCCGCTGATCTCCGCCCGGTCCGGAATGGAAAAGGTTCCGGTCAGCGAATCGAGGTTCACCACGGCCTTGGTCTCGGCGGGAGACGCCGTCTCCATGTCCATGTCGATGACCATGTCAAAGTCGTCCCGTCTCCGCTTCCACTCCTCCGTGGTCAGGACCGCCACAAACTGCCGCCCGGGCAGGCGGATCTCCTCCCGGGTCGCCTGCTTCAGGGAATCCGCAATCAGATAATACATGCCGCCTCCGCCGTATGTTTTCGCGGGACGTCTCGTCCCCCGATGGGTTTTCCGTATTATAGCACAGGTTCGAAAAAGAGTCAAGTGCGGGGCGCTTTTCCGCCTGCGCCGGGGTCGCGTTTTGTCCGCCGCGAAAAAAACCGGCGGACCGAGCCGCCGGTTTTTGAAAAATGCCGTGTTTATTCGGTTGCGTCCGAGTCTGAGTCGGGCAAATCATCCGCTTGAGCGGCCGTGCGCTCTCTGTATTCCAGATATCTGTCAAACTGCACCTTCAGCAAAGCGGCGGTCGGCACGGCAACGATCATGCCCACAAAGCCGCCGATCACTCCGCCGCCGATCAGGGCGGCCACGACAAGAAGCGGATGGATCTTGATCTTGCTGCTGAGCAGCCGGGGATTGATCAGATTGCTGTCGATCGACATGATGACCGCCAGGCAGATCGCTCCCGTGAGCAGCTTTTCCCATGCCGCTGAGGGAATGCAGACCACGGCGAGCGTCAGATATCCCACAGTCGGGCCGACATAGGGGATCAGGTTTCCGAGCCCGGTCAGTACGCCGACCACAATCGCGTCGGGAACTCCCGCAATCAGGAAAGCCACGCTGCTGAGTACGCCGACGATCAGAGCGTCCACGAACTGGCCGCGGATGTAACCGGAGAAAACGCGGTCCGCGTCTTCCCGCAGGAGAGCGAGTCGGTTCTCCGCCTTTTCACCGGCCAGAAGGCGAAGCGCCCGTTTCCAGTATCCGCCGATCTGTGTTCCGTCCAGAAGGAAATAAACCGCGAAGATCACGCCGAACAGAAGGCCTGTCGCGGCGTTTTTGATCCCGTTTACGATCGCGGCAAGCAAATTCCCGATGCGTTCCACCGGAAGTCCAATTTCCGCGACCCGATCCGCAAGGGATTCGAGAAAGGACAGAATGTCGCCCTGCGCGGAAGAGAGAAGGGCGGAGACCGCATCCAGATTGATCGCGCTGACACTGCGATACATGGCGATCAGAACCAGCAGCAAAATCAGGATGATCCCCGCCGCCGTCAGCAAAAGCGTGAGAAGCACGGAGAGGGGTCTCGCCCATGCGTGCGCCTTCTTTTTCGTGAAGGCTCTTTCAAATCCGTTCACCGGCGGTGTCAGCAGATAGCAGAAGATGCCGCCGATCACAATGGGGCGCAGCACGGCGACGAACAGGGACCACAGACGGCGCCATACGCCGCCGCTCAGCCAGAGAAGAAGCATCGCGACGGCAGTCAGGGCTGCCGTTACGCCGGCGTACATGCAAATCTTTGTGTACTTGGGGTCTAACAGATTTTTGAGTTTTCTCATGACGGTCCCATTGGTGCCTTTCCCCGGAGTCGACGCTTATGACGGAACGACCGGGTGTTTTGTCTGTCTGATTGTTTTCACGCAGAGCCCCGCTTCCGTGCCCGGTTTCCGGCAGCGCGCGGGTCCGCGGGGCAGCGGCGGCTGAGGTTTTGTCAGTCCGTAAAGGTTCCGAAGGCGGCGACCGCTTCGTCCACGGTCATCGATCCGTCGCAGATCCTTGTTCCTGCCCGCCGCATCTGCTTGTCCGGCTCGTCTTCCAGACCCACGTCGGACTGATAGATCACGTGTCCGCCCGAAAGCGCGCCGAACGAGGCGTAGACGCCGTCGAAGGACATATCCCGGCAGGGCGTCACCATCCGCTTGATCTGAGCCATCCGGCTCAGCTCCTCCGTGCGGGTGAGGAAGCGCATGAATTCGTTCGTCATATCGAGGTTTTTGCTGTTGCTGTTGACGGAGAAGCCCATGGAAAGCTGGTTGAGGAAGTATCCGCCCTCGGCGGTCGACGGGACGGGATGATAGCTGTACGGGAAGGGATTTGCGGCATAGGCGTCGGACATGCTTTCCCGCTTTTCCGTGCCGGAGACCGTTCCGCCCGTCGCGAGCATCATGGGGACGTCGCCCTCGAAGAAGCGCAGGATCACGGCCTGATAGTCGTTTTCCAGAGCGTCGCAGGCTTCGCGATCGATGAACCCGCGTCCGATGAAATCGGCGGTCAGCCGGAGCGCGTCGCGGGCGTATTCACCGGCGCCCGGAGCCAGTGCGTTCAGATCCTGCAGCGCTTTCCCGTTCCCCTGGATCTCGGCGCAGAAATAAGGGAAACTGAGCGGCAGGAGCAGGAAGCTGTTCCGGTTGTACCCCATCATCGGGCTGGGATATCCCGCCTTTTGCAGAGCTTCGCAGACGGAGAGGAGCTCGTCGTATGTTTTCGGGACTTCGAGTCCTTCTTTTTCGAAGATCGCCTCGTTGACGAGCATCCCGTATGTCGTGCAGAACACGGGGAGGATCGGGATGCGTCCGGCCGCGTCCCGGTACAGGAGCTTTTCCTGAACGCAGGAGAGATTCATCCCGAGGGACGGGTCGGAGAGGTCCTCCGCGGTTTCGATGACCGATTTCAGATCCTCGCGTTCCAGCATCCACGGATAGGAGAAAAAGATATCGGGCGCTTCGGCGCTGCTCAGGACGACCTCGATGGTTCCGTTGTAGTTGTCGAGATAGGTGTAGCTGAGCTCGACGTTCGGATAGTATTCGTTGAAGCGGTCAAACTCCGCCTCCAGCGCTTCGAAATTGCTGTAATGCCCGGCCACGTTGATCGCGGCTGCCGTATCGGCGGGGAAAGCGGGGGCAAAGGGGATCTCTTCCGGAGCGGTCCCCTCCGCCGCGCCGTCCTGTTTCGCCGCGGCCTGACCTTCTCCATCCGGTCCGCCGGAATTTGAGCAGGCTGTCCCTCCGATGAGAAGCGCGGCGCAGAGCAGGATTGCGAGGAGTTTTCGGATGTTATTTTTCATTGCTTTTTCTCCTTGATGATCCGGATTTCTTTGAGCACGAGATCGATGTCGATGGGTTTCGCGATGTGTCCGTTCATTCCGGCGTTGAGACATTCCGCGACGTTTTCCGAGAACGCGTCCGCGGTCATGGCGATGATCGGAATGGTCTTCGCGTGCGGGGCGGGGAGCGCGCGGATCGCCCGCGCCGCGTCCAGACCGTTCATGACGGGCATCTGGATGTCCATGAAGATCAGATCGTACAGATCCTCCGGCGCTTCCCGGATGCGGTCCACCGCGAGCTGACCGTTTTCCGCGCGGTCGCACTCGATGCCGTTCATCTGCATGAGCATGGAAATGATTTCCCAGTTGATGTCGTTGTCTTCCGCCACGAGGATCCTCATTCCGGCGAGATCGGAGTTGTCGTCCTCCGCCTCCTTCGCCGACGCTTCCCGGCCGAGCAGCTCGTTCAGCTTGCGGCACAGCGTGGAGCGGAACAGCGGCTTGCTGAGGAATCCGTTCACGCCGGACGCTTTCGCCTCCTCTTCAATGTCGGACCAATCGTAGGCGGAGGTGAGCAGGATCGGCACGCCGTCCCCGATTTCTCCCCGGATCCGCCGGGCAAGCTCGGCGCCGTTCATGCCGGGCATTTTCCAGTCGAGAATGACGGCGCTCCAGTCCCTTCCCTCCCTGTGGCGCGCAAGGATCTTTTCAAGCGCCTCGTCCGCGCCCGACGCGGATTCCGCCCGCGCGCCGAGGGAGCAGAGCGTGTCGACCGCCGTTTCGCACAGGACCTCGTCGTCGTCCACCACCAGCACGTCCGCGTCCGGCAGGGACATCTCGGTCGTTTTGCGTTTTGCCGCGGGAAGCGTGAGCTTCACCGTGAAGGTCGTTCCGCGGCCGGGCTCGCTTTCGCATTCGATCGACCCGTCCATCAGCTCGACCATTTGTTTCGTGATGGTAAGCCCGAGCCCGGTTCCCTGGATGGAATTGACCCGGCTGTCCGTCTGACGGGAGAACGGCTGATACATCTTAGCCATGAACTCCGGCGTCATGCCGATGCCGGTGTCCGAAACGACGTAGGTGAGGATAACGAATCCTTCCTTCTCCGCCGGCTCTTCCGTCAGATTGACCGAGACCGATCCGCCCGGCTCCGTGTATTTCACCGCGTTGGAGAGCAGGTTGATATAGATCTGATTCAGCCGGAGCTGATCGGCCGTGAGCCATTCCTTCTCGATGCCGGAGGTGCGGAAGTTGAAGCGGATGTTCTTCTCCTTGACCATGGGAGCGGAGAGGTTGATCAGATTCTCCGCGGTTTCCACAATGGAGAAATCCGCGGCGTTCAGGGTCAGCCTGCCGCTTTCCACCTTGGAAATATCGAGAATGTCGTTGATCAGGGTGAGCAGATGGCTCCCCGCCATTGAGATCTTCCGGAGGCTGTCCCTCACGGAGTCGCGGTCATCCAGGGTCTTTTCCGCGATGGAGGTGAGACCGATGATGGCGTTCATCGGGGTGCGGATATCGTGGGACATCGTGGAAAGGAAGTCCGTCTTCGCCCGGTTCGCCGCTTCTGCCTCTTTCACGGCCGCGCGCAGCCTCCGGTTGAAGTTCAGCATGACGGCGGAATCTAAGATCAGGAGCAGAAGCAGCCCCGCCGTGACCACGCCGATCAGAAGCCAGTCGACGCTCCCCGTTCCCAGATCCTCCATCCGCATATACGCAAGGATGGACCAGCCGTCCGAGGCCTGCATCGGCGTATAAGCGACGAGGCATTCCTGATTTTTGGAGTTGTGCATCTCAAGGGAACCCGTCGAGGAGGTCACCGCGTCCGTCAGCGCTTCCATCCCCGTCAGATCCGTTGTGTTGTACGACTTGTAAAATTCGTAGAAGTTCGTGTTTTTGAAGGATTTCCCGCGGATGATATAGTTCCCCTCGGCGTCGATGAGGGAGATCTCCGCGTTTTGAAATTCCTCCTTCGGAAAGACCCACTGTTCCTCGAGCAGGGAAGTGGGAACGATCCTCAGCAGCAGCGCCTGCCGCGTCGTTCCATCCTCGTTCAGGGGTATGGGATCATAGAAGGCGATGGACTGCAGACCGTTGATTGGATTGGTGTACGCGCGGGTGATGTTGATCCGCCCATCCGGGAAATCCATCTCCGTGCCGCCGATCCCGTCTTCCGGAAACAGATGGATCTGACGGTAGGAAACGGAGTAATCGTCCGTCGTCCCGTTTTTTGCAGAGGCGGACAGCCCGTTCATCTCGGAGGTATCCGCCCAGAGAACAGCCGCCGTCACCCCGCTTTGAGAGAGGGAAGAGCGGACAAAGGACACCGCCTCGTCCATCGTCAGACGATTTGAGCGAATGTAGGATGCCCACGAATCGCAGAGCTGCTGTTCGCCGCGCAGGTAGTTCGCCGTGATCTGCTCCTGCGCGAAGGTCCGGTCCTCAAACGCTTTGATCCTCGACGCGACGTAGTCCCTGTTGTATTTCCCCGCGTAAGCGACGACAAAACCGATGACGAGAAGGATGATCAGGATATTTGCGGCGATAACCCATGCTTTTTTCATCGTTCGGCATTCTCCCTCCCTTCTTTCGGTCAGATGTTCGGACGGTCCGACGGTCCGACGGTCCGACGGTCCGACGATCGGACATTCCGACGGTCGGATGTTCCGACGGTCAAACGATCGGATTGCGTTTGCATACATAATTATTTTATCACATCGCGCGGGCAGTGTCAAGCCGATTTGCGCATCTTGCCGCCTCGTCCCGCGAGATTTGTGGGAGATTTGCGGGAGCAGGCACGGCGCCGGACTCGTCCCGGAGCAGGCGCTGCGTCCGATCGGCCCGGATCCGTCGTATCTGCTGTGACCGCGTCACCGGCCCGGATTGCTCAAATCCGGCGCGATGCCGCAAAAATGATCCTAGCGGACCGGCTGATCGGCAGGCTGACGGGTCCCACCGGGGAAAACGGTTGATTTCAGCACAGAAAGTCGGATTTTGTCCACTTTTCCTAAAATTAACACTTGCGCAATCTGTTCACACATTGTACAATATTATCGGTATTCTGCCACTTCCCCGCAAAACCGCGGGAAACGGCGAAAAATCCTATCTTCTAAGGAGAAACACCATGAAGAAGCTCTTCACCATCCTGCTTACCCTCTGCGTGGCGATGGTCCTGGCGGCTGCGGTCACGGCGGACAACGAAACCGTGAACCTTCTGACCCCCGAGATCCTCACCACCTCCAGCCATGAGGACGCGGTCTGGACTTGGAACGACGACGGCACGATGACCGGCGCGAACGACCACATGGGCGACTGCGCGATCATGTCCGACATCTTCATCGATCCCGACCAGCACGTCGTCATCGACCTCGTTGCCGATGTTGCCGCAACCTCCGGCCAGGGCGAAAACCCGGGCGCGTTCGGCATCATGTTTGGCGAAATCGACCCCACGGCGCCCTTCATCCAGTGGAAGTGCATGAACGTTGACGTGAAGAACGTCCATTCCCGCATTTTCGGCGGCTTCAATCCCGAGCCGCGCTATGACAGCGACGAGATCGCACCCGGCGAACACCACATCACCTGCGAAATCACCAAGGCGAATGAGTTCATCTGCTACTACGACAACTTCGAGTACGGCAGCTACGAGCTCGCGGACGACTGGTACGGCGCGTACCTCGGCCTCATGACCTGGTGGTCCAACACGACCTTCAAGTCCTACACCGTCACCTACGTCGACGACGCGATCGGATACGCCGCCGTGGACGCCGAGGCTGCCGCCGCCAAGAAGGCGGAGGAAGAAGCCAAGGCCGCCGCTGCCGCCGCCGCGATCGAGGCGCAGAGAGAAGCCTTCAAGAGCTATACTTACGCCGAAACCGTTGAGCTTTGCAAGGAAGGCACGCTCCAGTACGGCGCAAACGCCGACGCCAGCTGGACCTGGGAAGGCGGCAAGCTCGTTGCGAAGAACGCCGCTCTCGGCGACAACGGCTTCATGAGCGACTACCGCATCAACGCGGGCGAACACGTCGTCATCACCCTTGACGCCACCGTGGACGCCGGCTCCGCTCTCGGCATCATGCTCGCCTTCAACGATTACAACGAGCCCTTCTCCTCCTGGGCGTGCATGAACATGGACCTCTCCCGTCCCTCCACCCGTCTCTTCCTGTACGGCGGTCCGGACAATGAGCTGGGCGGCGAATTCACCGCCGGCACTCCCTACACCCTCAGCCTTGAGATCATGCCCGACAGCACCGCGTGGTGCTATCTGAACGGCGAGCTCTACGGCGTCTCCTCCAAGAGAGACGGTTACGACGGCTGCTACGTCGGCGTCATGACCTGGTTCGCGGATGCCACCTTCACCTCCCTGACCGTCAATAAGGTCGCGGACGCGGAAGCTCCTGCCGAGCCCGAAACTCCGGCTGAACCCGAGACTCCTGCCGAGCCCGAAACTCCCGCTGAACCCACCTATACTTATCCCGCTTCCGGCGAATCCGGAAACGCTCTCGTCGGCACCGTGATCGGCAACGAGACCGGTTGGGGCGGAAACGCTGACGCCGGCGCTGCTGCTGCGTTCGACGGCAATCCTGCCACGTTCTTCGATCCGCTCGGACAGGGCGACGGCTACTGCGGCATGGACTTCGGCAAGAAGGTCGTTCTTGACAAAGTCGTGATCCTCTCTCGCGCCGATTGGAACGCCCGCTTCAAGGGCGCCGAGATCCGCGGCAACAATGAGGACAACGTCGACACCGCTGTGACGCTCTGGAAGTCCGACGTTGAGGGCACGAACCCCGATTACTACGTCATCACCGACTTCGAGAACAACGACGGCTACCAGTACTACTTCTACTACAACACCGACAACCACGG
>JAFYBN010000047.1 GCA_017540175.1 Clostridia bacterium | reverse complement strand
GCGGCTCTGACAACCCACAGGGTTGTCATTCACTCCCGCGCCCTTCGAATCCACCCTGATCTATGCAAAGAAAACGAGAGGTACATAGTACCTCTCGTTTTCTTTGAATGGGGGAAGGTGGATTCGAACCACCGAAGGCGGTGCCAGCAGATTTACAGTCTGTCCCCTTTGGCCACTCGGGAATTCCCCCTGATAGGAGCGGCTCGGTGTGAACCAAACCGCTTCAAGCTGGTGATCGGAGTCGAACCAACAACCTGCTGATTACAAATCAGCTGCTCTGCCATTGAGCCACACCAGCGCGCACATCCGAAGCATCCTCCGAATGCTTTCATATTATATCATCATGGCGCGTTTTTGTCAAGAGTTTTTCTCAAAAATCTTGAATCGGCAGTGTCCGGACGTGTCCGGTCGGGAACGGTTCCCAAAAAGATGCAGCAAAAAAAACCCGGCCGCACAGCCGGGGATTCATTTCATTTCCTTCCCGCTTCGAGCAACCGGTACAGAAGCGTGTACAGCTCCTTCGCGTCTTTGCCGGACAGGGGGATCTTGTCCGCGATCTCTCCGGGGACGCTTTCGGCTTTATTGCGCAGAGCTTTTCCGGCGGCGGTCAGCGTTACGTTCACGACCCGTTCGTCCGCCTTGGAACGGGATCGGGTGATGACTTTTTTGCCTTCCAGACTCTTAAGTACGGGCGTCAGCGTGCCGCTGTCCAGATAGAGCAGACGGCCGAGATCCTTTTCACTGATCATTTCGTTTTCCCATACGACCAGCATCACAAGATACTGCGTATAGGTCAGGTTCAGCTCGGTCAGCAAGGGGTGATAGAGTTTGATGACCTCGCGCGAAGCGGCATAGAGCGGAAAGCACAGCTGGTTCTCCAATTTCAGGCTTTCCAAGTTGTTTTTGTCCATTGTATTTTCCTCTCCCAAAAATGGTAACTATATTATAGCATATTCGGAAATCAAATGCAATGCCTTCGGGGAAGAAAAAAGTAAATAGGTGTGAATTTTTTTTGCCATTTATAAACGCGGCGTCCGAATTGCGGGACGGTGTAAAAAACTGCCGCCGGCCGAAAGGCCGACGACAGCAAAACAGATGATACGTTCGCCTCGGGTGAGGGCATCAATACATGCCGCCCATGCCGCCGCCCATGCCGCCCTGCGGGGCAGGCTGTTCCTTCTCGGGCTGGTTCACGACGAGAGCCTCGGTGGTGAGGACGGTCGCCGCGACGGACGCCGCGTTCTGGAGAGCGCAGCGGGCAACCTTCGTCGGATCCACGATGCCCGCTTCGAGCATGTCGACGTACTCTTCGGTATACGCGTTGAAGCCGTAGCCCTTCTTGCCGGAGTTCTTGATCTTGTCGATCACGACGGAGCCTTCGAAGCCCGCGTTTTCCGCGATCTGACGGACGGGGGATTCGAGCGCCTTCACGACGATCTGCACGCCGGTCTTCTCGTCGCCTTCGACGGTGGAGAGCAGGGAAGCCACGTCGTCGATCACGTTGACGTACGCGACGCCGCCGCCGGCAACGATGCCTTCTTCAACCGCAGCGCGGGTCGCGTTGAGCGCGTCCTCGATGCGGAGCTTCTTTTCCTTCATTTCGGTTTCGGTAGCCGCGCCGACCTTGATGACGGCAACGCCGCCGGAGAGCTTCGCAAGTCTTTCCTGGAGCTTTTCGCGGTCGAAATCGGAGGTGGTGACTTCGATGGCGGACTTGATCTGGTTGATTCTGCCCTTGATGTCGTCGCTGGAGCCGGCGCCGCCGACGATGATGGTGTTGTCCTTGTTGACCTTGACCTGACGCGCCTGACCGAGCTGTTCGATCGTGGCTTCCTTCAGGTCGAGACCGAGCTCGTCGCAGATGACCTCGCCGCCGGTGAGGATCGCGATGTCGCGGAGCATTTCCTTGCGTCTGTCGCCGAAGCCCGGCGCCTTGACCGCGACGCAGGTGAACGTGCCGCGGAGCTTATTGAGCACGAGCGTGGTGAGCGCTTCGCCTTCCACGTCTTCCGCGATGATGAGGAGCTTCTTGCCCGCCTGGACGATCTGCTCGAGCAGGGGCAGGATCTCCTGAACGTTCGAGATCTTCTTGTCGGTGATGAGAACGAGCGCGTCGTCCAGCACGGCTTCCATCTTGTCGGTGTCGGTCGCCATGTAGGGGGACAGATAGCCGCGGTCGAACTGCATGCCTTCCACGACCTCGCTGTAGGTTTCGGCGGATTTCGATTCCTCAACGGTGATGACGCCATCCGCGGTGACCTTTTCCATCGCGTCCGCGATCAGCTCGCCGATGACCTCGTCGCTGGCGGAGATGGTGCCGACGCGGGCGATGTCTTCCTTGCCGTTCACGGTCTTGGAGGCCGCGCCCAGAGCCGCGACCGCTTTGTCGACCGCCTTCTGGATGCCCTTGCGGATGACCATCGGGTTCGCGCCCGCGGTGACGTTCTTCATGCCCTCGTGAATGAAGGCCTGCGCGAGAAGGGTGGCGGTGGTGGTGCCGTCTCCGGCCGCGTCATTCGTCTTGGTGGCGACTTCGCGAACGAGCTGCGCGCCCATGTTTTCGGAGGCGTCCTCAAGCTCGATCTCCTTCGCGATGGTCACGCCGTCGTTGGTGATCAGCGGGGTGCCGTACTTTTTGTCGAGGACCACGTTTCTGCCCTTCGGACCGAGGGTGATCTTCACCGTGTCCGCGAGTTTGTCAACGCCGGCAATCAGGGCGTTTCTTGCATCGATTCCGTAAAGAATATCCTTTGCCATATCCGTAAACTCCTTTTCAGATCAAATTCTTATTCGACGATCGCGAGGATGTCGCTCTGCTTGACGATGTTGTATTCGGTGCCGTCGCACTTGACTTCCGTGCCGGCGTACTTCGAGGTGATGACGCGGTCGCCGACCTTCACGGTCATGACGATCTCCTTGCCGTCGACCATCCCGCCGGGACCCACCGCGATCACTTCCGCGATCTGCGGCTTTTCCTTCGCCGTGCCCGGAAGAACGATGCCGGTCTTCGTGGTCTCTTCCGCTTCCACGAGCTTTACCACAACTCTGTCTGCAAGAGGTTTCAGTGTCATTTTCTTCTCTCCTTCTGTATTGTAAAAGAAATTGGTTTTTGACCCATGATTTAGCACTCAAAACTTGTGACTGCTAACCTCATGCCCCTATTGTACGCCCATTCCTTGGAAAAATCAAGAGCTTTTGCGAGAGTTTACATTTTATTCACAAGTTCGGTTTCAGCAGAGAGGGAAATGAAGTGCTAATCCAAACGAAAAATCTCCCGCGGAAAAACCGCGGGAGGATGTCAGCCGGAGATGGAACGGCGGGGAAGATCCGCGTTTCGCGCGCTTCTCAGCCGTTGTAAGGATTGCCGGAGATGGTGACGGTGCACGCGTCGTTCTTGACGATCTCGAGACCGTTCAGAGCGTTGTCGTCCGCGTCGATCGTGACCGTGCCGCCCGTGAATTCGATGGGACCGTCGCACCGGATGCCGTTGTTGGTGGAGCGGATGGCGACCTCGCCGCCTTCAAAGGTGACTCTCGAAAGCGCCTGGATGGCTTCGTCCGCGCTGTTGATGGTCAGCTTGCCGCCGGAGATCTGTACGAAGCCGACGAGCTCGGTCTTTTCGTTGGTGGATTTGATGCCGTCGCGTTCCGCGTTCACGGTGATGTCGCCGCCCTTGATGATGAGGTTGTCCTTGCCCTTGATGCCGTGACGGACCGCGTTGACGATGAGCGTGCCGTTGTCGATCGTCAGACCGTCCTTGGAAACGATGCCGCAGGAGTAGTTGCCGTTGACCGTGAGGGTGCCGGTGCCGTTGATGACGAGGTTTTCCTTGGAGAAGACCGCGCTGTCGGGTTCGGTGTCCTCGGGATTGGCGAACGTGTAGTCCTCGCCGTCGGTCAGGGTGTTTTCGGTGCCTTCGTAAACGGTGATGAACGCGCCGCCCTGCGATTTGACGAAATCGATGCACGGACCGTCGCTGTGGGTGATGTTCACGCCCTTGAGAACGAGGTGGGTCTCGCCCGCGTTCACGCAGTTCACCTCGATGCCGGCGTCGTTCAGCGTGCCGGAGATCGTGTATGTACCCGTGGAATTGATCAGGACCTTACCGTCGGTGTAGCTCACGGATTTGGAGGAGCAGGTGACGGAGTCGCCGTTCAGAACGACCTCGACAGAAGACTTTTCGAGCTTGGCGCCCGCGCTGGCGTCGGCGGCGGATGTGGTTCCGCTTTCCGTAGTCGTTGATTCACGGCTGCAGGAGACGAGAAGGAGCGCCGCGAGCAGAGCGGCAAGCAGACATGCAAGCGTTTTTTTCATGATCAAAGTGACCTCCGATGCGGGGGAAAACCCTTTCTTGATTTCGTTGGCGCAATATACTTCACCCATTATAATACCGAAGGCGCAAATTGTCAAGAACCCGGCGGCAGTATTCAAGAAAAGTTTAAGAAATCGTCGGAACAGGGAATTATTTCAGCTTCAGCCGGGAAGGCGGTCATTTGAGCTTCAGGTCGTAAACGAGGTTCGCGTCGTCGTGCGGGCGGTGCAGGCAGATCGTGAGGTAAGTGCCGCCGCTGTCCGCCTCAAGCGTGACCCAGTTTCCGGAATAAATGTCGATCTGATTCCCGGCGAGATTCTCCTTCAGGCTCAGCGGAATGAAGGGATTCCCGTCCGCCCACTTCTGATCGGTGATGTCCGCGTAAACCTTTCCGTCGATCGTGACCGTGCCCGTGTAGACCGGATCGGAGAACAGACCCTTTTTGATCCCGAGGTTCACCGAGATTTGGGACTGCACATATTCGCCCGTGACCCACGAGGTCAGGTCGCCGGACCACTCGATCCGGCTCGGAAGGGAAGAGCACCCGGCAGCGGATAAGACTGCAAGGACAAGCAGCAGCGCCGCGGCAAGGGAGAGAATTCTTTTGTTCATGGCGTTCTCCTTGACTTGTTCGTGCGGTACGGATCTCTTGTGCCGCTTTGCTTCGATTGTACCATGCGGATCGGTGTTTGTCAAGAGCGCGTCCGCGTCGGTCCTGCATAGTCAGTCCTGCATAAAAGAAAGACGACCCGAGAGGGAAGCTTCTCCGGGTCGTCCGTATGATTTGTCAGCGAAACGGCTTCGCTCAGCTCAGATATCCCTGACGGTACAGCAGCTCGGCGATGAGAACGCCGCCGCCCGCCGCGCCGCGGAGGGTGTTGTGGGAGAGACCGACAAACTTGTAATCGAAAATCGCGTCGGTGCGCAGACGCCCGCAAGAGACGCCCATGCCGCCGTAAAGATCGCGGTCGAGCTTTGCCTGAGGCCGGTCGTTTTCCTCGAAATACGTGATGAACTGTTCGGGCGCGGAGGGCAGATTCAGCATCTGCGGCAGACCGCGGAAGCTGCGCCATTCTTCGAGGATCGTTTCGCGCGGCGGCGTGTTTTCAAAGGAAACGAAGACCGCGGCGGTGTGGCCGTCGGACACTGGAACGCGGATGCACTGGGTGGTGATCAGAGGCGCTTTCGCCGGAACGATGACGCCGCCCTTGACCTCGCCCCAGATCTTCAGAGGCTCGCGCTCGCTCTTTTCTTCTTCGCCGCCGATATAGGGGATGACGTTGTCGGCCATCTCGGGCCAGGTGTCGAAGGTGCGGCCCGCGCCGGAGATCGCCTGATAGGTGGTGACAAGGACCTCGCGGATGCCGTATTTGCGCAGCGGCGTCAGCGCGGGAACATAGCTCTGAATGGAGCAGTTCGGCTTGACGGCGATGAAGCCGCGCGACGTGCCCAGCCGCTTCTTCTGGGACGCGATGACGTCGAGGTGTGCGGCGTTGATTTCCGGAATGACCATCGGGATATCCCCGCCCCAGCGGTTCGCGGAGTTGTTCGAGATCACGGGGATTTCCGCCTTGGCATAGCTTTCCTCGAGAGCGAGGATCTGTTCTTTCGGCATATCCACCGCGCAGAAAACGAAATCGACGAGGTCCGCGACGGCTTTCACGTCCGCGGCGTCGAGCACGGTCATGGACCGCACGGCGTCGGGAACGGGCGTTTTCATTTTCCACCGTCCCGCAACGGCTTCTTCATAGGGGCGTCCGGCGGAACGCGCGGACGCGGCGACGGCGGCGACTTCGAAATACGGATGGTTTTCGAGCAGGGTCAGGAAGCGCTGTCCGACCATGCCGGTCGCGCCTATGACGGCGCATTTCAGCTTGTTCGTCAAGAATATACCTCCGTGGAAGCGCGCGGTTTTTGTCCTCCGCCCTCGGGCGGGGAAAGCGCGTTTCTCCTTGTCTTTCCGCTTCCATTATAGCATGATTTCACCCCGGTGTCAATTTTTTAGTGCATAAAATGTCGTCATTTCGGACGGTAAATTCTTGTGCAAAACGCCGATGATTCTGCCGGGCATCACCGCACACGGGCAAACGCGGACGGCGGAGCCGCGCCGGTTCGGGAACAGCGCGGAGCGGGGGAGACGGGAAGAAAAGAAGAATGAAAAAAGTTCGAAAAAACCGATCAGAATCCCTGAATCCCGAATCAAGCGGCAGAATCACCAAAGAGTCTTGACATCACCCAAGTCCTGTGCTATAATTCGGGTAAATATAATTGTTTCAGAACGGAGGGACGTTCATGCGCTGCGCGAGATGCGGAAGAGAGTTCAACATACGCGACGGACGCTGTCCTTACTGCGGAACAAGCGTACGGCAGCAAGGCAATCCGGGGAACAATCAGCAGAGCAATGCGGGATATAACCAGCCGTACGGTCAGGGGTACAACCGGCAGAACAATCCGGGATACAATCAGCCGTACGGTCAGGGGTACAACCGGCAGAACAATCCGGGATACAATCAGCCGTACGGTCAGGGGTACAACCGGCAGAACAATCCGGGATACAATCAGCCGTACGGTCAGGGGTATAACCGCCAGGGCAATCCGGGATACAACCAGCCGTACGGCCAGGGGTACAACCGCCAGGGCAATCCGGGATACAACCGGCCGTACGGCCAGGGGTACAACGGACAGAACTATCCGGGGTATCCCGCGCGGACATCTTCGCAGAAAATCGCGGCGTTCTTCCGCAGAAACAATCTTTTCACGCTCATCGGTTTCTTCGCTTCGATCCTGTATGCCCTCATCTGCCTGATCGTCTTCATCGCGGCGATCGTCCAGTCGAGCAAATACGCGGGAATCAACAGTCTTTTGAGCATGGTCGGCGTGAGTAAGCCGAACAGCCATCTCCTTCCGTTCCTTCTCAGCACGCTGTTCGTCGGCGCGCCCGCCGTCGTCTTTTCCATCCTCGGCATGCGCCAGACACGGAGAACCGGGCAGCCGGGGTACAAACTGGCGCTGACGGGTATTATCACGTCCGGCTCGGCGTTTTTGCTGTTCATCCTGATCCTGATCATCTTTTGAGTGAAGCGGTGGCGCTCCCCGCTCCCGGCCGCGGCTGTTCGTTTTGAGCCGCAAAACCGGCGTCGATCCGAGCGGATCGGTCGTCAGCCGGACAAAATCCATATTTACGGAGTCGCTTATGTATTGTTCGAGATGCGGAAGACAGTTCAATGTTCGTGACGGGCGCTGTCCTTTTTGCGGGACGTATGCGTCTCCCCGGCAGAATCAGCAATATTATCCGTATAACAGAAATTATCCGAACTATCCGCAGCCCTATAATCCTTATGGGATCCTGCACAGGTACGATCTTTTCAGCATCCTCGCGCTCTGTTTCGCTTCCGCCTATACCTTGCTGTGGCTGATCGCTCTCATCGTGATCTGGTATTCGTCGTCGAGGACCGGCTTCTTCCTTTGGTTCCTGCTTCCCACCCTGCTGCTCGGAATTCCCGCGATCACTTTCTCCATTATCGGACTGTTTCAGGTCAGAAAGAACGGTAAACGGGGGAAGGAGTTCGATCTCATGGGGCTCGTCGGCGCCGGCGTGTCGTTTTTGTCCTTCCTGATTTTGATCCTTCGCATGCTGACCTGAATCCCGGAGGGTTTGCGGATCGAACGGTCCGCCAAGCCGCCAAGCCGCCAAGCCGCCGGTCCGCCGGCCGCCGCGGCACCGGTCGGTGCCCGGAAACATGACCGGTTCGGTCGCCGGTCGGAGAATGCGCGCGCTCTCCATCGAACAGAAAAAGCCAACCGCGTCAAACGGCTGGCTTTTTGGTTATCTGAGCTGTGCGGAATGCTGCCGCGCACCTCCCCCGGGAATCAGACTTCTTTCTTCTCCGGGATGATGAGGCCGTAGCTGCCGGCGTTGCGCTTGTACACGATGCAGGTCTCTCCGGTGTCCGCGTCCGCGAACGCGTAGAAACTGTGTCCGAGCAGGTTCATCTGAAGGATCGCCTCTTCCGCCGTCATGGGCTTGAGCGGGAAGGACTTGGTGCGGATGTCGAACACGCCTTCCTCCTCCACGGGCTGTTCGCCTTCCGTGAGAGCGGCTTCCGCGGCGGCGAACGAGGACTTCATTCTCTTTTCGAGGCGGGTCTTGTTTTTGCGGATCTGACCCTCGATCACATCGACGCAGCGATTGACGGCGGTTTTATACTCCGTGCTCGTTTCCTCCGCGCGGAAGAGCGTACTGCCGACCGAGATGGTGATTTCTGCGCATACGTTGTCGCGAACCTTCCGGAACGTGACCGCCGCGTCCGCTCCTCTCGGGAAGAACCGATCGAATTTGACGAGCTTCTTTTCCACGTAATCACGCATGTCGTCGCTGATGTTGACCTGTCTGCCGATAATGTTGATGTTCATGATCGTACCGCCTTTCTGGAATTTGCGGCAGGGGTTTCGTGTTTTCCTCCCCCTCCGCATTTCTATTATAACATAAAAGCGGT
The DNA here is from genome assembly GCA_017540175.1 of Clostridia bacterium. GTDB lineage: Bacteria > Bacillota > Clostridia > Oscillospirales > CAG-272 > UMGS1696. Next base: position 36,806 of record JAFYBN010000047.1, on the reverse strand, counting down.
GCGTAATTGTGTACGATTTGTTAATGTTTACAGAGAAGGTGCGCGGGATTGATGATTTTCTGGTGAAAACAACGACGCGCGCTTTTCACATTTGAGGGGATTCAGCCCCCGTAGTAGCCGCGGAGCTTTTCCGTGCCCTTGCGGATGGCCTTTTCCGCCTTCTTGTACTTCGAGGCGATGTTGACGTCGCGGTCGGCGAGCAGGTCGCGGAAGAAGTAGGGCAGGCGGTTGAATTCCGCTTCGCCGAAGAGGAAGGAGAAGTCGTAGTTTCGGCCCGCGAGCACGAGGTCCACCATGGTCGCCGTGTCGCGGTCGAGGGAATACTTGCCCTTGAGCGCGATGTCGTAGTACTGCGGGTAGACGCTGCGCCAGCTTTCGGCGGACAGCGCCTCCATGACCGTTCCGATGAATTCGAGATCGCCGTCCGGTTTGAAGATCGGAATGCCGATGACGGTGTACTGGTCGCGGGAGTTGGTCAGGTACTTCTCCTGACTCTCGTCCCATTTCGGATAGGGCAGAATGCCGTAGGAGCTGTCCATGTAGCGGTACACGGTGAACGCGTCGTCGAAGACGGAGGGAACGAAGCAGACAAGGTCGCGCGCGAACATGTCGACCTCGCCTTCCGCGGAGCCCACGTCGCCGTAGCCGCCGTCGGTCTCATAATAGAAATGGTACATTTTCTCAAGCGCCGAAACCGTCTTGTCCGACATGATCGCGGCGACCGGGAAGCCGTCCGCGTCCTTTTCGCTGATCGGCTGATCGAACGCCGGGAGCCACGCGTCCGCGGAGATGCCCGGCCACGCCGCGAAGCCGTAGGTGTCCGAGTCGTCGCGCTTTCCGTTGCCGTTGGAATCCTCATAGATCGACGAGGTGAGCCCGATGAAGTGATCGATCGTCCACGTCCCGTCGTACACGGAGTTGTAGAGCGATTCCGCCGTGATGCCGTATTTCTCCGTCACGGGCACGTCAAAGAAGATCGCGTAGGTCGTGAGCAGGGAGGAGATGTTGACGTCCCCGGTCGCGGTGTAGAGATAACCGTTGATGGTATTCTGCTCGTTCGCGAGGGCGTTCCACCACGGGCGGGTGAAGTCCACGTTCGGAACGTCGAGCCAGTTGCGGTACACGCCGCTGTGGATCGGGACATAGGCGCGGTAGGCGTAATGGGAGACGACCTCGTAGGCGTCCGTCCCCGCCTTCGCGAGCGTCGCGACGTCGGTCGTGATGGAAGAAAGCGAGTCGTAGTCCACGGAGACGATATTTACCCCGAAGCGGCCCTCTACGGTGAGGTTGCGGTTGTAAACCGCGTCGTTCGTGCCCTCGCCAGTGAGCTCCTCTGCGTAGAATTCGTAGGTGCGGCTCGTCTGCTGGGCGGCGCGGAATTCCCTGCCTTCAAAGTTCAGCTCGGGCAGACCGTCCTTCACGGAAGCGCGGTCCTCCTGCGCTGCTTCCTCAGCCTGTTCTCCGGCAGGCTGGTTTTCTCCCCCCGGCACGGCTTCGTCGGCGGGGACGGCGGGCGTGCCCGAGCCGGTGTCCTCGGGCTCGGCGGGCGTTTCGGAGCAGGCGGCGGCGGAGACGAGCATCAGGACCGCAAGCGCCGCGCAAAGGATTCGTTTCAGTTTCATGTTCAAAAACCTCCTGTTTGCGTTTCCGCTTCATTATAGCATATTTGCGCCGCGTTGTGCGCGCCTTCGCGCGCCTTTCGCTTCGGCGAATTTTACAAAGTTTTGCGGATTATTTTGGGCAGAATGCGGTGGGGGAGTGCAAATCGTCGAAAACTTCTTGACAAGCCGCGTTTGATGTGATACAATACTCAAGGCTTGGGGGAGTAGCGAACGCGGATGCCGCGCAGCAAGTCAACAGTCCCGACGTCCGCGGAATCGTGAGGCGTCTGGCTTGCTTCAAATCGCGAGACCCATGCTCGGTTTTTGCCGCGCATGGTTTTCCGCTCCGTCCCAAAGAACCGCCGACCGCCGCTCCGCGGGGGCTGCGGAAAGTGAAGACCGGATGCATGCGCGACGCGCGTGTTTTTTTATATTCTGAATACCGCATGGGGGATATCCATGGAGTGGACGTTTCTGTTCGTGTTCAACAGCGTTCTGCTCGGCGCGGGGCTGGCGATGGACGCTTTCTCCGTTTCGATGGCGAACGGACTGAACGAACCGGATATGTCAAAACGGCGGGGAGCCGCCATCGCGGGGACCTTCGCGGGCTTTCAGGCGCTCATGCCGATGACGGGGTGGTTTCTCGTCCGCACGGTCAGCGAGGCGTTCGGCGCGTTTCATAAGCTCATCCCGTGGATCTCCCTGGTCCTGCTCTGCTTCATCGGCGGCAAAATGCTCGTCGAAGGGCTCCGCCGGGGGAGCGGGGAAGAGGATGCCCCGCGCCCGAAGCCCGGCGTGTGGACCATCGTTCTGCAGGGGATCGCGACCTCCATCGACGCCCTGTCCGTCGGCTTTACCATCGCGGATTATCACGCGCCCATGGCGCTCGCGGCGTCGCTCATCATCGCGGCGGTCACGTTTTTGATCTGCGCGGCGGGGGTGAAGATCGGCAAGGTCTTCGGCACGAAGCTCGCGCGGCACGCGTCCGTGCTGGGCGGCGTTATCCTGATCGGCATCGGCATCGAGATTTTCGTCAGCTCGTTCATCGGCTGACGGGCTAACAAAACCAAGGAGATTTAGGATCATGATCGAGACAATTTCCAAGTTTATCGACGGACTCGGGCTCGGGGGGAACATCCTCTTCTTCCTCGTCGGCTTCCTGCTCCTCATCAAGGGCGGGGACTGGTTCGTGGACGGCTCGACCGCGGTGGCACGGCGCTTCCGCATCCCGGAGATTATCGTCGGCGCGACGGTGGTTTCCATCGGCACGACCCTGCCGGAGGTTCTGGTATCCGCGACCGCGGCGATCGAGGGACACGGGGAGATCGCCTACGGCAACGCGATCGGCTCGGTGATCTGCAACACCGCCCTGATCGCCGCCCTGACCGCCGCCGTGCGTCCCGGAACGGTGGATCGGAAATCTCTCAGAACGCCCGTGCTCTTTTTCTTCGGCTCGGCGGCGTTCTATATTCTCAACGCCTATATCAACAAGGGCTTTCCGCGGTGGAGCGGGATGGTCCTGCTCGCGGTGTTCGTCGTCTATATGATCCTCTCCGTGCGGCAGGGACTGAATAAGAAGGATGAGCTGCCCGCAGGCGGTTCTGACGGGGGACAGCAAGGCGCGCAAGAGGATGAAAATGAGAAAGAAAAGGACATGCCCCTCGGGAAGGCCCTCGTTCTTCTCGTCGTCGGCGCGGCGTGCATCGCCCTCGGCGCGAAGCTGCTCGTGGACCACGGCACGAAGATCGCCGGTGCGCTGGGCGTGCCGGAATCCGTGATCGCGCTCACCTTCGTCGCGCTCGGGACCTCCCTGCCGGAGCTCGTCACCGCCATCACCAGCCTCGCGAAGGGGCACAGCGCGCTCTCCCTCGGCAACGTGATCGGAGCGAACCTCTTCAATCTCGTCCTCGTGAGCGGCACGGCGATCACGATCAGCCCGTTCAATCTGCCCGTGGAGAAGACCATCGCCGGGATGAACGCCTCCCTCGTCGTGGACGTGCCCCTGATGCTCGTCGTCATGTGGATCCTCACCGTCCCCGCGCTCGCGAAGGGAAAAATGTCCCGCTGGCAGGGCATTCTCCTGCTCGCGCTTTACGCGGCCTTCTGCGTGTTCCAGTTTGTCGGGTGACGGCACGCCCGCGCGAAAGCTGAAAATTCACATCCTGTTTTTTAGAAACCTGTTGACTTTTCAGGAGCGATGGAGTAAAATAAAACGGTTAATCAAATAACAGCAAGGAGCGGAATTATGGCACTCGTTACGACAACCGAAATGTTCAAGAAGGCGTATGAAGGGCATTACGCCATCGGCGCTTTCAATATCAACAACATGGAAATCATCCAGGCGATCGCGGAGGCCGCCGGAGAAGCGAAGTCCCCGGTGATCCTGCAGGTGTCCGCCGGCGCGCGCAAGTACGCGAAGCAGGCGTACCTCATGGCGCTCGCGCAGGCCGCCATCGCCGATTCCGGCATCGACCTCGCCCTGCACCTTGACCACGGCGCGGATTTCGACATCTGCAAGGCGTGCATCGACGGCGGTTTCACCTCCGTCATGATCGACGGCTCCCACCACAATTTCGAGGACAACATCGCCCTGACGAAGAAGGTCGTGGAATACGCGCACGCGCACGGCGTCGTCGTGGAAGGCGAGCTCGGCAGACTGGCGGGCGTCGAGGACGACGTCAAGGTCTCCGCCGAGGACAGCTCCTACACCCATCCCGAAGAAGTTGAGGAATTCGTCACCCGCACCGGCGTCGACTCCCTCGCCATCGCCATCGGCACGTCCCACGGCGCGTACAAGTTCACCGCCGCGCAGTGCACGAGAAACGCGGACGGCATCCTCGTTCCCCCGCCGCTCCGCTTCGACATCCTCGAAGAGGTCGGCAGAAGACTGCCCGGCTTCCCGATCGTTCTCCACGGCGCGTCCTCCGTTCCGCAGGAATACGTGAAGGAAATCAACGCGCTCGGCGGCAAGCTCCCGGACGCGGTCGGCATTCCGGAGGAACAGCTCAGGAAAGCGGCGACGCTCTCCGTCTGCAAGATCAACATCGACTCCGACATCCGCCTCGCCATGACCGCGGGCATCCGCCGCGTCTTCAACGAGCAGCCCGAGGCGTTCGACCCGAGAACCTATCTCTCCGTCGCGCGCGCCGAGGTCAAGAAGATGGTGTCCCACAAGATCCACGACGTTCTCGGCAGTGCCGGAACGCTCTGAGCACATTTTTAGAAGCATAACCGGGACTGAACCGAGGGACTTCTCCGGTTCAGTCCTTTTATCCGCGGGGAAAGAAGCCCCCGCCTCAAAGGAGTAAAGAGAAAAAATGAAATGGACGGGCGAATACAGAGTCAACGCGAACGACGTGGACGTGAACAACATCGTGTCCGCATCGAGTCTGCTGCGCTACATGCAGGACGCGGCGAACAGCCAGATGGAGCAGGACGGACCCTCCTACATGGAGCTCATGAACGCGGGCTTTTCCTTTGTTCTGAGCCGCATCCGCATGAGCGTGTACGCGCCTCTTTATTCGCATGAAAAAATCGTCGTACAGTCGTGGGCGACCGAGTCCCGCGGCGTACAGTTCGGACGGTGCTACCGTGCCGTGCGCGACGGCGTGATCGTCGCGGAGGCGGTTTCGGTCTGGGCGCTCTGCTCCATCGCGGACAGAAAGCTCCACCGCGTCGCGGAGTTCGATCTGCATTACGGTCAGGACGAAATGCTCGAGCTCGATCTGCCCGCGCGCTTCCGCATCCCGGAGGACGTCGGACTCGCGCTCGTGGGAGAGCGGACGGTGGAATACGCCGACATCGATCTCAACGGGCACATGAACAACACCCGATACCCGGACATCCTCTGCGGATGTCTCGGTACGGACATGAAGGGACAGCGGGTCATCTCCCTCGGCATTTCCTTCCTGTCCGAAGCCCCGCTCGGCGAGACGCTGAAGTTCTACGTCGGGCAGAGCGACGGGGTGTACTATGTCCGCACGATCCGCGAGAACGGGCAGACGAACGTCGAAGCCGAAATCATACTGGAGGCGATTGAATGAGAATGAAAAAAAGCGCCGTGAAGGCGATATCCCTGCTGCTTGCCGTCCTGCTTTTCATGAGCCTTTTGTCCTGCGCCGCGCCGGTCGGACCGGTCTCCGGAGCCGGATCAGGATCGACGGCTGCCGGTCAGTCCGGTGAAAACTCCGGGTGGAATGAGCTGAAACTGAACGACCCGGAAACAAAAGCCCCGGAGACGGAAGCGCCGAAGCCGGAGACGGAAGCGCCGAAGCCGGAGACGGAAGCACCGAAGCCGGAGACGGAAGCGCCGAAACCCGAGACGGAAGCGCCCGAGCCGGAGCCCGTCATCGACGAAAACGGCGTCTATGACGACAAGGAAAACGTCGCCCTGTACCTGCACACCTACGGCAAGCTGCCCTCGAACTATATCACGAAGAAGGAAGCGGAAAATCTCGGATGGACGGGCGGCTCGCTGGAGCGGTTCGCTCCCGGCAAGTGCATCGGCGGGACGTATTTCGGCAATTACGAAGGTCTGCTCCCGAAGAAAAAGGGCAGGTCCTACTACGAATGCGACATCGGCACGCTCGGCAGATCATCCCGCGGGGCAAAGCGGATCGTCTGGTCAAACGACGGTCTGATCTACTACAGCGGGGATCACTACGAGACCTTCGAACTGCTCTACGGGGAGGAATGAGATGAAATACGTGATGCTGAACGGCGGGGCGATCCTGGACAGGGCGACACTTTACAGCGCCCTTGAGAAGCACCTCGGCACGCCGGAATACTTCGGACGCAATCTCGACGCGCTGAACGACGTTCTGCGCGGGGAGATCCTCCCGGCGGGGGCGCTGACGATGGAGATTTTGCGCGTCGATCTGCTGCGCGAGAACCTCGGAGGGTACGCGGACGCGTTTCTGCGCCTGCTGGGGGATATCGAACGGGAGGACGAGAGGTTCCGTGTGATCCTCTCCTGAGACCGCCGCCCGCGGAGCGCGGACATGCCCGGAGGCATGCCGCGCGCTCCTTTTTTTGTTTTGGGGAGGATTCCGGGGTATCCGCTTCATTTCAAACAGACCGCCGTGATGCCTCGCGGTTGTACGATTCGCTTCAAAAAACGCTGCCTTCTTGCCTCGCCGGCGAGGGGGTCATCACAAATAACGAAGGCTTTCCCCTGCCTCGCCGGTGCGACTGCCGTGCCGACGCTGTCGCACTTGGCGCGTGGGAGAGGCGGCACGCCGGGCGCGACTGCGTCGGCGCGCGTGACGGAGAGGGCTTCTAAGGAATATTTCTTTACTTCAAACCGCATATTTTTAAGGAACAAACGTTTCGCGTTTGAGAGTTATGGATTTGAATTGTCCAGCATGACTGCGTCGATGCGGCGGACGGCGGGGGTGGAGTCTGTAGAAACCACATATTCTTTTAGGGAACAAACGCTGCGCGTTTGGGAATTACGGATTTGTATTGTCCTGCGCGGACGGCGGCACGGAGGGGCAGCTCATGGCCGCCTACTTTCGCAAGCGAAAGTGGCCCTCTGTGCGGGTCCCCTTGGCCATTCAATTTGTTGTTCTTGATTCTCCGAAGCGGCTCCGATTGCGAAGCGCACGGAGTTAGCTGTATAATATTGCATTTCATCGCGGCCTGATTTCCTGAAGCTGAAACCTTTTGTGAAGACGAGCGCGTTTGATTACAGGACGCGTTTGGTTGTCAACTTACGTTTAAGGTGCATCCTCGCGGGTGTATGTCTGCTGAAATCTGCTGAACCTGTTCGCGTTCCAGCGCACGTAAAGTAATGTCGTTTCTTTTCGCGCAGCTAACGCGGGTAGAAAATCCTGCGGAACCGCGTTTATGTTCAGCGAGTCTTTTTGTTTGCTGTCGCGAGAATAGGATGCTGTGCTGAAAGGTGACGCGATCTGCGCCGCATTCCATTCTCGCGATAACTGAAGCAAAGACAAGCACGCGCTTTAACGCGGCTCCGCAGGATTCCTCACCCGCGTTCGCTGAGCAGGCAAGGAAAGCCGCACTTTTCGGCGCGCTGAAATGCCGACAGACATAGCAGATTTAAGCAGACCCCATGTGCGCGAGGCTGTTGAGCGATACCGCCGAAGCTTGACGCGGCCTGTAATTCGCGAATTTGGATCGCCGCGCCGACGCAGTCGCGCTCAAATTCGCGCGGGCGCGAATTGCAATGTTTCAGTTGACGATTCGAGAGCCGCAGTCGCTGAGAGTTTCGGCTGATCTGTGCCGCAAACGAATCGGAGCCGCTTTTGATGTGAGAGAATCGCAGATGTAATGGCCAAGGGGACCCGCACAGAGGGGATGCGGCCTGAGCTGCCCCTCCGTGCCGCCGCCCGCGCAGGGCAATACAAATCCGTAATTCCCAAACGCGCAGCGTTTGTTTCCTAAAGCAAGAACATGCGGTTTTAGCAGACTTCCCCCGTACCGCCGTCCGCGCAGGACAATATCTCGTACCACAAACACGGAAGTTCGCCGCGCCGAGTGCGACAGCGTCGGCACGGCAGTCGCGCTGCGCGCGAATTCCCCGAGTTCGCAAAGCGAACTCGGGCGCAGCGTTTGTTTCCTAAAAGAACATGCGGTTTCAGCAAACTCCCCCCGCCGGAGCGGGAGAAAGCAGCCCTCGTTATTCTCTTTAACTCCCTCGTCCGCGAGGCAAGGGGCAGCGTCCTCTTTGACGCAAACCGCACGCCGCTTCCTGCATAGGAAGAAAACAAAAAATCCGCGCCGATCCTTCTTCAAGAACCGCGCGCGGATAGGGTGAAATATGGGACTCGAACCCACGGCCTCCAGGGCCACAACCTGGCGCTCTAACCAACTGAGCTAATTCCACCATATGCCGCTGCCGTGTGGGGGCAGCGTATGTCGAACACCGGATGAGAAGACCCGAGGATCCGTCCTCCGGCTTGACCGATGGCGTGCCTTGGGGGACTCGAACCCTCGACCTACTGCTTAGAAGGCAGTTGCTCTATCCAGCTGAGCTAAAGGCACATCAAGCGAGTGATGGGAATCGAACCCACATAACCAGCTTGGAAGGCTGGAATTCTACCACTGAACTACACTCGCATATGTCCCGCTCCATCGAACGCATATTATATTACCACAGTTTCCCCGGTTTGTCAAGAGGGTATGAAAAATTTCTTGCGGCGGGAAAAACGGGAAAGCGGAGGGAGCGGCGGACGCCGGAACGGCACCGGGTGAAGGAAATCAGGCAAAGAGAGCGGAAAAGAGCGATTCGTATTCCTCCGCGGTGATCCCGCCCCCATCGAGCTGTCGGATCAGGGTGATCATCGCCTCCCGCGGATCCATCGCCCGGAACTCGTCGAGAGTCGGAAGCGGATCGTCCCGCTCCCCGTCTTCGTCGGAGGGACGCATGCCGCGGCGCGGGTCGGGAAGGGAATAGAGAAGCTCCTCGTATTCCTCCGGGCTCAGCGCGCCCTCTTCAAGCTGCTTTTTGAGCATGAGCCTGCCCGCAGACTCCTCCCGGGGTTTGCGCTCGGGTGCTTCGGTCCGTATGCCGAAGGCGGCTTCCGCCGCAGCGCGGCGTGTCCGGTATTCGACGGGGGAGATCCTGCCGTCCTCAAGCTGCTGCTGAAGGAGTCGGACGGCGTCCGCGTACTCCTCCTCCTTCCGGGTCGGGACGCCTTCCTCTCCCTCCCCGCGCGGATCGCTTTCGTGCGCGTGGGCAAACAGGACCCGGTTGAAGAGGACCAGAAGCAGCAGAGCGGCGTAGAACAGGGGCATCTGCACGAGGGACGAGACAAGAGACGCGGAATCCGATCCCGCGATGAGGGGGGACAGCGCCCGGAGCACGCTCGCCGCGAGCAGAACGGAGGACGCGGCGACGAAGCTCCCGTTGTCCCGCTTCACGAGCGCGAAGACGAGAGCCGCGGCGGCAAGCAGACCGGCGGCGTACCAGACCGCTTTTTCGAGGGCGGCCTCCGGACGCGCGCCGAACAGCAGCTCAAGCAGATGAAGCGCGAGCAGTGAAGCGAAAACGATTTTGATGATCCGCTCAAACCTCATTTTCACCGTGAAGATGAAGAGGATCGAGACCAGACGCAGAACGATGCCGACGTAGAGGGTGAAATCCACCGATTTCGCGGAAACGGATTTCAGAAGCCAGCGAAACGAGGCGTACACCGAAAAAACCGTCAGACCGATGAAGACGATCAACAGAAAGGCGCGCTTGACCTTGAGCGGGATTTTGACGTGCTTTTTTTCTTCCATGGCGATCCTCCCTGCGTGCCGCCGCTCATGCCTCTCCGCCCGGACGCGGATCCTGCCCGCCGTGCGGCCGGTATTCGTCTGTCGGCATTCCGGAATCGTCGGAGCGGATCTTCGAGCGGAGCGTTTTGAATTCATCCGGCGTGATTTCGCCGTCATCCAGCATTCTGCGGAGCGTGAGCATCGCTTCCCGCGGTTCCGTCTGAATAAGCTCGTCAAGCTCGGCGCGCGAAATCTGCCGCTCGCCGCTCATCGTCGTCTGCGTGCCGTAGAAATGCTCTTTGTTGCCGGCGATCAGGACCAGGACAGCGATGAGCTGGGGTATGCTGATGAAATAGGCGCTCAGCTGCGGGGCGCTGTATTCGCGGAGCTGCGGAAGCTGCGCGATCATCCCGAGCCCCAGGAGAGACAGGAGAATGGCGAGGCAAACGATGTATTTGGTCGGGCTCGGTTTTATGAGCGGCAGAACAAAGAGGGAAAGCAGGATAATTATGGCTGCCCCGGAGCCTCCGGACGCCGGTGCGTAGCCCGAATCGACGAGAGTGCTCAGCCCGCTGATCGAAAAATACACGATGTAAGCGATGTACAGGACGGTTACGGTGCTGTTCAGCGGTTTTTGAAAGCGGTATATCCGAACGCAGGCAAAAACGCAGATGAAAAGATTGATCGCGATCATGACCATAAAGAGCAGAAAGACGATTACAACCGTGGGTGAGCTGATCAGACCGATCAGAGGCAAAATGGGGAGAAGCGTGCTTATGGTGTAACCCAATAAGTAAAAACATGCAAATGCCGAAACGGCAAATAAAGCCAGTACGGCGGGTTTGTATCGGATCGGGTTCTCGGTCGCATTCATCTCTGATTTCCTTTCCGTGCCGCCGCGGTTTTCGCGGTCGGCGCGATGCTGCTTTATTGTACCACGTCCCGCCGGGAGATGTCAAGAATGTTTCGCGGGCGCGGAGCATTCCGTCAAAAAAGAAGGCCCGGGAGGGAGCCCCGGGCACAGCGGTTTACAGGCGGGATAAGATTTCGGCGCGGAGACGCATGTATTCGTCGGGGGTGTACTGACCGGCGACCAGTTTTTTGTCCAGAAGCGCGAGCTCTTCCTCCGGGCTCATCGCCGCGGAGCCGGGTTCCGATCCGGAGAAGGGGAGCGCTGTTTCGGGAAAGAAGAGCGCTTTGCTGCGGCGGACAAGGATCAAAAAAGCGGCAAAAAGAAGCGAATTGCCCGTTGCCCACAATACAGAGTTCAAGATGGTGCTCCACGGGACAGCAATGGACTCGGAAAACAGCAAAATGATCGTCGCGGCGGATAACAGGAATCGGAGCCCGAGAAATGACAGCAGAAAGATGAGGACGACCGTTTGCTTTTTCGGGATCGGATCGATCTCCGGAATCATGCACAGAACCGCGCAAATCATGTCGCAGATCAGATAAAACAGCGTGATCTGCAGGTGTACGCCGCTGTAATAATACGCATCCATCCCGAAAACCAGAAGGCGGCTGAGGACATTGAACCAAAAGCTCACGCCGAGGCAGCTCCAGACAACGCTCATCGACGGATACAGTGTCCTTCTCTCGGAGCCGACGCGCACGGCGGCGAAGACGCAGGCGAACAGGAGAAACGCATCGGACGCCAAGGCGAAAATGTAGTTGAAAACATACGCGAGAATGCTGCTTGCGGGGGCGGACGGCACCTGACCCACAGTCTGTCGGGAGGATATTGCCGCGATCAATTTCAAATTTCGGATCATATCGACGAGCGTGCTGACGAACGAATAGGTTATCAGCGCCGCCGCGATGATCAGAAAGGTCAGAATGAGGGGCGTATTCCGGATGCCTGTTTTCGTCGTCGCCTGTGCAGTCATATGCACTCTCCTTTCCGCGCCGTGCAGAGGATCGCTCCCTGCGGCCAAAACGCCCGGGGACGCGTCCGCGCACGAGTCGGCAAGACGGCCGCGCGCAGAATCCCCGTCAACCGTATTATAGCACAGGGAGCAAAGCGCTGTCAAGAAGGTTCGCCCACGGCGCGCGCGTCCGCTTTCCGCGGGAATCACAGGATTTTTGCAAATATATTTACAAATCATCCCTTGCAAAAATCGCGCCCGTGCGGTACGATAATCTAAATTGTGATGGGAGACACCGGATGTTCGGATATGTGAAGCCTTTTACCCCGGAGCTGAAGGTGGCACAGGCGGAGCGGTACCGCGCGCTCTACTGCGGGCTGTGCCGGGAAATGGGCAGGGTCACGGGACAATCGTCCCGTCTGACGCTCTCCTATGATTTTACGTTTTTCGCCGCGGTGCGGATGATCCTTTTGGAAGAGGAACCCGTTTTCCGTCCCGTGCGCTGTCCCGTGCATCCCGTGAAAAAGCGCCTCGCCGCGGATTCCTCCCCGGCGCTGCGCTTCTCGGCGGCGGTGTCGGCAGCGCTGGTCTACGGGAAAAACGCGGACGATCTCGCCGACGAGCGGGGGATCAGCCGTCTTCGCGCGCGCCTTGCGCGGCCCTTCGCCGCCTCGATGAGCGCACGCGCGCAAAAACTGCTCCCCGAGGGCACGACACAGGGCGTCTTCACGCGCCTCGACGCGCTCGGGGCGCTCGAAAAGGAGAACTGTCCCTCGGCGGACGAGACCGCCGCGTGCTTCGGAGACCTGCTCGGCTGGCTCTTCTCCCTCGGGCTCGAAGGGGAAGCGGCACAGACGGCGCGCGCCCTCGGAGACGGGATCGGGCGCTTCGTCTATCTGTGCGACGCGGCGGACGACCTCCCCGAAGACGTGAAAAAGAAACGCTACAACCCCCTCTACGCCGGCTGGGGAGACCTCGCGCTCTCGGACGGCGCGCTCTCGGACGTGCTCAAAAGCGCGCTTTCCGTGTCCGTTCCCATCGGACTCGAGAAGGCGGGCGAGGCGGCGGAAAAGCTCGATCCGTCGCACCCCTGCACGCCGATCGTCAAAAATATCGTATATCTCGGGCTTCCCGCTTCCCTGAAGCATGTGCTTTCGGGCAAGCGCGGGAAGGAGCCCGGAAAGGAAACGCTTCGATGAAAGACCCCTATCAGGTTCTGAATATCCCGCGCACCGCGTCGGATGAGGAAGTGAAAAAAGCGTATCACAGCATGGCGCGCCGGTACCATCCCGACACGAATGCGGGCAGCGCGCAGGCGGCGGGATACGAAGAAAAAATGAAGGAAATCAACGAAGCGTACGACGCGATCCAGAAGGAACGCTCGGGGGGCGGCTCGTCCGCTTCGGATGAGTGGGGATCGTATTCCTCCTACAACACCTATTCGTCTTCGGGAACGACCTCCTTCTACGAGGTGCGCAAGCTCATCGCGGAAGGGCGGTTCGCGGACGCCAAGCTCATCATCGATTCCACGCCGATGTCCGACCGGGGCGCGGAGTGGAACTATCTCATGGGATGCCTGCTCACCCAGAGCGGATTGTATTACGACGCGATGCGCTACATCGAGACCGCCTGCTATCTCGATCCGCAGAACCTCGAATATCAGGAGGCGAAGCGCAGGATGCAGCGGCGCTCCTCCGATTACGGCAACGTGTACCGCACGTCGGAGAACGTCGGGGACTGCGACCTCTGCAGCACCTGCTCCGCCGTGCTCTGCTGCGACACCTGCTGCGAGTGCATGGGCGGCGACTGCATCCGCTGTTGCTGACGGAGGAGTCCCATGACGACTGCATCGGAGAGGAGCCGGGGAACGGAGCCGTATTTCGACCGCGGCGTCACCGACCGGATCAAGGGCGCCTTGATCGCTTTGATGTTTTTCCACCACGCCTTCACCTTTCCCGCGTGGATCGTGTCCGGCGCGGGCTATCCCTTCCTCGCATCCCTCACGCCCGAACTCAGCCGCGCCACCCGCATCTGCGTGGGGGCGTTCGCCTTTCTGAGCGGCATGCTCGCCTGCTGGCAGCCCCGCCGCGGCGCGAAGGCCGGCATCGCGCGGGATCTGCGCCGCGCGACGGATTTTCTGTTGTCCTACTGGGCGGTGTACGCTCTTTTGCTGCTCTCCGCGAAGCTCGCGGGGCGCGCGGTCCTCGATCCGGTCCGGATCCTGTACGATCTCGTCGGACTGCGGCAGGACATCATGACCTTTAACTGGTACGTTCCGTTCTTTTTGCTGAGCCTCCCCTGCCTGCGCCTCCTTTCCGGCGCGATGGACCGGGGACCGCTCGCGGGCGTTTTCTGCGGCATTTTCCTTCCGTGCGGGGTCTTCACCGTGCTCGCCTCTCTCTGCGGAGCCGGCGGGGCGCGGGGCGGGGAGTTTTTCACCGCGCTGGCCCATGTTTTCGAAAACGCGCGGGACTGCTTTCCCGCGCTCGCCTGCGGGTATCTCTGCGCGCGGCATAATGTATTCGGGCGGATTTTCGAGAGGGAGCTGACGGGCGGACTCCGCTCGGCCGCTGCGAAAAAAGCATTGTGCGCCGCCCTGCTCGTCCTCTGCTGCGCCGGACGGTATGTCTTCCCGGCGGCGGAATGGAAAACGGGGGAAATCTTCGGTCGGTCGTGGACCTTCCGCCTCTCCATGGACGCCGTACTCGCGCCCCTCTTCGTGTGGGGGCTGGCGGTGCTGTTCAAAAGCGGCACTGCTTCGCGGGCTGATCCCTCGGACGTCCGCGCGGGGCCCGTTTCCCGTGCCCTCGGCGCGGTCTTCGGCGCGATGGGGAAGCTGTCCATGCTCATGTGGTTCTTCAGCTGCGCGTTTTTCAACGTCTGCCGCGATCTCACCCAGCCCGTGCTGTACGCGCCGCGGTTCGCGCCCCTCGTCTTCGCGTGGGGGCTCGCGCTCTGCTTTGCCGCGTCCTTTTTGACCGACCTCTGGCTGAAAAAACTGCTCGCACTCAAAAACCGTCTGCTGTTCCCGTCTTCTCTTCCGACCCCCGCCGGCATAAGCTCAGGCGGGCGCGGCTCCCGAAACGACGGGGCCGATCCCGGAAAAACAGGCTCCGGCGAAGGCGGATAAGGGGGTATCATGTCCGAAAAAACCATGACGAAAAAAATCGCGCTCGCGGGGGTCTTCGCCGCGCTGTGCATGGCGATCATCTGGGTCGCGGGCATGACGATGCTCGACCTCTCCGCGCTCGTGATCTGCGCCTTCATGACGATGCTGCTTGTCGTGGAGATCGGGGAGAAGATGACCTGGGTCTACGCGGCGGCAACCTCCGTGCTCGCGTTCCTTCTGCTCCCGAATAAGCTCTACGCGATCGAATACGCCCTCTTCGCGGCGGTCTATCCGATCCTGAAGCTGCATTTTGAAAAGCTCCGTCCCCTCTTCGCGTACCCCGTAAAGATCTCCTGCCTCGACACGATGCTGCTCTTCTGCATCGTGCTCGGACAGTACGTTTTCATGGCGGGGGAGGACTATTTTTCGCTCGGCTGGCTCACCATCGGCGCGGCGACGCTCTTCTTTCTACTCTTTGACGTCACCCTGACCTTGTGCATGTCCTTCTATCTGGTCAAATTGCGCAAAAAACTCCGCATCGGAGGCCGGAGGAAATGGTGAACCTCATAAAAATAGCGCTTTTCGTTGACAATGGCGCTTTTTTTATTGTATAATATAAGGTAAAGGATAGGAAACGGAAACCGACTCTTGAGGCGTGTATGGTGAAAAAAACTTTGGTTCTGCTCTGTCTGGCGCTCGCCCTTTGTGCGTGCGTGTTTTCGGCGTGCGGAAGCGGCACGGAAGGGGAAGAACAGAGCGCGGCGGTCCTGCTTGACGCGGACACTCTGGGCACGTACGAGATCGTGCGCCGCGACATCCCCGCCGACGAAGAGATCCGTTACGGCATGGAGCTCAGAGCCGCGTTCGTCGAGGCCGGTCAGGAACTGCGCCTGACGACGGACTTCACCCGGGAGGGCGTGGACACGTTCGCCGTCGGGGAAAAGGAAATCCTCATCGGCGAAACGGACCGGGACGAGAGCCGCGCCTTTCTTTCGGCGCTCAGGCCGTGGCAGTGGGGCTACGCGCTGATCGACGGCAAAATCTGCATCGCGGGGCACAACGTGGAAAACACCGGGCTCGCGCTTGAAAAATTCATTTCGGATATCGTACAGCGCTCCCCCCTGCGCTGGGAGGAGGGCGACGGCTATATCGACGGCGCGGTCTACGAGGGTGACGGCGAGCTCGTCACCGTGCTTGCGGCGCGCTCCGGCGCGGACGGGGACGCGGAGAAGATCCTCGCTCAGGCGCTGGAGAAATCGCCCGCCGTGCTGATGGCGCAGGGCCTCACCGAGGCGGATGAGGACATGCTGTCCGCGGGCCTCGAAAACTACATCAAGGGCGCGCGGCTCGCGTCGGACGGGACGGCGATCTGGTACGACGCCTCCCGCTTCACCTATTCCGCCGCCGATTCGCTTCCGCTTCTGAATTACGCGAACCTCGCCGAAGAGGAGCGCGGCGCGCTGCTCTATCTTGTGCTCCGCAGCCGGGAGACGAAGCAGAAGCTGATTTTCGCGGCGTCGCTTTTGAACGAGGGCGCCGAGCTCGCCTCCGAAATGCGCACGGTGAGCGCGTTTCTCGAGAATTCCTCCTCGATCCCCGCCGTCGTCGCGGGCTTTTCGGACGGCACGCGGCCGAGAATTCGCTCCGCGGCAAACCCGGATCGGGACGCGCTGTTCTTCTCGTCCGGGTGGGCGAACGCGCTCGGGCTCCTCGACGATCCCGAGACGCCCGAGGAATACGCGAAGACAGCCGATCTCTACGTTCCCTATACAAGGATCGCGGCCGAGTCGCTCGCGATCGACGAAAACGGCTTTTTGTTCGCCGGACTGCGCCCCGCGAAGGCGGCGAAATAAAAAAGCGAAATCCGACCTTTTGCAAAATACCGGCGGGTATAAACGCCCGCCGAGGGGAGAAAGAATATGCTCAGAAGTATGACCGCGTTCGGGAGAGCCAGACGGATGTCGTCCGACGGCTCGCTCGACATCACGGCGGAGATCCGCTCCGTCAACTCCCGCTATCTTGACTGCACCGTCCGCATGTCCCGGCTCTACGCCTACCTTGAGGACAAAGTCAAGGCGTATCTTGCGGAGGCGGGGATCGTCCGGGGCAAGGTGGAGGTGTACGTCGGCGTCGACGTGCTCGAGCAGAAAGGGCTCGAGGTCATGCTCGACAAGGAAGCCGCCCGCTCCTATCTCGCCGCGCTCGAAGAGCTGCGCGACACCTTCGGGCTGAAGGACGACATTTCCGTCATGCGCGTCGCCCAGAACCGCGATCTCTTTACGATGAAAAAGCCGGAGGAGGACGCGGAAAAGGACTGGGAAGAGATCCGCGCCGTACTCGCCGAGGCGGTGGAAGGCTTTTCCGACATGCGCGCCCGGGAAGGGGAGCACCTCTGTAAGGATCTGCTCGCGAAGGCGGATCGCCTCGAGGGCATGGCGGCTGAGGTCAAGACCCGCTCGGAGGCGGACATCGCCGGTTATCCCCAGAAGCTCGAACAGCGCATCCGTCAGCTCCTCTCCGATTTCGACGTGGAGGCGGCGGAGCAGCGCATCCTGACCGAGGCGGCGATCTTCGCGGACAAGGCGGCGATCGACGAGGAGCTTGTGCGGCTCTCGTCCCATTTCCGGGCGTTCCGCGAGATCGTGAATTCCGAAGAGGCCGCAGGGCGCAAGCTCGACTTCCTCGTGCAGGAGATCAACCGCGAAACCAACACCATCGGCTCGAAGGCGGGCAGCGCGGAAATCGCGCGTCTCGTCGTCGACATGAAGACCGAGATCGAAAAGATCCGCGAGCAGATTCAGAATCTGGAGTGATCCGATGAAATTCGTAAACGTAGGCTTCAACAACATGGTCAACGCCGCCCGTGTGATCGCGGTGATCGCGTCCGACTCCGCCCCCGCGAAGCGGCTGATCCAGGACGCGAAGGACGCGGGCCGGGCGATCGACTGCACCTCGGGACGCAAAACGCGCTGCGTGGTGATCATGGATTCCGATCACATCGTCCTCTCCGCCATCCAGAACGAAACCGTTTCGCAGAGACTGAACGAAGGCGCGGCGGATGAGACCGATCAGAAAGCGGAGGACGCGGAAGGAGAGCGCACAGATGAGTGAAAATCGGGAGAGCGAGAGAACGGGAATCGTATTCGTGATTTCCGGGCCGTCCGGCAGCGGCAAGGGCACCGTCGTCGACCTGCTCAGGACGCTTTGCCCCGACATGGGTCTGTCCGTATCGGCGACCACAAGGGAAAAACGGGATTACGAACAGGAAGGCGTCAATTATTACTTCAAAACGCGCGAACAGTTCGAGAAGATGATCGCCGGCGGCGAGCTTCTCGAATACGCGGAGTACAACGGCAATCTCTACGGCACGCCGAAGAGCGAGCTCGAGCGCGTGACCGGAGAGGGCCGCGATCTGATCCTTGAGATCGAGGTCAAGGGCGCAGCGCAGGTCAAGGAACTGCTCGGCAAGCGCGCCGTGTGCGTCATGCTCATCGCGCCGTCCGGGGAAGAACAGGAGAGACGTCTGCGCGGACGGGGCTCGGATACCGAGGAAGAGATCGCCGCGCGCGTGCGCCGGGCTAGGGAGGAGATCCGCGAGGCCCCGCGCTACGACTACGTCGTGGTGAACGAAACCGGCAAAGTGCAGCAGTGCGCCGAAACCATCCTGGGGATTATGCAGTCCGAGCACCTGCGCTCGGATCGCATGATGAGCTACATCCGCGATTATTTTGAGGACGACGAGCTCTGAATCCTGCCCGGGGCAGGGAAGCGCATGAAATCCGCCGCGCGGATTTCGGATGATTCCATAGAGTTTAATAACTATCCAGATATACGGAAAAGAAGAAAGGATCCCACAATGAGCAACGAAGAAACCCGTCCCACCGAACAGAAATACAACCGTTATTCCCTCGTTGTCGCCGCGGCGAAATGCGCCCGCATCATCACCGACGAGTACGTCAAGCAGAGAGAGGTCGCCGAAAAGATCGCCGCGAGCAGCAAGGATTCCGAAAAGAAAAGCTCCATCGCGAGCATGATCAAAAAAGAATACCGCGACGAAAAAGCCGTCAAGACCGCCATCACCGGCCTGTACAACGGCGATTTCAAGATCATCGGCGAGAACGGCGAAGAGGAATTCCTCGAGAAGACCCAGCCCGCGAACATCGCCGAGCCCGGCGAGTTCCCGGACGAGGAGGACCGCGAGGAATCCGTGGACAATTACGCCCTCGACGCGAACACCCCGCCGAAAAAGCCCGTTTACGTACCCGAGGACGACGCGGAGGACGGGACCTTTTGACGGCTCCGTCGGCGTGAACGGAGGAAAGGAGAACAGCCATGGCGTCTCTCGCTGAAATCCGCATCCTCGACGTGCCGTACCAAGCGGATCGGGCCTATACCTATTATGTTCCCGTGACGCTGGAGGATACGCTTGCCGTCGGAATGGCGGCGTCCGTTCCGTTCGGCAGGGGGAACCGGCTCTCGACGGGCATCGTGACGAAGCTGTACGACGCGGATATCGAAGAGGGGACCAAGCCCGTGGAGACCCCGCTCGGGGACGCGCCCGTTCTCGACGAAGAGCTGATCGGGCTTTGTCTCTTTATGAAAGAATATACCCTGTGCACGTTCGGGGACGCGGTCCGCGCCGTCGTTCCCCCCGCCGCCATGGGGAAAGTCGTCTCTTATTACCGCGTAAACCCCGAAATCGCAGGGTCCGAGGCCGCAAGGCGGTCCGTGATCGCGGCGGACGGGGAACGCGGCGCTCTTGTTTATGATAAGGTGCGCGAGAAGGCCCGCGTGACGAAGCAGGCGATGCAGACGGAGCTTGGCTTCGACTGCTCGAAGGCGCTCGCCGCCCTTGTCGAGACCGGCGCGCTCGAGAAAAAGACCGAGATCCGCTCGCCCTCACAGACCCCGACCCGGTGCTTCCTCATTCCGGACGGCGTGCTGGCATCGGTTTCATACCCGTCGGACGGCGGGGAATGGGAAGCGGCAGCGCGGGGACTGAGGGGCAGGAATCAGCAAAAGCTCTTTTCCGCCTTCCGCGCGGCGTGCGCCGCCGGGGAGGAGACGGAGCTCGGCGCGCTTGCCGACGCCGCCGGAATCGACCGGACGGCTGCGAAAAGAGCCGCGGAGGCGTTTCAGCGTGCGGGACTTCTTACCCTCACCGAGGAGGACGCCTACCGCAATCCCTTTGCCGTCGATGCCGACTCTCACGATGCACAGGCCGAAGAAAAGCCCGTGCTCACCGAAGAACAGACCGCGGCGTTTGACGCGATCGCGGAGCTGATCGACGCGGGAGAGCCCGGCGCGGCGCTGCTCCACGGCGTCACGGGATCGGGCAAGACGAACGTCATCCTCGCGGCGATCGACCGGACCCTCGAGGGGGGGCGCGGCGTCATCATGCTCGTGCCGGAGATCGCCCTGACGCCCCAGACCGTGGGCATTTTCGAGCGGCGGTACGGAGGTCGGATCGCGGTGATCCATTCGGGGCTTTCCGCGGGCGAGCGCTTCGACGCATGGAGGCGCATCCGCGAGGGACTTGCGGACGTCGTCGTCGGCACGCGCTCCGCGATCTTCGCTCCCATCCCGAAAATCGGTCTCATCGTCATCGACGAGGAACAGGAATACACCTACAAATCGGACGCGAATCCGAAATACCACGCGCACGACATCGCGCGCTGGCGGTGCCGGGAGCACGGCGCGGTGATGCTGCTCTCCTCGGCGACGCCGTCCGTGACCAGCTATTACAAAGCGCAGACCGGCGCGTACCGGCTCGTGACGCTGAAAAAGCGCTACGGCGGCGCGAAGCTGCCGGACGTTCAGATCTACGACATGCGCGGCGAGGTCGCCGCGGGCAATCTGTCCCCTATCGGCGGACTGCTTGCCGAGCGCCTGCGCGCGGACCGGGCGGCGGGGAACCAGTCCATCCTCTTCCTCAACCGCCGCGGCTATCACAATTACGTCTCCTGCCGCAGCTGCGGCGTGAGCGTCAAATGCCCGAACTGCTCCGTCACCCTCGTGTACCACGCCCTGCGGACCCGCATGGGCGGACCCGGGAAAAAGGACGAGGGCTACGAGGAGAACCGCCGCGAAAACGGGATGCTCGTGTGCCATTTCTGCGGCCACCGCGAGCGCGTTCCCGCGGTCTGTCCCGCCTGCGGAAAGGATCACTTCCTCTTCATGGGCGTCGGGACGCAGAAGGCGGAGGACGACATCCTTTCGGCGTTCCCCGACCTGCGCGTGCTCCGGATGGACGCCGACTCCACGCAGACAAAGTTTTCCCACGAAGAGATCCTGTCCCGCTTCCGGAAGGGAGAGGCGGACGTGCTGCTCGGCACGCAGATGGTCACGAAGGGGCACGACTTCCCCCGCGTGGCGACGGTCGGCGTCCTGAACGCGGACAGCTCCCTCTTTCTCGACGATTACCGCGCAGCAGAGCGCACCTTCGCCATGCTGACGCAGGTCATCGGGCGGGCGGGCCGCGCGGACGTCCCCGGGACGGCGGTCATCCAGACCTACAACCCGTCAAACGAGGTGATCCGGCTCGCCGCGTCGCAGGACTACGAAACCTTTTACGCCGGCGAGATCAAGCTGCGCAAAGCCCTGTGCTTCCCGCCCTTCTGCGACATCGCGGTCATCACGCTGCAGAGCGCGGACGAGGCGAGCCTCGGGCTTATGACGACCCAGATGTCCGAGCGGATCGTGAAGCATATCCGAAAGGACTTTTCCGACATCCCGCTCATCCTCTACGGTCCCTTTGAGGCGACGGTCTACCGCATTCAGAACATCTGCCGCATGCGCTTCGTTCTGAAATGCCGCCTGAACCGGCGCACCCGCGCCTTCCTCTCCGACCTTATGACCGAATTCGCGCGCTCCACCCCCTCGAAAGGCGGCAAGCGCGTCACGATCTCGGTCGATCTCAACCCGAGCACCGTCTGACCGTTTCCCGGCGGGATTTCCCCGCACGGCGGAATTTCATTCGTAATATCACACAGAGGTTATACCAATGGCAATTTTGAACATCGTAAAAGAAGGCGATCCCACCCTTCGCAAGACCTGCCGTCCCGTGACGGAAATCACCCCCCGCATCCTGCGCCTCCTCGACGACATGCGCGAGACCCTTGAAGACGCGAACGGGGCGGGGCTGGCCGCGCCCCAGGTCGGCATTCTGCGGCGCATCGCCGTCGTCGATACCGGCGACGAAGTCGTCGAACTCATCAACCCCGAGATCGTCGAATCCGAGGGCGAGCAGGAAGAGGTCGAGGGCTGTCTCTCCGTGCCGGACGTCTGGGGCATCACGCACCGCCCTGAAAAGGTGAAGGTCCGCGCGATGAACCGCGAGGGCGAGCTTTTCGAAATCGAAGGGGAGGGCCTTGTCGCCCGGTGCTTCTGCCACGAGATCGATCATCTCGACGGGCACCTTTTCACGGACAACGTACTCCACATCCTCACGCCCGAGGAAGTCGCGGAGCTGATGGAAGACGGGGAAGAGGAGGACTGACCCTTCTCTCTCCTTGTCCGACGCGAAAGGAATTTATCCGACAGTGAAAGTATTGTTTATGGGAACGCCCGCCTTCGCCGCCGAGGTGCTGAGGGCGATCGCCGAGAAACCCGGCGTTGAACTGGTCGGCGCGGTGACGAGACCGGACAAGCCGAAGGGCAGGGGCATGAAGCTTCTCATGTCCCCGGTGAAGGAATACGCCCTCGCGCGCTCCATTCCGGTGTTTCAGCCGAAGACGCTGAAGAACGGCGCGTTCGATCAGGAGCTTGCCGCGCTCGAGCCCGAGCTCATCGTCGTCGCCGCCTACGGGAACATCCTGCCGCACGAGGTTCTGGTTTTTCCGAAATACGGCTGCGTCAACGCCCACGGCTCGCTGCTGCCGAAATACCGCGGCGCGTCCCCCATCCAGCGCGCGATCCTCGACGGGGAGCGCGAAACGGGGATCACGGCGATGTTCATGGACGACGGGCTCGACACGGGGGACGTCATCAAAACCTATCCCTGTCCCATCGAGGACGGCGACGACTGCGGCTCCCTGACCGAAAAGCTCGCCGTGATCGCGGGAAAAGCCATGTGCGAAACGATCGACACCCTGCTGGACGGCACGGTCACGCGCACGCCCCAGCCCGAAGAAGGCGCGAGCTACGCCGCGAAGATCGGAAAAGAGGACGAGGCGCTCGATTTCTCGCGCGACGCGGAGTCGCTCAGAAATCAGATCCGCGCGCTCAGCCCCGCGCCGCTCGCTTCAACGACGACGCCGGACGGGCGCGGACTCAAGATCGCACAGGCGGCGCTCGGCGGGGACTGCCCGGACACCGAACCCGGACTTGTGAC
Source organism: Clostridia bacterium (assembly GCA_017540175.1). Classification (GTDB taxonomy): domain Bacteria; phylum Bacillota; class Clostridia; order Oscillospirales; family CAG-272; genus UMGS1696. Next base: position 13,676 of record JAFYBN010000047.1, on the reverse strand, counting down.
GGAGGTCGGCTCAAAGGGCGAGGGCTATGTGCGGGTCGCGTGCGGAAAGGGCTCCCTCCTCATCACGAAGCTCGTGCCGGAGGGCAAAAAATGTATGAGCGCGGGCGACTTCGTCCGCGGAAGGAAAATCGCCGCCGGGGATCTGCTCGGGCGGCAGCCCGAAAGGCTCTGATCCATGATCTATTATATCATTTTCGTCCTGCCCGCGGTCCTGTTCGCACTGTTCGCGCAGATCCATGTCTCGACCACGTTCAAAAAGTTTTCGAAGGTCGCGTCCGAGCGTGGCATGACCGGCGCGGACGGTGCTCGTCTCGTTCTCGGCACCTGCGGGCTGAACGGACAGGTTCCCATCGAGCGCGTCACCGGGGAGCTGACCGACCACTACGATCCGAAAGCGAACGTCATCCGTCTGTCCGCTGGCGTGTACGACGCGCGCTCGGCGGCGGCGGTGGGCGTCGCGGCGCACGAAGCCGGTCACGCGGCGCAGTACGCGGGCGATTACGCGCCCATTCGTCTGCGCGCGGCGATCATACCCGTGACGAAGGTCGGCTCGTACCTCTCCTTTCCTCTCATCTGCCTCGGGATCTTCTTGTCGTTCGAGCCCCTGATCAAAATCGGGATCGTGCTGTTCGCGTTTGCCGTTCTCTTCCAGCTTCTGACCCTTCCCGTGGAGCTCAACGCCAGCAGACGGGCTGTCGGCGCCCTCACATCGGCCGGGCTGAGCGAGGAAGCGGTGAAGGCCGCGAAAAAGGTGCTCGTCGCCGCCGCGCTGACCTATGTCGCCGCGCTCGCCGTCTCGATCGGAAACCTCATCCGCCTGCTTTTGCTCGCGAACCGCAGAAGATAGCGGGATATGAATACGAAAACACGCCGGGGACCGGACCCGGCTCAAAAGAAAAACGTGACCGGACCGAGGGCGGCGGCGCTGTGCTCCCTCCTCGCGCTCGAGCGGGACGGCCGGTACGCCAATCTTGAAATCGACGCACGGCTCAGGACCGCGGATATGAATGCCGCGGACCGCGCCCTCTATACCCGCCTCGTGTACGGCGTGACCGAGCGGCGGATCACTCTCGACTGGATCCTTGCGGGACTCTCCTCAAGACCGCCGGAGGGACTCGACCCCGACGTGCGCGGCGCGCTCAGAATGGGCATCTACCAGCTCCTCTATATGGACCGGATCCCCGAGCACGCGGCGGTCGACGAATCGGTGCGCCTCGTGCCGAAAGTGAAGGCGGGCTATGTCAACGCCGTGCTCCGCTCCTTTCTCCGGGCGGGGAAGGCATGGCGGCTCCCGGAGGACGAGGAGCTCGCGGCGTCCGTGCGGCACTCGGTGCCCGTGCCCCTGCTCCGACTTCTCAAGCGCTCCCTTTCGGCGGACGAGTCGGCCGCGGGGCGGGAGGCGGAGCTGGATGAGCTGCTCTGTGCCATGAACCGCGAACCGAAGACCGCTCTCAGGATCAACACGGTGAAAACCGATCTCTCCGCAGCGGCACAAAGAACGGGGGGGCATCCTTCGCCCATCGCGCCGGACGTGCTGCTCGTCGATTCGCTCGGCGAGGAGGAGAGGGCAGGGCTTGCCGAAGGGCTGTGGTTCGTGGAGGACGAAGCGTCCCGGATCGCCGCGGCGTCGGTCGGCGCGCGGCCCGGCGAGCTCGTCGTCGACACCTGCGCCTGCCCGGGAGGCAAGAGCTTCTCGATGGCGCTCGACATGAAAAACGAGGGAGAACTCTTTTCCTTCGATCTGCACGCGAACAAGCTTTCCCTGATCGAAAGCGGCGCGGAGCGGCTCGGGATCGGGATCATCCGCTCCGCCGCCCGCGACGCGCGGGAACCCGATCCGGCGCTTGTCGAACGGGCGGACCGCGTTCTCTGCGACGCGCCCTGCTCGGGGCTCGGCGTGATCGCGAAAAAGCCCGATATCCGCTACAAGGACCTCGCGTCGGCGGAAAAGCTGCCCGAAGTGCAGAAGGCCGTGCTCGAGGGCGCGTCGCGGTACGCGAAGCCCGGCGGCACGCTCGTCTATTCGACCTGTACGCTGAACCCGGCGGAAAACGGGGACGTCGTCCGCGCGTTTCTCGAAGAACACCCGGATTTCACCCTCGCGCCGGACACGTTTCTGCCCGAGGGCATGCGCACGTTCTGGCCCCACCGCGACGGCTGCGACGGCTTCTTCGCGGCAAGAATGACAAGGAGCGACAAAGACTGATGCAGACGACCAATCAAAGCGCACGCGCGGATTTCATGTCGATGACGCTTCCCGAACTGACGGAATACGTCGCGGGGCTCGGCGAAAAACCGTACCGCGCCGCGCAGCTCTTTTCCTGGATGGCGAAGGGCGCGCCGCTTGAAGAGATGACGAACCTGCCCGCCGCGTTCCGCAAAAAGCTCGCACAGGAGGGGGATTACCGCCTTCCCGTCATCGGGGAAAAGCTCGTCTCCGCCATCGACGGGACGGTCAAATACCTCTGCGCCATGAACGACGGCGAATGCGTCGAAACGGTGTTCATGCGCTACGAGCACGGCACCTCGGTCTGCGTTTCTTCACAGGCGGGGTGCGCCATGGGATGCCGCTTCTGCGCGTCGACCCTGCGGGGCAAGGCTCGAAACCTCACCGCCTCCGAGATCCTCGGTCAGGCAGCGGCAGCGGCGCGGGATACGGGCGAGCGCGTCGACGGCATCGTCCTCATGGGGATCGGCGAACCGCTGGACAATTACGACAACGTCATCCGCTTTTTGCGCCTCGTCTCCGCGCCGGAGGGCATGGGGATCGGACTGCGGCATATTTCGCTTTCCACCTGCGGACTGGTTCCCCGCATTTACGATCTTGCACAGGAAGGCCTGCCCGTCACGCTTTCCGTTTCGCTTCACGCCTCGGACGACGAGACGCGGAGCGCGCTCATGCCGATCAACCGCCGCTGGCCCATCGCCGAGCTCCTCGAAGCGTGCCGCGCGTATTTCGGGAAGACCGGACGGCGCGTGTCCTTCGAATACACCCTGATCGGCGGGGAAAACGACGGCATACGGGACGCCGCCCGCCTCGCGGAGGTTTTGAAAAAAGGGATGCGCGCGCCCTGTCATGTCAATCTCATCCGGCTGAACGAGGTACGGGAAACCGGACTGAACGCGCCGGAGCGGGAGAGGGCGAACGATTTCATGAAGGAGCTCACCTCCCGCGGCATCAACGCCACGATCCGCCGCCGGCTCGGCTCGGACATCAACGCCTCCTGCGGGCAGCTGAGACTGAAAAAGCTCGCCGAAACCGAAGAGAAAACTTAAAAATCTTCCGAAAGACAAAGAGAATTCAAGAAATACGAAAGAACTGTCAATATATTTGCCTTATAATGATGATGAATCCATGTGATTCGGGACCTCTCGGGCGGCATTTCGGCATTTTCACCGAAAATCTGTGCCGCCGAACCTCGAATGAAAGCCAAGGGGAGATGCCACATGTTGTTTTATGGTAAGACCGATGTAGGAAGAAAGCGCGCCGTCAATCAGGACAATTTCGTGATCCGAAAGTATGCCGACGACGTTTTGTTCGCCGTGGTCTGCGACGGAATGGGAGGCGCGAACGGGGGAAACGTCGCGTCCGCCATCGCGTCCGACACGTTCCGCGAACAGCTGGACGCCGCGGAGCGCGAGCACCCCTCCTTTTTCGGCATCCCCGGAATCGATATCCTCGACGTCCTGTCCGCCGCGGCGACCGATGCGAACCGCGCGGTTTACCGGACGGCGCTGGATGATCCGGAACTTGAGGGAATGGGAACGACCCTGGTCGGCTGCGTCCTCGTCGGAACGAATCTCTACGTCGTGAACGTCGGCGACTCCCGGCTTTACGCGGTGCGGGACGGGGAGATCGAACAGATTTCCCACGATCATTCCTATGTGCAGTATCTCGTCGACACCGGAAAGATGACGCCTGAGGAAGCGCGCTATTCGCGCAACCGCAACATCATCACCCGCGCGGTCGGAACGGAAAAGACCGTGGGCGCCGATCTCTTCTCCGAAACGGCCGCTCCCGGCAGCTTCGTCGTGCTGTGCTCGGACGGGCTGACCAATCACGTCGAGCCGTTCGAGATCCGGGATCGTCTTCTGAACAGTGAGGAAATGAGCGCGGAAGAGCTCCAGCGCGCGTGCGAGGATTTGATCGCGCTTGCCAACGAACGCGGCGGGACCGACAACATTACGGTCGTCGTCCTGATGATCTGACGGGGTACGCCATGCTCGAAATGGAAGTATATGAACAGTACGTCGGAAGGGTCTTCGACAACCGATACCGGATCGAAAAGGTCATCGGCATCGGCGGAATGGCGATCGTGTTCAAGGCCACCGACCTTCTGATGCGCCGCACGGTAGCGGTCAAAATCTTAAAGGATGAGTTCGCGTCGGACGATCAGTCCGTGCGGAGCTTCATCAACGAATCCAAAACGATCGCCATGCTGTCGCACCCGAACATCGTGAATATTTACGACGTGTCGGTGCGGGAGAACATCAAATTCATCGTCATGGAGTTCGTAGAGGGCATCACCTTAAAGAACTACATGGAACACCGCGAGGTTTTGAACCTGAGGGAAATCATCAGCTATACCACGCAGATCCTGCGCGCCCTCGATCACGCGCACAAAAAGGGCATCGTGCACCGCGACATCAAGCCGCAGAACATCATGCTTCTGAAAAACGGCGTGATCAAGGTCATGGACTTCGGCATCGCGAAGCGTCCGAACACCGAAACCATCACAATGACGGGCAAGGCGATCGGAACGGTGTACTATATCAGCCCGGAGCAGGTGTCCGGCACGGAGATCGACTGTCGGAGCGACCTCTACTCTCTCGGCGCGATGATGTACGAAATGGCGACCGGGCAGCTCCCCTTCACGGCGGAAACGCCCGTGTCCGTCGCCCTCATGCAGGTCAACGAGGACCCCGTGCCTCCGCGCGAGGTCAATCCCTATATCCCGCAGGGGCTGGAGCAGATCATCCTGCGCGCCATGGAAAAGGATCCGGACGAGCGGTACCAGAGCGCGGAGGAAATGCTCGGCCAGCTGCAGAAGCTGCGCGAGAACCCGAAGATCGTCTTCCGTGAAAACAAATCCAAGCTGCAGAAGCAGAAAAAAGAGAACAGCCAGCCGAAGAAGAAACACAAAACGAGCCGCGCCATGTTCCCGATCATTCTCGGCGTGACGCTGGCGTTCCTCATCGCGGCGGGCATCGGCGCGTACTGGATCTTCAACAAACTGATCACGAACGGCTCCCTGCAGAATTACCGCGAGGTCACGGTTTACGAATACGTGGGGCACCGCTATACCGAACAGCTCGACGACTGGTTTGCCGCGAACAAGGCGGAATACAAGGTCAACCTCATTTACGAATTCGTCAAGGACGCGGAGAAACAGCCGAAGGGCACGATCATCGCGCAGGAACCGCTTGCGGGCGAGAAGCGCAAGGTCTATTCCGGCAAGCAGCCGCTTGAAATGACCCTGACGATCAGCGAGGGGGAACACATCATCACGCTCGCGGACTATTCCGTACGGGATTACCGCCTTGTGGAGAGCGAGCTCAAGCGCCTCAAGCTGAGGGTGCGGATCGAAAACGTGCCGAATTCGGTTTATGAGATCGGCTACGTCATCCGCACGGAGCCGGAGGCGGGATCGGAGCTCAAGGAAAACGACATCGTCAAGATCTACGTCAGCTACGGAAGCGACGCTGCCATGACGACCGTTCCCGATTTCAAGGGAATGACCGAAGCGCAGGCGCTGATCGAGTCCCTCCGCAGTCATCTGACGGTCGGCGAGGTGACGTACAAGCTCTCCTGGTCCCCCGTGGGAACCGTGCTCAAGCAGAGTGTCGCGGCGTCCTCGGTCGTACCGGAGTTTGAAGTCGTGAATTTTGAGATATCCGGCGGCGGCTGGTACAACCGCGACGGGAAGACCGTTCCCGTAAAGGTCGATTACACCTACGACCGGGATCACGCGAACGAAGTCTACGGCATGGTCGACACGGGTTCGTCCTCTTCCGGCTCCTCCGGGACCACGACGGATCCGGGTACGTCGACGGCAGGCACACCGGCTGAGACCGTCCCGGATGCCCCGTCCGGCGGGGGCGGTTCCACGGTCGACGCGGGCACCGGCGTGGACGCGGGTGCGGGCACGGGCACCGGGTCCGGGATCCACGCGGGCTCCTCGACCGGCGGCACAGGCACAGGTTCCGGCACAGGTCCCGTGATCCGCCCGGGCACGTCGTACACCGGCGGGGGCACGGACTCCGGGAACGGGAATTTTGAATTTGATTTCTCCGATCGGGGCGACGTCGTCTGGGACGGCTCGAACTTCTACGGAGATGGCTATCAATAAACCGCACAGCAGGAATCCGAAAGCTGCCGCGCATGCCTCAGAAGGGGCGTTGGCGGCAGCGATTTTCATGGACGGAGAAAAGCATTGAGCAGCGAAGACATGCACGGCATCATCACCCGCGGCGTTGGGGGCCTGTACGGCGTCCGCCTGCCGGAAAAGCCGGACGAGGAGATCCTCTGCCGGGCGCGGGGCATTTTTCGGAAAATGGGGCTTACCCCCACGGTGGGCGACGGCGTCACCATCGAACGGGCGACGGAGGAGGATCGGATCAACGCGGAGCGCGAGGAAGATGAGGCAAGTCCGGGCGCGGGCCGCAGCCGGATGCGTTATGTGAAGCAGAAATCCGCGGACGTGGACTGGGTGATCTCCGCGCTGGACGAGCGCAAGAGCCTGCTCATCCGCCCGCCGATCGCGAACCTCGACGTGCTGTTCGCGGTCCTGCCGTGCGCCTCTCCCGAGCCCGATCTTCTGACGGCAGACAAACTCACCGTGATCGCGGAGAATTACGGCGTGGAAGCGGTGATCGTGGCGAACAAGGCGGACCTTTCGCCCGAGCGCGCGCGGGAGCTTACGCAAATCTACGAGACGGCGGGGTACCGGGTCTTTCCCCTGTCCGCGGCGTCCGGGGAAGGCGTGGACGCGCTGCTCGGCTATCTCGAAGAGCTTGCCGCCGGGGCGTCCCGGGGCGATTTCAAGGCGGCGTTCGCCGGAGCGTCCGGGGCGGGGAAATCCACCCTGCTTTCCGCGCTCTTTCCCTCGCTTCGCCTCGCGACGGGCGCGGTGAGCCGCAAAACGGAGCGGGGACGGCACACCACGCGCCATGTGGAGCTCTATCCCGTGCGTGCGGGGGAGGGGCTGTTCTGGCTCGCCGACACGCCGGGCTTCTCCCTGCTCGACTTCACCCGCTTTGATTTCTTTCCGTCCGACGAGCTCGCCCTGAGCTTCCGCGAATTTGAGGACTGCCTCGGGCACTGCCGCTACACGAAGTGCACCCATCTCAGGGAAGAGGGCTGCGCGGTGCTCGAAAAGCTCGGGAAAGGACTCGTCGCGCCCAGCCGTCACGAAAGCTACGTCCGCATTTACGAAGAGCAAAGGAGCGTTCCGGAATGGAAGAGAAGACAGAACAGCGAAAAGTAAAAAGCGCCGTCGTGTTCACGGGCGGCGGCTGTCATACGGAGAAGGTGGAGCTTCCCGACGCCCCCGATCTCACCGTCGCGGCGGACAGCGGACTGAAAACGGCGCGCGCGTGCGGCGTCCGCGTCGATCTTCTGGCGGGGGACTTCGATTCCTATACGGACGAGCTGCCCGGGGACGCGGAAATCGTCCGTGTTCCGGCGGAGAAGGACATGACGGACACCGTGCTTGCGTGCGATCTCGCCATCGAACGCGGGGCGCGGGAGATCCTCATCGTCGGCGGGACGGGAGGAAGGCTCGATCACGAGCTGTCGAATCTGTTTTATCTCGAGGTCCTGCGACGCCGGGGCATCCGCGCGGCTCTCACGGACGGGGAAAACACCGCGCGCGTCCTCATCGACGAGGAATGCACGGTCCCGCAGCGGGGCGGCTATTTCTCCGTCTTCGCGCTCGACACGGAGGGCTGTGAGGTCTCGCTCTCCGGATGCCGCTATCCGCTCGAAAATGCCCGGCTCACGAGAGCGGATCCTTCCCTCGGTGTGTCGAACGAGGTGGTCGGGGCATACGCTGTCATCAAGGTCCGCGGCGCGGCGATGGTGATGACGAGTGTGAAATAAACGTCCCGTCACGCGGGAGAGCGGATCGGACGGGACGGTTTCTCACGCCCGCGCCCGCGGTTTTCTATCGTCCGTGCTTGCTTTCGGACGATGAATGTGGTACAATAAAGACGAATGATCCGAAATTTTACCGAGGAGGTCCCTATGAAACGGAACGTCAGCATCCTGCTTTTGCTCGTCCTGCTTCTGACCCTCGCCGCGTCCTGCGGCAAGGGGGAAGACTCTGTGCCCGCCGGACCGCCGTCCGCGGAAGACGCCGGAGGCGCACCCGTCGACGCCGAGACCGAAGACCCGATGAAAGACGACCTGCCGGACGCCGATTACGAGGGGTACGCCTTCCGAATCGGCGCGGCGGACGAGAACAACGCCGATTATCTGCACTATTTGTATGTGGAGGAAATGACCGGCGAAACGGTCAACGACGCCGTCTTCGAGGCGAACAACTACGTCCGCGACCGCTTCAACGTCGATCTCGTATGGGCTGAGGTCAGCGATACGCATTTCAACATGTACCGGCATGTGGTCACCGCCGTGCAGGCAGGGGACGACGTCTACGACTGCGCCATTCTGCACGACCACGCGTCCGTCACCGCCATGCTCGAGGGCGCGCTGCTCAATCTGTACGATCTGCCCGCCGTGGACACCTCGAAGCCGTGGTGGCCCGCCTTCACTGTGAAGGCGCTGACCGTCAACGGCAAGCTCTATTTTGACTGCAGCTCCCTGAAATACGACGCGCTCGCCTCCACCCGCGCGGTGTTCATGAACCGCGAGCTGGCGGAGGAGCTGCAGATCGGACTGCCCTACAACATGGTCCGCGCCGGGACGTGGACGATGGACGTCATGCGCGAAATGTCCTCGAAGGCCTATCTGGACGTGAACGGCAACGGCGCGGCGGACGCGGGCGACCGCTTCGGCTGGGCGATCACCGGACACACCTACGACTACATGGAGGGCTTCGGCACCGATATCTACAAGCACACGGACGACGGGACCTCCCTCACGCTCGATTTTCTGAACGATCACAACGTCAAGATCGTCGCGCAGTCCTGCGAATGGTTCTTCGGTGGCTCGAACGACGTGTGGTTCGACGGAAGCGGCTCGAACAAGGAAAATCAGGGCGCGCTCAAAATGTTCGCGAACAACCAGTCCCTGTTCAGCTACAACAGCATCATCCGCCACGTCCGCTCCTGCGCCGACGCGGATATGACCTACGCCATCCTGCCCCAGCCGAAGCTCGACGAAAGCCAGAGCGTCTATTACGGCGGTACGAACGACCACCCCGTCGTCGTTCCGGTGACGAACACCGCCTTCGACCGCACCGGGTGCGTCCTCGAGGCGATGGGCAAGGCGGGCAAGACCCTGATTGAACCGGCGTACATCTAGATTTCGATGAAGAGCCGCTATTCCTCCGACCCGGATTCCTCCGAAATGCTCGGCATGATCTTCAACAACCGCCTTGTTTCCGCGGGATACTTCTACAGCAACCTCGACAAGATCTCCATGGCGCACGACGTCTTCTGGATGAAGAAGGGCTCCCAGCCCGAGATCGCGTCGTGGTACGAAGCCGAGAAGAACGCCGAACAGGCGCGTCTCGACAGCATCAACGACTTCTTTGCGAAGAACGGCTGAGGAGGGGGAAACGCGGCTTTCTTGGTAAGAAAGCCTGGCAAAGAACTTTCTAACGACTGGTGCAGCTTCCTCTAAAAGTGCAGATCGGGGTAGTGTGCGGCGCTTCGTTGCAGCCACCCTTATGGAAACAGAACCCGCCGAACCCGTTATCGGGCGCGGCGGGTTTTTTGCATACAAATCGTTTCCGGATCAACGGCCTTCAAGGATCACGACATAATCATGCCCCGTCGTCCCGAGATCGAGGGGCTTTGCGGGATCAAACTCCGATAATAGGCGTTTGTCTAAATCGTAAATCCGCGCACGGCAGGCGGGATCGGTCACGGTGACAGTCAGCGGCGCGGGGCGGTTTATGCGCAGGGAGAAGTCTTCGGTCTGCCCGCCCCGCCCGTCGTCGGTCATGCGGGACCACAGGCCCGCGCTGCGCAGATAAATCAGCGTGACGCCCTTTGCCGCGAGAACCTTCTGCTGATACCCCTCTGCGGGGAGAAGGGCAGGACGGATCGCCTCGAAATCCGCCCGCGTGAGAGAGCAGAGCTTTACGACCCGCGCGCCCGCCGTGCAGTCCGAGGCGCCCTCCCCCGCGGCAAAGCGGAACGGGACGCCCGTCTCGAGACTCCAGCGCTCCGCGTCGAGCAGCTTCCCGTATGCCGCGCTCTCCGACTTCACGCAGAACCGGTGCCGTCCGTCGGTCGCCGAGCGGTCGGGGCACCATCGCCACGCGGGATAGAGGCAGCTTTCCTCACCCCCGCGCCAGAGATCTTCGAATTCCTTCTGTTCTTCCGAAATATCGATCACGAGGTCCGCCTCCGGCACGAGGGAATACTCTTCGAGCAGAGCAAAAACCTCCCGCACCGCGTGATACTGCCCGTACCCCCGCGCCTGCCACGAGATACATCCCGGCGCGCCGGAGAAGAGGGTCATCCACGCCATGTCCCGGCTGAGCAGCGTGAGCAGTTCTTCCTTTTCGGCAAACGACTCATACCTCAGCGGGATCGCCTCCCATTCCCCCGTCATGCAGGGCACGGCGGCGCGGACGTACGCCGCGGTCATGTCCGTGATCGCCGCGTAATCCATCCCGGGACGCGAGCCGCAGATGTCCGGGTAATTGTGCAGGGAGAAGAAGTCCGGTCGGATCGCCCGCGCCCAATGGATCGGGTCGTGCCCGAGGAGGCCCACGCCCGGGTTGCTGACGCAGATCGGAAGCTCGGGCGCGAGACGGCGTATGTGCTCCGTCATATCGCGGTGCCAGTCGAGATAATCCGGCGTGATCTCCCACCGGAAGGTGTTCATCGGATCGGCATGGGGACTCGCCCACCCGGATTCGTTGAACAGCTCCACGGAAAAGAGCGCGTCGAAGTCCGTGAGCATGGGGATGATCTCGTCCAGAAAGCGGTGACAGCATTCCCGCACGTCCGGGTCGGAGAAGAATTTCTCATACGGAACGATGTCGTCCGGGTTTTCGAGAAAACGCCTCTGTGCGGGCGACGCCGCGGCGATCTCTTCGGGCGTCCACAGCCTCCTGCCCCAGTAGGTCCGCGTGTCGCGCTGACAGTAAAAACTGCATTCCGGCTCGGTGAAGAGGCAGAGCTCGAGTCCGAACCCCCATGGCTCCGCGTCCTTGAGATATGCGCGGATCTTGTCGAAGAGGGACCTGTTGACCCGTCCGCCGATGTCCAGCCCCTCCCACGCCGAGCCCCCGCTGTCCCCGCGCGGGAACATCCGGACCGCGGTGCAGCCGTCCTCTTCGGCGAGGAATCGGAAGAATTTTCTCCAAACACCCCTTGTCGCGTGCTGGAATTCGATCAGCCTGTTCCCGTGCTGGGAGTCCGCGGCGAGCTCTTCGCCGACATAGTCCGCTCTGAAATAGCAGCCGAACATCCCGAGCGGCAGAAACCGGCTCCCGTCCGCGCGTGTAAAAAAACGTCCGTCAAAACGCATGAGGCTCCTCCTGTCAAATACATATATAATATGGAAGCGAAGCTCCTTAAATCGGCAAATGCCTATCGAATGCGGAAAGACCGCTGCCCCCTTGCCTCGCCGACGCATGCTGCGCTTCAAAGAGACCGTTTTTCCCTTGCCTCTCCCGCGTGCCGACGCAGTCGCACCGGCGAGGCAAGGGGATAGCCTTCTCTTTGTGGCGGTTTCCGCAGACTCCCCCGCCGTCCGCCCGCGCAGGGCAGAACAAATCCGTAATTCCCAAACACGGAAGTTCGCGCTGCGCGCGAATTCCCCGAGTTCGCAAAGCGAACTCGGGCGCAGCGTTTGTTCCATATAATTCATACTCAGTATACCACATCCCCCCTCCCCCGGTCAAGCCCCGTGTCACAATCGCCCGCGCGCAGCCAACCCGGCCCCGCCGCGGGCCCTCCGCGGCCCCCAAAAACCACCGTTCATAAAATAGTTACACCCAATTCACGAAATCAAGCAAAAAACACCCCCCCACGCACAACATGAACCCCGCCGGATATGATATAATAATAAAGTACAAAAATCCGACACGATTCCGCCGCCTCGCGGAAAACTCGTAAATAAACCCAAGGGAGGTAATCCTATATGAAATCCGACGTGATATACGTCACAAACGACGGCACGGGCTGCGACGACGCCCTCGCCCAGGCGGAAGCCGTCGCGCGGTTCCGCCTGCTTGACAAAAAGAGCTCGATGCACCTCAGACTCCTGACCGAAGAAATGATCGGCATGATGCGCGCCCTCACCGGCGAGCGGGAAGGGGACTTCTGGATCGACGACGAGGGCGGCACCGCCTCCCTCCATCTTCAGGTGAGAACGCCCATGAACGGCGATATGCGCAAAAAGCTGCTCGCCGCCTCCACAAGCGGAGCGAACTCCGCCGTGAAGGGCGTCAGCGGCAAGCTCCGCGACCTGCTCGAACGCTTCATCGAACCCGCGGACGGCTCGATCGCGAGCGACCTCGTCACCGGCATGGATTTCGCCTATATGGGCGGCGATTACGGTACGCTTGCCGTCGCGTCGGCGGGGCTGTGGTCCATGAACCGCTACAGAGCCGCCGCCGAAGAGGGCAGAACGCCGAAGGAAGACTGGGACGAGCTTGAGAAATCCGTCGTGTCGAAGCTCGCGGACGACGTGCAGATCGGGATCTCCGGTCAGAACGTCGAAATGGTCATTACGAAAAAATTCAGAAACACATAAGGAGATACGAACATGACGATCACCCCCATCAAAAACGGTACGGCTCTCACGCTGAAGCTGGAGGGCAGACTGGACACGATCACCGCTCCCGAACTGGAAGCGAAGCTCAAAACCGACCTCGACGGCATCGAAAGCCTCGTTTTCGACCTTTCGGCGCTTGACTACATCTCCTCCGCCGGCCTCCGCGTCCTCCTTTCCGCCCAGAAGCGCATGAATCTGCAGGGCGAAATGAAGATCACCGGCGCGAGCGACATCATTCTCGAAATCTTCGAAGTGACCGGCTTCTGCGACATCCTCACCATCGAATGATCGGCGAGCCGCAGAGCGGCACACCGGCACATCGGCGGACTGAAACGACCGGCGTCTCTCTCCCGTTTCGGCGGGGGAGCAGACGACCGGTCTTTTTTTCGCGAACCCCCCGCTCGTTTTCGGGGGCTGCCGCGGAACGGACCGGGCGCGGGAAGGCGGCGCGCCGGAAACTTCCCAAAAAAATGCGAAAAAATCTTGTTTCGGTGCACCATTTCCGGCGAAGGAAGTGTTTATCGACAACGGTCCCATGGAAGGCTTCTGGGGAATTCTGAAATCCGAAATGTACTACCTCAAGAAGTTTACTTCCCGCGAGGAACTGGTTTCCGCTATTGAGCGCTACCTCGATTTCTACAACAACAGACGCTACCAGCTCAGGCTCAAATGCATGACGCCGATGGAATTTCATCGTGCTGCCGTGTAAAAAACTCCACCCTACCGGAAAGCAGGGTGGAATTCATGAAACATTTCT
>JAFYBN010000046.1 GCA_017540175.1 Clostridia bacterium | reverse complement strand
GTCGCTTGAACCGACAGTCATTCGTGATACGTCCGCGGGAATGACCCTCCGTTCAAACGAGGGTCATTCCCGCAGCAATCGTTCAGACCGCCGAATATGTCCAAACTGATAAAGTCCCGAAAGGGCTGGACATTCCCGCAGGGTTGTGGTATGTTGTGTGTCTGAGAAAGCGAGGTGATCCCATGGCAAAAACAAAACGCCGCCCGGACGGCGACGGCATGGTACGCAAGCGATCCGACGGGTATTGGGAAGGCCGGATCGTGGTCGGACACCGGAAGGACGGTCTGCCGATCTACAAATACGTGTTCGCAAAGACGCAGAAGGAGCTTCTGCCAAAGCTGCACCGCGCCATCGAACAGCACCGGAACGTAAACCTGACGGAGGAATCCGCCATGTTCCTCGACGATTGGCTGGACCGCTGGCTTGAGGATTACGTCTCCCCCAGCGTGCGGAAGAGCACCGAAGAGAGATACCGCTCCTCCCTTGCTCCCGTCAGACGAATACTCGGGAACAAACCGATCCGCCTCATCACCCCCGCCGATATCCAGAAACTGTACAATGTACTCCTTATCAACGGAAGGGGACGAGCAACAAAGGATGGCAAAATCGGCTTGTCCCCGAACACCGTGCGCGGGATCCATGCGGTGCTCCATCAGGCGATGAAGGCAGCGGTCGGGGCGCGGCTCATCCCCTCCAATCCGACGGAGGGGGCAACCCTTCCGAGAGCAGTCAGAAAACCGCTGAACGTATTCAACCGGGATCAGCAGGGCCGGTTTATGGAAGCCATTGAAAAGGAACCTCTGTGGAAGGATTTCTTCTACACGGAATGTACCACCGGACTGCGGAAAGGCGAAATCTGCGGGCTGCGCTGGGAAGACTTTGATGAGGGTGCGGGAACGCTCCGAATCCGGCATACGCTCACAGAGAAAGGAGGAGGCGAGCTGGAACTGGGCGACCCGAAGACGGAGCGCGGCGCAAGGACCATCCTTCTCCCGGCCAGTACCCTCCATCTGTTGAAAAAGAGGAAGACAGAAGCTGTCTCGGAGTGGATCTTTCCAAGCCGGCGGGACCCGGCGAAGCCCGTCTCTCCGACCGCCGCCTACGAATGCCTGAAGAAGATCCTGCGCCGGGCCGGGCTGCCGAATCTGCGCTTTCACGATCTGCGCCATGGATTCTCAACCAATGCAATTGCCGCAGGCGTTGATCCGAAATCCCTCGCCCAGATCCTCGGCCACACCAACGCCAGTTTTACGCTGGACGTCTACGGGCATGTCACGACGGATATGCAGAGAAACGCGGCGGCGGTGGTAGGGGACTTTATGGAAGATCTGTTCGGAAAGGAGCTGAAGCCGTGGGAAGAAAACGTAAGCCCGGCGAAGGATCCGTCCGCCTGAGAAAGGACGGGCGCTGGGAAGGACGCGTCGTCATCGGCTACGATGAAAAGAATCTGCCGAAAACCAAAAATGTCCTCGCCCATACCAAAGCAGAATGCGTCGAAAAACTGGACAGGCTGAAAGAAGAATGCGCAGAACTGAACAAAAAACTGCCTTCCCGCACCAGGCCCTCCATGCCCTTCGGAGAGTGGATCGATCTGTGGTATCAGACGTGGTGCAAGCCCGGTATCCGCCCAACTACGCAGAAAAGCTATGAAACCCGCATTTATCAGCATATCGTCCCGGAACTCGGAGGGATCCCCCTGAGTCAGCTGACGCAGACCGATCTGCAGCAGTTCTATGCCCGGCTCAAAAAAGACGGGAGGCTGATCCGGCGGGACAAGTACGGCAGCGGACTGTCCGACCCGATGATCCGCTCCTGCCATACGGCCTGCTACGCCGCGCTCGAAAAGGCGAAGAAGGAAGGCTTGATCCCCCTGAATCCCGCGGTCGGATGCAAGCTCCCTCCGAAGAAATCGCGAGAGATGCAAGTGCTGACCCACGATGAAATGCGGCGATTTCTCATTCAGGCGAAAGAGGAAGGCTGCTATGAGATGGTCTTGCTTGAGCTGGCAACGGGGCTCAGACGGGGAGAGATCTGCGCGCTGATGTGGGAGGATCTCGACATGGAAACCGGGGAACTCCGCATCGAGCGGACGGTCAGCCGACTGAACGGGTCGCTCAGCATCTCCGAGCCGAAGACAAAAGCATCCGTCCGCACGCTGATCCTCCCTCAATCGGTGGTGAACGTTCTGCGGGAATATCGGAAAACGACGGATTCCCGGTGGATGTTCCCGTCTCCCGTCAAGGAAGACTCGCCATGGGATCCCGTCGCCCTGCGCAAAAAGTTCTGCCGGGTCGAGGCGCACGCGGGCTGCAAGGTGATCCGCTTCCACGATCTGAGGCATACCTTCTCAACGACTGCGCTCGAGCACGGAATGGACGTCAAGACCCTGTCCGCGGTGATCGGGCATGTGTCTTCCGCTACGACAATCGACGTGTACAGCCACGTGACCGACCGGATGCGCGTTCAGGCGGCTGAAAAGATCGAGAAGGGATTCGGGAAGAACGAGGAATACAGCGCCGAGGAACGCCCGCACGAAAGCCTCGGGAAGGCGTCCGGGGCGGCTTCCGAGCCTTTCAAGCCGTACAGGGGAAAGTATCGCAGAGCGGGACAGGGCGGGGTCTACGAGATCGGCGACCGCCTGTACGAGGGGCGGTACACCCCGACGAACGCGGACGGCAGGCGCGAGACACACACCGTTTACGCGCAGACGCGGGAAGAATGCGAAGCAAAGCTCTCCGGGATGATCGCTGAGGTCAAGGCTCGGATCGCGGAGGACAAACGTAGGAAGAAGGAAGCTGCCCCCACGTCGTAAACCCGTAAAACGGAATGACGACGAAGTCGGACCGTCCGGACTTCTTCTCCCGGGACCGGGATGGAAAATCTCCCCCGCATAAAACAAAGAAACACTGAGCGCATCAATTGTGTACTAAAAGCGCAAAAACACGAAAAACCGCGAAAAAAACAGAGCGGAACGCAGCGGAAAAACGGTCTCTGCAAATATCAGCGTTTCTGTGGTACGGCATGTGGTCACGCCCCGAAAACCGAACAATGAAGCCGAAATAGAGAACCCGCCTGCGATCAATGTTCAGGCGGGTTCTCACTGTTTTGTGCTCCTCGGAGTGGCGAGACTCGAACTCGCGGCTTCGACATCCCAAATGTCGCGCGCTGCCAACTGCGCCACACCCCGTTACCCGATCATTATACCCGAAATCCGCGCGCTTGTCAAGCGATTGCGGCAAGTTTCCCCCCGAAACGGGCGGCGAAACGGGCGGCGTTTCGCTTCAGCTTCCCTGCCCTCTCACGCCGGACCCGCTGATCAAGCCCCCCACACCCCTCACGCTGCTCCCGTTGCTCCCACCCTTCCCGCCGCTTTCGCCGCTCACGCGGGTTTGAGCGCACCCAAGCCCCCCGCCGCCCACGCCCGCCTTCGTGCCTTGCGTGCTTTGCGTGCATCCGTGGATCAATTTCAGCGAAATTTGTAAAAAGTCTTGATTTGTCCGTCGCACTGTGCTATAATTTACAAAAAGAGCGGATTTGCTTTTTATGAAGAGATCGCGCGAAGAGATCGCGCGGAACACGGACGGGACTAGCGCGAAACGCGGGCGGGACGCGGGGAGGATCAAAGCATGGGCGAAAAGAGAGAACGGCGCGGGGTTTTTTCTGCCGCCGGGGCGGCGGCAGCGACGGCAGCGGCAGCGGCGGCAGCGGACGCCGCAGTTTCCGGCAGAGTCCCCGTCAGAATTCCCCTCACCGTCGGACGGCAGGCGCGCTCCGCCGCGCGGACAGGCTCGGCAGGCGCACGAGTTTTGTTCCCGGCGTTTTTCGTCCTTCTTCTTGAGGTCCTCGCGGCTCTTGCGGCGCTCCTCTTCTTCCTTCCGATGTTCGCCGGATGCGCCCAGACCCCATCCCAGACCCCGGAGGAGGAAACCAAAAAGTACGAATACGACCGCGAAGCGTACCGGGAGGCGTACCGCGAGCGCGCCGATCAGGAGGGCTTCGTCTCGGGCGACAGCAAATACGGCTTCGCGTTCCCGGAGATCACCGAATACGCCGAGGGCTTCGTGGATTTCCGCCCCGGCACGACGGTGAGCTTTTCCGCCCCCCTCGAGGGATTGGAGCCGGATTTCGTCGAAGGAGAAGGCGGCGACGTTTTCAGCCTTTCATGGCGCAGGGCGGTCTTTATCGAAAAAGAACTCGACCTGTCCTTGGTCGACGACCCGGCGTCCGCGGACCTCAGCGCCCCCGCGTACTGGGTCGAGACCGAGGTCGAGCGCGTCGTGCGGGACGGCATCCTTCTCTATCACCCCGACGGCAGCTACGAGCGCATCTGCGAGGACCCAGACTGTTCCCCGGACGAATACTGCCCGCACAACATGAACATGCAGGCCGACACCTATCTGCGGTATTACGGGGGCAATCTCTTCTTCGTCGGCGCGCGCCTGGATCCCATCCTCGACGAAAACGGCAGGCCGACTTACGACGCCCTGGGGCTGCCCGTCAAATCGCGCAAAAACTACGTCATGCGCTACGACATCGACGCGCACGAATTTCACAAGCTCATCGAATTCCTCGACCAGCAGTGCTTTCTGTTCGAAATCCACGACGGCGTGCTCTATATGGTGAGCGGGTCGAACAAGGAGCACGCCTTCACCGCGATCGATCTCGAAAACGGGGCGGTCTGCCGCATGTCGGTCGGTCAGTCGTTCGTCTACGGCGTCATCGGGGGAAAGCTCCTGCTGCAGAGCCCGTCCTATGTGAAGGGGACGACCGGCGCGGCGGAATACGGCGTCATCCTGAAGGACGGGACGGGGTCCGTCAAAAGAGTCGCGTCCTATACGCATTCCTTCTGCGGCGCGGCAGGGGAATACATCGTCTATCTGCAGCGCTGGGAGAACGGGAAAAGCTATGACCTCTGCCGCCGCCTGTATTACGCGGACAAGCCGGAGGTCATGGGACGGGACGCGGTGAAATTCCGCGTGCAGGGCGATATCTGCGTATGGCTTGCGGCGGACGGCACGCTCTGGCGCTCGGACGTGATCGCCTTTTCCCCGCGAAAAATCGCGACCAAGGTCGTGGATTTCTCCATGCACGGCTCAAAAATCGTCTTCCTGCGGCAGAATTCCGGTCTGTTCCGCGGCACGTCGGAGACGTATTTCGAAAACCGGTCCGATCTCTCGCTCTGGGTCAGCACGGGCTTCGGGCGGGAAAAGGTCTGGGACAGCACCTCGTCCACCCGCTATTTCGCCCGCTGCGGACTCGGCGACGGCTTTCTTCTCGTGACCGCCCTCTCCGGAGACGAGGTCGTCACCCTCTATGTGGATTTCGACGAAGAGGACCGCCGCATCGTCTCGCGCAGGCCCTTCGACCGGACGGCCGAGATCTGGAGCGCGTACCATATCGTGGAGAAGACGGAAGAGTGAGAGGTCCCGCGCGGGCGAAAATTGATCTCTCTTTCCGCGCTTTGGTTAAATAATGATCAGGTTGCATAAAAAAGGTACGAAAAATTCTACATTCCGGCCGCAAGCCGCGCAAAAACAGGCTTGAAAAGACCAAAACTGCGCTTTATGCACAAGCAAACGCGGATTTTTCGGGGAGTTTTCATTGTTTTTGCACAAACTTCCGTATCGAAACCGGCGTTCAGCGTCTCCCCTCGGGTTTTGTTCCGAACGCACGGATACCTCAGCCGCAGGTTGAGCTCGCCTCAACCGTCTCTTGACAAAACGGCGCGGGTGCGGTATAATTATTCTTATCAAAAGGGGAATTCGTGCGGGCATCTGTCACTATTCCCCAAAGCGACGCCAACCCAAAGCAAGCAAAAAGGAGAAAAAGCATGAAAAACCGCATCATCAGTATCCTTCTGGCGATTCTGATGCTCGCATCCGTCATGACGCTCGGCGCGTGCTCGGAGAACGCCTCCGACGGCTCGAAGGAAACCGAGAGCACCACGGCCACGAACACCCCGGCCTCCACCGGCGAGGGCGACACGGAACAGGAACTGTCCGATCTCGAGCAGCGCATGCTCATCCCGGACGATCTTCCGGACGTCAAGTACGACGGCAAGGAACTCAGAGTCCTTACGAACAACGGCAATCAGTACATTGAAGAAATCTATGTGGAAGAGCTCACCGGCGACAACTGCAACGACGCCGTGTACAACCGCAACGACCGCATCGAAGTCCGCTTCGACGTCAAGATCCTCTGCGAAGGTCACGACTCCCCCGCCGGTCAGCCGAAGGTCATCGCGCAGGCGGGCACGCCCGACTACCACATCGTCGGTCTCTATGACTACCAGTCCTACACCCCGATCAACGCGCAGGCGCTCCTGAACTGGTATGACACGCCCCACTTCAATCCCGAAAAGCCCTGGCACAACAAGCTCGCGAACGACGACGCGACGGTCAACGGCATTCTCTACACGGTCTGCTCCGACCTCGCCATCACGTCCATGACCTACACGCACTGCGTGTTCACGAACCTCGATCTCGCGCAGACCTTCGGCTTCTCCGCCGAAGACCTCTACGGCTTCGTGAAGGAAGGCAAGTGGACGATCGACTTCCTTGACTCCACCATTGCGTCGATGTACGTCGACAAAAACGGCAACGGCAAGGCGGACAATGACGACCAGTACGGCTTCGGTTACTACATCTGCAACCCCGCCGACGTGTGGTACAACGCCTTCGGCGAGAAGATCACGGGCCGCGACGACAGCGGCAACGTGACGATCAACTTCATGTCCGACAAGACCGTCTCCATCATCGAAAAGCTCATGAAGTTCCACTACGAGAACGAGGGCTTCAAATCCCTTTCCGCGCAGTACGACGAGCAGACATGGTTCCTCAACCAGAAGCTCGTGTTCGCCCCGATGCGCTTCTATGCCGCGTTCGCCACGCTGAGAGACATGGACGCCTCCTACACGATGCTTCCGTATCCGAAGTGGGACGAGGCGCAGGAGCACTACTACACGAACGCGGACGACAAGTTCACGGTCTTCGGCCTGCCCACGCCGTCCTATAACGAGATCGACTTCATCGGCGTCATTTACGAGGCGCTCTCCGCGGAATCCTACAAGACGGTTTACCCGGTTTACTACGACGTCGCTCTGAAGGGCAGATACTCCACCGACGCGACGACCGCCGAAATGGTCGAGCTCATCATGGCGGGCCGTCTCTTCGACTTCTCCTTCCAGTTCGGCGAAGACGTCATCCAGAGAATCCCGTACCTCATCCGCGACTGCCTGAACGATCAGGATGTCAACATCGCCTCCCGCTACAAGAAGCTGGAAAAGGCGCTGAAGAAAGGCATGGAAAAGAAGTTCGCGAAGAACTACAAGCTTGAGTGACGGGGGTTCTTCCTAATTGCAGTTCCGCCGAGCAGGAGGTTCTTCCTCTCCGCGGTTCAGCTGAGCGGGGGTTCTTCCCGACCGCGGTTCAGCGGGCAGGTTCTTCCCGCAGCATAACCTCATAAAGCAGAACGGTCTGCCGCATTTCTCCGTTTTCCGGAGTGATGCGGCAGACCTTTTGGGATCGCGCGGCGGGTTCACTTGTGATCGGCGTACGAATCCTTCAGGGTCTGTGAAAACAGCTCAAACGGCTTTTCGTTCGCGGCGCGGAGGTCAGGGAAATGACGCTCTGATACCCGATCTTCCCGCAAACGCGCATCTTCACGGAATCTATGCAAATGACGTATTTTGCGGCAGCAGAAACGCTTGACAGACTACCGCACCATGAAGTATAATGGGAGGGAATATCCGCGTCGCGAAAGATCACCGAAATCGATCTCGGGAGCTTTTCATTTCTAAGATTATGGTCTTGAAGGGCAAGAAAGGGAGGATATCACTGATGAAGAAACAGCTTGTACTCTGGGCGCTCGTATGCGCGCTTGTTCTGCCGCTCTTCGGGTGCGTCAGAAGTACGGTTGCATCCGGCAGCGCCGCGCCGACCTCCACGTCGGAGGACGACAGCGAAAAACAGCCAGCCGCGGATGGGACGTACGTCCCCGGGAAACCGGATGGGACGGACACCTCCGGGAAATCGGACGGGACGGACACCTCCGGGAAATCGGACGGGACGGACACCTCCGGGAAATCGGACGGGACGGATCAATCCGCAGAACCGGAGGAGACGTATAAACCCGTGAATTCCGCCGAGATTTCGGGACTGGTGGCAATTTATGACCAATACAAGATCACCGAAACCATAACTTCGTCCTCCAAGCACATCAAAGTCATCGACGTTGTCTGCATCGACCCCTCGACAGGTGCGTCCCGTACGGTCCGGAGTTTCTCCGATATCGATGCCTCCAAAATCCGACCGCTCTACGAAACCGCCGCCTATGTGATCGATCGTCATTGGTTCAGCCCAGACTATACGCTGATCGGCGCGACATATACGGGCAGTGGAGATAAATTCGCCGGCTGGATCGACCAGAACGGAGTTTTTACGAACATAACCGAAAAATGCTTCGGACCGCGAGGCGATTTTTCCGCCGCATACAAGCACCAAGCCATCGGATTCGACGATTTCGGAAATTTCTACTTTTACTCCGAGGCGCCTGCCATAGGAGCCAGCAACACGTATTACCGCGTCCCGGTCGATAATCCGTCGCCGGATACCGTGGAGAACATTGACGCCGTCCTCGCCGCGTCGCCGTACAGCCCGTCGACCGACTTTGCCATAAAGTGTCTTCTCGAATTCGGCGCGGCGGATGCGTGCCTCGGATATCAGGACAGGAATTACAGAACGACCGATTGGATCGACTCCGACCGCTGTCTCGTGAATACCGCGAGCATGATTCGGATGGAGGGTGATGCCATCGTGCAGATACCTCCGACCGTAGCAATCATGAACGGTCTGAAAAGTCTCAGCGATTACAGGGCTTACTCGATTGCACCGCTCGATGATATCTCCGGGTCCCTTATCCCGGTAATACAGTCTCGCTGGAATTGGAACGGGGTCGTCAGTCCGGACGGCAAAACCGTCGCGTTCCTGTCAAAGCTCGAGTCAGAATCTGATGTCAAGCTGTTTTCCATCCCGCTCGAAGGCGGCGAACCGACGATGATCCGAACGGACGTTGATTTTCTCGCGTCTTCAAAACCCGAGAACAGGGATTCCTATAAGGCGACTCTTGTAGAGTGGCGGTGATGCTCCACGAGCTGCCTCCGGCTTCCCCGCTGTGCCGGATGAATCACGAAAAAGCTTTCCATGAGAGGCATTCGGTCTAAAACAAAACCCAAAGAGAGTTTGATCCATATCTCTCCCTTTCGAACAATCCAGCATAACGATCCTATTTGAAAGAGGAAACCGCATGAAAACCAAACTCACTCTGTTCGCCTTGATCCTCGCCCTTCTGTTGTCGCTGTCGGGCTGCGCGGGGGCGGACAACGACGGTCGGAATACAAATGAAGGCAGCGGTCCAAATTCGAAACCGTTCGCGTTTCCCGAAAAAATCTCCGGTTTGGTAGCCGTCCAAAAGACGCAGGTCAGATCGGATACCCTTTCGGAAACCATAGACGTTATCTGCATCGATCCCGACAGCGGAGAATCCCGCACGGTCAGAAGCTTCACCACGGTGCTCTATTCCCTGCTCAGAGGGACGATCTCGAGCTTCGAAGACGAGGGCGGAATCGTTGACCGACATATATTCAATGAGGATTATACCTTGCTCGCCGCGCATTATGCCGACGGTAAAGCCTGGTATGCCGGTTGGATCGACCAATACGGAAACTTCACAAATGTAAGCGAGATGTGTCTTGGCAGCATCGGTTCTTCCTCCGAATTCACCGAGTTTGAGGCGACCGGATTCGACGATTTCGGTTATTACTATTTTTGCAGCAAGGGCTCGTCCGGCAGGAAGGACTATCGCGTACCGGTCGATAACATCTCGCCGAAAACGCTTGAGAACCTGGATTCCATCCTCGAAGATTCACCCTTTTCTTCCACATTAACGACCATTGATTGTCTTCTCGAGTTTGGCGCCGCCGACGTTTACGCAGGATACGGCAACACGACGGACTGGATCGATTCGGAACACTGCCTTTGCCATCTCAAGGAATCGGACGATTACATTGTCGTGAAGGCTGAAGGGATTCCTCCGGAGAAAGCTGA
Source organism: Clostridia bacterium (assembly GCA_017540175.1). Taxonomy (GTDB): domain Bacteria; phylum Bacillota; class Clostridia; order Oscillospirales; family CAG-272; genus UMGS1696. The sequence continues at coordinate 19,469 of JAFYBN010000046.1, read as the reverse complement.
CTCCGACATTTACCGTTACGGACCGCCTCCGAAAAAACGCGAACACCTGATTCCGGACGAGTATATCGATGCGTATTTGCCGCATTGGGGCGGCGTCCTGAGCCCGGACGGAACGACCGTCGCTTTTCTGTCGCGTCCCGAATCCGAAACGAAAACAAGTCTGTACACGGTGCCCCTGGCAGGCGGGGAGCCGGTCAGAGTCGATACAGACGTCGTATTGGCCGATGTGCCGTATACATGGCGTGACGAGCCCGGTCCCGCCGTCACGGCGTTTCTGATCGAATGGAAATAATCTCAGTCCGATCTCGACCTCTTTCGTGGCCGCGCGTCCCGGTCTCCGAAAGAGGGGGTTTTGCGCTCCGACAGATACGCAGGCGAAAAGAAAAACCGTCTCGTCCGGATGTCCGGACTTACATCGGCATCCTGCCTTTTTCAGTTCAAAAAGCGGAAAAAGAACAGGAGGAATGCGCCTTTGGAACTGCCGAGACCTCGGTGAAGTGAATTTCCGCGCCTCCCGGGGTTGCGGAGCTGCTTTAGAAAAACCGTGATCCATGCGGAAAAACAACGGATTGCGAGGAAGTAAAATGCCTGACGAAAAAAAGAAGAACGGCATTGTCAAAGGATTTGCCAAACGGGCGGCTGCCGGTCTCGCGGCCGCCGCCTTTTCGCTGTACGGCTGTGCGAGAAGTCGTTTGACAGAGCCGCAGGCGGGGGAAAAACCGGAAGATCATATAGAGGCGTCGGGAACGCAATATGACGACGCGCTCGAAGCCGAAGAAAAAGCAAGACAGGAAGCCGAGGAAAAAGCACGGCAGGAAGCCGAAGAAAAGGCGAGACAGGAGGCCGAGGAAAAAGCGCGGCGGGAGGCTGAAGAAAAAGAGCGTCGGGAAGCCGAGGAAAAAGCGCGGCGGGAAGCCGAGGAAAGGGCGCGGCAGGAGGCCGAAGAAAAGGCGCGGCAGGAGGCTGAAGAAAAAGCGCGGCGGGAAGCCGAGGAAAATGCGCGGCGGGAAGCCGAGGAAAATGCGCGTCGGGAAGCCGAGGAAAAAGCGCGGCGGGAAGCCGAGGAAAATGCGCGGCGGGAAGCCGAGGAAAATGCGCGGCGGGAAGCCGAGGAAAATGCGCGTCGGGAAGCCGAGGAAAATGCGCGGCGGGAAGCCGAAGAAAAAGAAAGACAGGAAAAGGAAAGATTAGAGGCGGAGAGGCAAAAAGGGCGTGATGTGTTAAAAGACATCCTGCAAAAACGCGGTTTCCCGAAGGAAATCAACCGTTACATCGCAATCGCATACAATAATCTGGAAGAGAATTATGATTCGACGTATGCGAATCACAGGGTCCCGAAGGATGAATACTTGGCACGGTTCCGAGACGCGGTCGAAAACAACATCAGCGAAGTCTGTTTCTATGATGAGAACGATCCGGAAGCCAAAGAGAAAGGATTAAGCGGGAGCGTCCCCGCGATCTATAATTCGAAGACACAGATTTTAGCCGTTGTCAAAATCGGTAATGATGCCATAATGAGCAAAATCCTCTCCCATGAAATCAGACATGCCATGGATCATGGATTCGGCTCCATGCTTTCCGCGTCTCATTCTGCCGTGGTAAAGACATTGATTGAGGGAAGCGCGGCAAGAGGAGAAGATTTTGCGCAGACGGACGTTGAAGGGAGACCGTATTATTTATACGTATCCTCCGTCGGCAGTGTGTTCACGCAGCAGGAGTACAGAGAACTGCCGAACGGTTTGGGCGAGTTTATGTCATACCAAAGAGACGAGAATCTGTATGAGCATTTCGAGTGCTTGATCGGCATGGATAAAATGGAAGAAGTAAAAGCGAAAGAAGGCGACTTTTTCCTGAATCTGCGCAGAGAACTTGTTTCTCAATACGGCGTGAAAACCGGAGACAACGTACTGACTGCGTATATTAAGCTGACAAAATGCATGGATGAAACCAAGCTGAATTTCAAAGGTTCGGAGCAGACGCAAATCGAAGTGCTTGAGGGCGATCTCCCTTTTTGGCAGGCCCTCGCCGCCGCGAAAGACGAAAATGAATCCGAGAGCGTCATCAATTCTCGGCTGGAAGAATACGCTGCGGGAAAAGCCAAGAACGAAGGTTACCTGGATATGATTCCCACCATGGATTTGCCGCAGGAACAGAAAGAGAAATATTTAGAACAGGCAAAAGCAAATGTTGTGTCCTACGATAAATTCCTGGGAATTGCAGACGATCTGAAACTTCATTCGTATGAAGATTTGAACGATTTCGCGAATTTCTGCATAAGACTGGAAGAAGCGGAAATCGAAGCGCTGGCGCAGAAGAGAGACGGCGCGGCAAACGCGGCGGATTGGGCGATCGACTTTGAAAACGCGTGCAGCGAAGCGCTCGCCGCAAAAACGCAGAACATCTCCTCCGCGCAGGACGCACAAGCGGCAAAAGAGCTGGCGGCCTATTGGTACAACAGCGTATTGATCAGCGTATGGAAAAACGAAACAGACGTAACGAAAGAGAATTTTACGGACGTCGTCGCGGTTCCTCTGAAAGAGGCGGCAAAGGGAATGGAGCCGGGGGAGGAACCGGCGGCGGGAACCGCGGCGGGAACCGCGGCAGCCCCTTCGGAGGAAGTCGGCAAATGGCATCAGCAAGTCGATCTGCGCGTGCTCGGCGACGACTTTTGATACGCTTTCCGCTCCGAATTCACGCAGCGTTTCGGATCCCATGCCGTCTTGAAGAGCGCAGCGGCGGACGGCGCGCGCGGAGTCCGAAAGACAAGAATCTCCCGATCAGAAGCATGATCCTGCTTCCTGTCGGGAGATTTTTTGCTTTGCCGCGCCGGGCTGCGTCCGGGCCTTTGCCGGAAGGACGGAGCCGCGACTTTTTCAGAACGGGATCACTTCGCCTCAGGTTCTTCGACAGTGATCGTCTTGATCACCACGTCCTCCAGCGGGCGGTCCCGGTAATCGGTCGGAACGGAGGCGATCTCGTCCACGACGTCCATGCCCTCGACCACCCTGCCGAACGCGGCGTAATTGCCGTCCAGATAGGTGGAGTCCTGATGCACGATGAAGAACTGGCTGGACGCGGAATCGTACGCCTTGGCGCGCGCCATGGAGATCACGCCGCGGACGTGGGAAATGTCGTTGTCCACGCCGTTGGCCTTGAATTCGCCCTTGATCTTGTTCTTCGCGCCGCCCGTACCCGTGCCTTCGGGGTCGCCGCCCTGGATCATGAAGCCCTTGATGACACGGTGGAAGATCAGCCCGTCATAAAAGCCGTCCTTTGCGAGGGACACGAAGTTTTCGACCGTGATCGGCGCCTTGTCGGGATAGAGCTCGAGACGAATGACGCCCCCGTTTTCCATTTCGATCCGGATCATGATGTCACCGTTTTCTCCGCTGCCGGCGTGCGCGTCCGGTTTCGCCTCATCGGCGGCCGTTTCCGGCTCAGCGGCGTCCGGACTTCCTCCGCCGCCGGAGCAGGAGCAGAGAGCCGACAGAACGATTGCCAGCAGGAAAGCGATGAGCGAATGCGCAGTCTTCATGCGGAAACCCTTTCTTATGTGTTTTTTGGTTTTCGCTCCATTGTACCAGATTTTCGCCCCGATGTCAAACGTTTTGTGAAGTTTTGTCCCGCGCGGGGCATACTATGAACCGAATTAAGCAGCGGAGGGCGGATCATGGCGAAAGAGGAAACGGCGCAGGAGCGGAAGAATTCCGCGTGGGCGGGGGTGCCGCGGATGGTCTTTGCGGCCGCATGCGGGGTATGGATCGCCGCGCGGGTCGGGGATTCGCTCTTTTCCGTGCTCGCGCCTCCCCTCTTCGCCGTATTGCTCGCGCGGCTGTTCAAACCGGCGGCGGACGCCTTCTGCCGCGCGCTCCGGCTCGGGCGGAAAATCGGGGGCGCGGTTTTCGCGTGCGCCGTCTGCCTGCTTGCCGGCTGGGCGGCGGCCCTGCTCTCCGGCAAGCTGCTCGGGGAGCTGTTCGCGCTGGTCGACGAGCTTCCCCGGGTCGTGACCCACGCGCGGCTGATCTTTGAGGACCTTTTGAAGCGCCTGCCCCGCGCCCTCGGCGGCTCCGCTTCCTTGTTCGGGGTCGATCCGCTGGCTCTGCTCGGCGCGGCGTCGGAAAAAGCCGCGGCCGCGCTCGGGGGATGGGCGGCAGAGACGCTCGGGGCGCTCGTGCAGGGCTTTCCGGGTTCCCTGCTCGCCATGGGTGTGACGGTGGTCGGCTTCATCTACCTGAGTGCCGATCCGGAGGGAGCGGCGGCGTCGGTTCGGGCGTTTCTGCCGCAAGGAGCGACACGCGTCCTGCGGTCCCGGCTCGAGCCCATGGCGGACGCCGCGCTCGGTTATTTCCGCGCGGCGCTGCTGCTGCTCGGCGTGACGTTCGGGGAGCTTCTCGCCGGGCTGACCCTCATCGGCGCGGAAAACGCGCTTGCCCTCTCGCTGCTCACGGCGGTGATCGATTTTCTGCCCGTGCTCGGCTGCGGGTGCGTGCTCGTCCCGTGGGCGGCAGTCTGCTTCCTCACCGGAGCGGGCGGGCGGGGGATCGCGCTGCTCGTTCTGCTTCTCGTCGTCACGGTCGTGCGGCAGTTCCTTGAGCCGCGCCTGCTCGGAAAGCTTGCCGGGGCGCATCCCTTTCTCGCGCTCGCGGCGACGTGGATCGGCTGGAATCTCGCCGGGGTCGCCGGCATGATCGCCGCCCCGGTCCTGCTCGCCGCGGCGAGACGGGAAGAGAAATGAATCCCGTCTGCGCACCCCGGCGGGCAAAAACAGCCCCCGGAGCCGCACGCCGTCCGCCGCCGGGCGAAGGCCGAAGTCCTCCCGCGTTTTCTCCGGACACGCAATGCCGCGAAAGCCGCGTGTCCTCTTGCATTTTTTCCGATCATACGCTATAATGGAGAAAAAAGAGGAAATGAGGCGAACATCATGATCCAGCGCGGACTCTCCTACGGGCCGCTCGACGAGCACAGGCTCGATTTTTACGCCGCGGACGCCCCCGCGGACGCGCCCCTCTTCGTTTTCTTCCACGGAGGCGGACTCGAGGGAGGCGACCGCGGGAGGGGGGACGATCCCGTCTTCACCGAACTCGCGCGGCAGGGCATCTCCACGGCGACGGCGGATTACCGGCTCTACCCGAAGGCGCGCTTTCCCGAATTCATCGAGGACGCCGCGCTTGCCGTTTCGTGGTGCCTCTCGAATCTGCCGCACAGCCGCCTCTTCGTCGGCGGCTCGAGCGCGGGGGGATATCTCTCCATGATGCTCGCTCTCGACGCCCGCTTTCTCGCGGCGCACGGGATCGACGCGCAGGACCGTCGGCAGATCGGCGGGTATTTCTGCGACGCGGGCCAGCCCACGGTGCATTACAACGTTCTGCGCGAGCGCGGGCTCGATACCCGGCTCGTGCGCGTGGACGAAGCCGCGCCCGTCTACCACGTGAAGCCGCAGAGCGACCCTCAAAAGCTGCCCCTCGTCGCGCTCGTCGTCGCCGACGGGGACATGGTCAACCGCCTCGAGCAGAACCGGCTGCTTTACCGCACGCTTCTGCACCTCGGATGGCGGGAGGACGGCGTCTCGTTCACGCTCATGAAGGGCTTCGGGCACACGCAGTACCAGTACGCCCGCTCAGAGGACGGAGAATTCCTCTACGTGCCCATGGTCAAGAAATTCATTTCGGACGCTCGGTGAGAAAGGAGGGCCGTCATGCAGTTTTCTCAAATCGTACAAGCCTACCGTCTCGGCATGCTGCTGAACCCGCCCGCCCCCGTTCTCGGCGGGCTGATGCACACCACCTACCGCATCGACACCGCGGAGGGCTCGTTCGCGCTCAAGGTGCTGAACTCCTCGGTCATGGCGCGGCCGGAGGCGCTTTCGAACATGATCGCCTCGGAGAAGATCGCAGCCGCGCTTTCGGCGTTCGTCCCCGCCGTACACGCCCTCACCGCGGATGGTTCTCCGGTCGTGCGGATCGGGGACGAATACGTCATGCTCTATCCGTGGCTCTCGGCCAAGCCCCTCTTCCCCTCCGCCCTGACGCCCCGGCACGCGGCCGCGGTCGGGGACGTGCTCGGCAAGATCCACGCGGCCGACGTCAAAATCGAAGGAGATCTTCCCTTCTCGAACAGATCCCGTCCGGACTGGCCCGCGCTGAGGCAGCTCGCGCAGAGCGGTGCGGACGGCGGCATGGCGCCAGAGCTCTCCCTCGCCGGACTCGAGGAGCTGGAAGAGAGCGTGCGTGAGGCGGAGAAGAAGCTCGGGAACCGGACCGTGCTCAGCCACCGCGATCTCGACGCGAAGAACGTCCTCTGGACGGGGGACAAGCCCTCGGTCATCGACTGGGAGGCGGCGGGTCCGATCCGCCCCGACACGGAGCTTTGCGACGCCGTGCTCGCGTGGGCGGACGACGGCACGGGCGAGCTCAGCAAGGCGCTCGGCTCGGCGTTCCTCGAAGCGTACCGGGCGTGCCGCCCGACGGCGGGCGTCGACTGGGAAGCGGCGTTCGCGGCGAGCGCGCGCGGACCGCTCGACTGGCTCGCCTACAACATCCGGCGCGCCGCGGGCGACGGAGCGGAAAACAAGAGCGCGCGGCGTCTCGGCGCGGCGGAAGCGAGCCGCACGGTCCACGCCCTGAAGCGCCGCTCACAAGCGCGCGCCTTCCTGCTCGATCTCGTCGGGGAGGGTTGATATGCCCTCCCGCGTCATCCATCTCGCCGTCGCAGAATGCCTGCTGAGACAGATCCCCGCGTTCCCGTGCGATCCCGACCGGTTCCGGCTCGGCTCCGTGCTGCCGGACTGCGCGCCGAACCGCGCCGGGCACCCTGAGATCCGCTTTGCCGATCCCGCGGCGGGGAGAACGAAGAAAACCTATGATCTGACGGGGTTCCGCGCCCGCTTCGGCGAAAAACTGCCGGCGGACGGGCTGTATCTCGGGTATTATCTGCACCTGGTCGGCGACATCGTCCAAAGGAAAATGCTGTACGGAGAGACCGGATACGATCCCCATGTCCCGGGAAACGTCGCGCGCCTGCACCGGGATTACGAGCTGCTCAACCCGTACATGATCGAAAAATACGCCCTCAAAGCTCCCCCTCCCCTGCCCGCGGGGATCGAAGAGGAGGAGCTGTTTTCGCTCGCGCCCTTTTTCGCGTCGGAATTTCTCACGGATATGCTGCGCGATTTCGAGATGCCCCCCGTCCCGGAAACAGAAGAAAGCTGCCGCTTCTTTTCCCCCGCCATGGCGGACGAGTTCGTGCGCCGCGCCGTTCTCGCCTCACAGCGGGAGATCCTCGCCTTCTCCGGCGGGAGCGCGCCGCTTGACGAGTTCGCCGAAGCGTGGGAAAGCGGCTCGCCGTCCCCCCGGCGCTGAGCGCCGGGTACGGGGCGGCTTTATTGTGCGCTTTTACAGCGTTTTCACACAGTTTTCGGCCGGTCGGGGGTGCAAAGTTTTCATCTTTTCACCTTGACACGCGCCGCGATCCGTGTTATAATGAAAGGTAACTGCATAGCAAGAACAAGGCAAGAAAGGACTGCTTTCCATGACCAAACAGACGAAATCCGCCCCGAAAAAAGACAAAAAAACCCTGCTCATCACGATTGCCGTAATCGTGATCGCCGCGATCGTGATCGGTCTCGCGATTTATGCCAGACTCGATCTGAGCGGTTCCCTGCTCCGCAGCAAGACCGCCATGGAATCCCCGAACTTCAAGGTGGACGGCGCGATGATGGCGTATTTCTACGGCAACCAGTATCAGAGCTACTATCCCTATCTCAGCTATTACGGCGTAGATACCAAGGCCTCCCTGAAGACTCAGACATATTCCGACGGCACCACATGGTTCGACTTTTTCCTCTCCACGGCAAAATCGAGCGTTACGGAGATCCTTGCCCTGTGCGAAGGCGCGAAGGCCGCGGGCATCACGCTGGACGACGCGGACTACGCCTCGATCGAAGACAATCTGAAAGGGATCGAAGCGACCGCGGACGGCTACGGCTATACCGCGGAAGCGTACCTCTCCGCCATGACGGGGAACACCCTCCGGATCAAGGACGTGAAAAAGTGCCTCGAGCTCTCCACCCTCGCCTTGAAGTATCGTGACTCGTATCTCGACTCTCTCAGCTACACCGACGAAAAGCTGGACGAGTACTTTGCGAACAACGCCGACACGCTGAACGGCGTCGACTATCTGTCCTACACCTTCAGCTCCTCCTCCTTCACGACCTACGGCGACAACGAGAATCCCACCTCCACGGCGGCTGAGGATTCCGCCCTTGCCGAGGAGACCGCGAACAAGCTCAAGGCCGCCTCGACCGCGGACGCCTTCAAATCGACCCTCTCCGAGATTCTGACCGGCACGCTGGAAGCGGATGAGGAAACCGTGAACACCGCGCTCGACGGCCTCTCCCACGAGCACGCGTCCAAGAGCAGCCTCGCCTCCCTGAACGCGGATCTGTCCGAGTGGGCGTTCGGCGGCGCGTCCGCCGGCGAATCCTACGTTGTCGGCAAAACGGGCGACACCAGCTTCACGGTCTACCTTCTGACCCGCGCGCCGTACGCGGACGACACCCAGACGAGAAACGTCCGCCACATCCTCTTCAGGAACACCGAAAACGACGGTCAGTACGAGGACGACGCGAAGGCGAAAGAAATCTACGCGGAATGGGAAGCGGCGGGCTTCTCCGAAGCGAAATTCCTCGAGCTCGTTCCCCTCTGGTCCGAAGACACCGGTTCGGTTTCGAACGGCGGTCTGTATGAGAACGTCGCCCCCGGCCGGATGGTCGAGGAATTCAACGACTGGCTGTTTGACGACAGCCGCAAGCCCGGCGACCACGACATCGTGGAAACGACCTACGGCTGGCACATCATGTACTACGTCGGCGAAGGCGAGTACAACGCATGGCAGACGGCGGCGATCAGCGCGCTGCAGCAGGAAGATTACACCGCCATGGTCGAAGAAAAGTCCGCGCTCGTTACCGCTCATGACAAAGTGATGAACAGCATCAACGGCTGAGCGCAGAGCTTCCGAGAATAAGAATTCAAACCGGCGCATTCACGCCCGAAAATCGGGTAGAATGCGCCGGTCTTTTTTCGTTTTGCGGCGGGCGGCCCTGTTACTTGCCGTCCTGAAAGCTGGTGAACGCGGCGCGCTCCACGAGGGGGAGTCCCGCCCTCTGTTTTTCCGCCGCGATCGCGCGGATCAGAAAGCTCATGTTCCGCGCGAGGTTGCGCATGGTCTGCAGCCCCTCGAGGTCCTTTTTCACATCCTCCGCCGTGAAGCCGTGCACCTGATTCCAATAGGTGGAGGACGCCACGGGCATCCCGCTGAGGGTGAAATACTTGTTCAGCACGTCGAAGGACGCGGTGTTCCCGCCCCGGCGGCAGCTCACCACCGCCGCGCCGACCTTCATGTGCTTCGAAAACCGGGTGCTGTAAAAGAGCCGATCCAGAAAAGCGAGCAGGGTCCCGTTCGGAGAGCCGTAATAAACCGGGCTTCCGATCACCAGTCCGTCCGCCGCCTCGAATTTCGGCGCGAACGCGTTCACGAGGTCGTCGATCACACATTTGCCGCGTTTCCCGCACGAGCCGCAGGCCAGACACCCGCGGACGTTTTCATTTCCCACGTGGACGAGCTCCGTTTCGATTCCTTCTTCGCGGAAGACGCCGATCATTTCTTCGAGCGCCGTCGCCGTGCAGCCGTGCGCGTGGGGACTGCCGTTGAGCAGTAGTACCTTGAACATTTTTGATTTCCTCCTAATATTATGCCGCGCGGAGTGCCTGCCCCCGACGCGGTTCAAGCCGTTCCAAAGCGTAAGTGAAAGCGCAGACTCATTCCACCCGCAGGGACCACGGTCCGCCGATCTGCTCGATCTTTTCGCGCAGTTCGGCGTACCCTTCGGGAGGCCGATCCGCCGAGATGCGGTTCTCCTTCCAGATATTGTCGCTCACGGTGTCGTCCCAAACGTCGAGGTCCGTTCTGCCGCCGTCTCCGCGTCCGCCGGAGGCGCCGTTCGTGTGGCTGTTGTCCGTCGCGCCGCTTGCGTAAAAGCGGTTTCCGAAAATGTAATTGTATCCGTCAAGGTCGTCCATGTGGATCGCGCGGACCGCCCAATCGTCGCTGAAGCGCCGCCGCCCGACGTTGTACTGCCAGACCTTGCCGGGACCGGAGCACCACGCGTACAGCGCGCCGCCGTCGCGGAGCGTAAGCATGTAGTCGTCGCAGATATTGTACTGGATCACGTTGAAGCCGGAATGCTGGTACCGGTATGCGTCCCGGTGATCGAGCAGCGAGGCGGCGTCGATCTCGTCCCACCGCGCGTTGTACATCGTCTGCTTCCTTCCGTAGGTATCCGAGGTGTCGATCGCTCCGATGCCGCCCCGCATGTGCTGAGGCGCCATGCCGATGATCGAAACGGCGGCGTAGGGCAGATCGTGGAAATAGTTGTATTCCACGACGTTTCCCCCGGACCCGAAGAACTGCACGGCGCAGGAGTGCATGTACTCCAGCCCCACGTGATGGATGCGGTTCTTCGCGATCCGGTTGTTTTTGTTCTCGTCAAGCGCGCCGGGTCCGTACCCCGTGACGTACACGCCGCCGGACGACGAGCGGGCGATCTCGTTTCCCGTGATCCGGCAGTTTTTCGCCCGGTGGTCGAGCACGATGCCCTGCGAGCCGGAATAGGCGAGAACGCAGTTCTCCACGGCGCAGTTTTCGACGTTCTGCAGATAGATCATCCCGTCCGGATGCTCGCCGTTGCGCGTCAGCCAAGCGGGATCGAGGGCCGTCTCCGGCACGCGGTCGGTATAGAGAAAGCGCAGACCGGAAAGTGTGATGAAGTCCACCGTTCTTCCCCCGGGCTCCTCTCCCTGAAAACGGACGAGCTCGTACAGCCGCGGGGCGAAGATGACCGCGTCGTTCGGATCCCTGCCGTCCGCGGGCCAGTAATAGACCCGCCCCCGCACGGAGTCGACGCACCACGCGCCCCGCCGCAGGTATTTCGGCGTGTTCATGAGATCGAACTGCCCGCCCATGCCGCTGAAATTGGAATAGAACACGGTCAGCCCGGATTCGATGAGCCCCTTTCCCCGCGCCGCGTCGATGTGCGTGAGCCGCGCGTTGACGTTCCACCAGACGGCGGTGATCAGACGCAGCTCCGCGTCCTCCCAGCCGTCCAGCCCGTCCAAAATCCCGGGCTCAAAGCGCGCATGGAGCCCTTCCGGGGAAAAATCCTCCCCTCCGGCGCTCGCCCGCGGCCAGTCGGTCTCCCACGCGTCCGAGCCGATCATGCGCGAAACCGGCAGGCTCACACCATCCGCGTACAGGAAGTGGAACCTCCGCCCCGCGGGGATCTCGGCGGCGTACACATGCTCCTTCGCCTCTTCCGACATGCCGAAAAGCGCGGACGCCCTCTCCCCGTCGGTCAGCCGCCGCCAGCCGGTGATGAATTCCTTCGACACGACGCTGACCTCCTCCCCGGGAGCCGCGGCGTAGATCACCGGTCTCTCTGCCGTTCCGGAATCCTCGGGGGTCAGGACAAAGGTCTCTTCCAAATTGTATTCCCCGCCGCCGAGGAGCACGGTCACGCCCCCCTCGGGCAGCTCGGGCAGGGAACGGATCGCGTCCCGCGCTTTTTCGATCGTTCGGAAGGGTCTCTTCTCCGACCCGTCCCCATCCGCGTCGCTTCCGTGAACGGACACATAATACACGGTTTTCTCTCTCACGGTCATTCTCCTTTCGTTGTTCCAACAAGGTGAGCTGTCGTCCGTTACGCCGCCGCAGTCTATCGGTCTTCTTCCCGCTCTTCTTCCCACAGAAACAGCCCCGCCGCTTCGGTGAGCTTGTGGATCAGGTCGAGCAGCCGCCCCTCGGCGTGATAGACCGTCATATAGGCGTCCGCGCGGTCGGCGGTGATCAGGGCTTCGGGGGCACCGGGGACCTCGCCGCCGATGAGGACGCAGAGGTATTCCCGCCCGACGAGCTTCGTCACGGTCTCCGGCGCGGGATTGAAAATCTCCTCCTCCGTCCCGTCCGGCCGGGGGAGGACGAAGGTGAGGTCGTAATAGCAGTTCAGCTTCAAAAGCAGCTCCGCCTGCCGCCGCCGGAGCGCTTTGTCCTTCAGGAAGTACCGCTCGACGGCGGAATACTGCCCGGGGCTGTTTTCCGGCACGCGCTCGGGGAGGATGTCGATGACGCGGTACGGTGTGAGGAGCAGCTCGTCGATGGTCATGTCAGCCTCCTCCTTTTGTGTTTTCAGCCCGGCGCGGAACAGCCGACGGCCCGGCGCTGCGTCCGGCGGTTCTGCGCGGGGGTGTTTTGTGATATCCGTATCATTGTACCACAGGGGGGACGGGGATGTCAACAGGGAAAACGCTGTGGGATGTCCTTGCGGACGGCACGAGGGATTCTGCTGAAAGCGCGTGTTCTTTCATGGAATCTGCTTAAACCGCATGTTCTTTAAGGTTACAAACGCTCCGCGTTTGGGAATTACGGATTTGTTTTACCCTGCGCGGGGAGCGGGGGAGTCTGATGAAACCGCCTGTTTTTTTGGAAACAAACGCTTCGCGTTTGTGGTACGGAGATATTGCCCTACGCGGGCGGCGCAGGGGGGCACCAGCTCAGGCCGCAGGTGCCCCCCTGGGGGTCTCCTTGGCCATCCAATCTGCGGTCCTTGATCCTCTTCAGCGGCTTCGACTCATCAGCGCAGTTTTCAGCCGAAACTGTCAGCGACTGCGGCTCTCGAATCGTCAGCCGAAACGTTGCAATTCGCGCCTGCGCGAATTGCCGCGATCCAAATTCGCGAATTACTCGGCGCGTTTGGCTGTCAGCCGGGACTTGGGGTGCAGCGTCGCGAACGGGAGTTTGCGGTTGTCTGCTATGCCTTTTACCGTTTCAGCGCGACGCGGCGTAAAGTCTTCTCTGTGCGTTCAGCGAACGCGGGTGAGGAATCCCGCGTTCGCAATACGAGCGGCGAAAGCTGAACAAATCGTCGCGCTGAAACGCGAACAGACTCAGCAGACAACCGCAAACTCCCGTTCGCGAAGACGCACCCCAAACTTCCGCTGACAGCCAAACGCGACCTGTAATCAAACGCGCTCGTCTTCACGAACGGTTCCGATTTCAAGAAATCAGGCCGCGATGAACTCGCGTGATTCCTCGGCTGACGCCGTGCGCTGCACCGCCAGAGCCGCTTTGGAGGATCAAGAACAACAGATTAAATGGCCAAGGGGACCCGCACAGCGCGACTGCGTCGGCGCAGGGGCCATGCGGCCTGAGCTGCCCCTCCGTGCCGCCGCCCGCGCAGGGCAATATCTCGTACCACAAACGCGAAGCGTTTGTTCCTTAATATGCTCTTCGGCATCAGAAGCTTTTTTCGTTATCGAATACCCTCTCCGTCACCGTCTCACGACGGTGCCACCTCTCCCGTGTGCCAAGTGCGACAGCGTCGGCACGGCAGTCGCACTGGCGAGGCAAGGGGATAGCCTTCCCTTCAAGGGCGCAGCATTCTCTATGATGCGGTTTCAGCAGACTCCAAACCGTGCGGCGTGAGCCCCCTCAAAACTTCTCCCCCCAAAATTCCCGAATCTCTCTTGCTCTTCCCGCCATATCATGTTATGATATGGACAGAACCACATCCCGTCCCGCAGCATCCGGATGCCGGCGTCTCGCCGGAACGCAGTTCCATCATCAAAAGGAGGACAACCGATGAACGAAGAAGAAAAAAAGCGTTTTCAGAATCCGCTGAACGAGGATCGCCCCTATATGCTCCGGCACGACGCGGCGGAACGGGCGGAGCGGGCGGAGGGGGATCCGAACCCGAAGCTCGACGCGCTTCTGAAAGCCGGCTTCGGGGGACTTGTCACAAACGTCCCGTGGCATACGGCAAAGGACGACCCCGCCGTCTATCTCGAAAGCGACGCGGATTTCGCCGACCTCGACCGCGTGATCTCCGCCGCGGCAGAACGGGGCATGGGCGTCTGGCTCTACGACGAAAAAGGATACCCCAGCGGCTCCGCCGACGGGCTCACCATGCTCGGACATCCGGAATACGAGGCGCGCGGGCTCACGGAACTCCGCGTGAGCGGCGGGGAGTGGCGGCGGCCCGACACCTTCGAGAAAATCGTCTTCGCGTGCCGGGACGACGGCTCCCCCGTCCCCTTCGACGCGGACCACGCCGAAGGCGCGGACCGGGTGTACGCCGTGCGTCCCGTGTTCGAAGGCTCCCACGCGCAGAAATGCGGCTGGGGTCCCCGACATTACCCGAATCTCATGGACAAGGCCGCCGTCGCCGCGTTCATCCGCTGCACCTACGACCGGTACTATGAAAAGACGGCGGGCTTTTCCCGCTTCGAAGCGGTCTTCACCGACGAGCCGAGCCTCATGTCCGGCTACGTCAACTGCACCGTCCCCATGCCGTACGCGTTCGTCCCGTGGTCGGAGGATCTGCCCGATGTCTTCCGGCGGATGCACGGCAGGGAGCTCACGGACGATCTGCCCGCGCTCTTCTCCCGCGAGGACCGGTTTGAGGAAGGCAAGCTCCGCTTCTGGCGCACGGTCGGGGAAATGACGAAGGACGCCTTTTTCGCGCAGATCGAGACGTGGTGCGCGGCGCATGGGATCGCTTTTTCCGGGCACTGCCTGCTCGAGGAGAGCCTGTCCATGCACGTCCCGCTTTACGGAAACCTCATGCACCAGCTCAAAGAGTTCGACTGGCCGGGCGTGGACATGCTGACGGGCAGTCCCGAATCCTATTTCCGCTCCCCGGCGGACTTTGCCATGGCGGCGCGGTACGTCGGCTCCGCGGCGCGGATGAGCGGCAAAACGGAGCGGGTCATGGTCGAGATCTGCCCCATTGCCGGGAAGGTGCACGATGGCGACTTCACCTTCGAGGAACAGCGCGGCACGATGGCGCTCTTGTTCCGTGCGGGGATCAACCACGTCAATTCCTATCTCTCCCCCGAGCGGCTGGGAGAGGATTTCCCCGCCTACGCCGCAATGTTCGCCCGGGCGGCGTACCTGCTCCGCGGCGCGCGCTTTGCCGGGAAGATCGGGGTGTACTACCCCATCGAGACGGCGCAGGGATACTATTATCCCGACGTGATCGGCGTCAACTGCGACGCGCCCCTTCCCGCTCCGATCCGCCTCGCGGAAAAGACCCTCGCCGACCTCAACCGCTCCCTCGGAGAGGCGGGACTGGATTACACCCTGATCGACGCGGACTGGATCCGGGAAGCGGCGCTGTCGGGCGGCTCACTCTCGGCGAACGGGCTTGAGATCTCCTCCCTCGTCCTGCCCGCCGTGCGCCGGCTCGATCCGGACGTGCGGGAAAAGCTCGCGGCGTTTGAGAAGGCGGGCGGCGTCCTGCTCTGGACGGCGGCGAAGCCGGAGGACGAGGAGGCGGAGCTGACGGTTGACCCCGCGTCCGCCCTCGCGCGGACGGAGGACGCCGGGCTGTGCGTCAAGGCGGAGGCGGAGGGCGTCATTCTCGTCTCGCCCTACGAAAAGGACGGCGGACGGCTGTGGTACCTCGTGAACAACCGCGCCGAGGAAACCGCGGTTTCCCTCTCCCTCTCCCCCACCCCCTCCCTCTCACGTGCGGACGGCGGCGCGCCCGTCGTGTACGACCTGCTCACGGGCGCGATTTTCGACGGACGGGCGGAGTTTGTGATCCCGGCGTATTCGGCGGCGGTCGTGCGGGAAGAATTCCTCACTTGAGCGCCGCTCCGGACCGCCGGAGAACGCGGCTTCATCCGCCCATTCCGCGCCGCGGCGCCCCGTCCGGCGGCGGTTCCTTCATGAAATTGTGAACAAACTGAAAATTCAGCAAAAAATATTCCAAAAACTTTACGAAAATTTAAGCTATTTTGGATAAAGTGTGCTATAATACAGAGGAACACGGCGCAGTGCGGGGGTGTTCGTCCGTCAGACGGCGGTCGGACGCGCCGGATTCGCGCCGGCGATCAAAAATCTTTTTCAGCAAAGGAGCATTCTGGTATGAGAAAAGCAACAACCCTTCTCGTCATCATCGCCATGATGCTGACCCTGATCGTCGTTCCGGCGCAGGCGTCCACAACGCAGGGCTACTCGATCACAGCCTCGCGCGGGAGTCCCGTCGTAGACGGTCAGAAGGACGCGATCTGGGATACCTGCGAGGTGCAGGAACAGACCCGCATCCGCAACGGCTCGGACACCGGCACGCATGTGAAAATCCGGTTCCTGTACGATGACGACAACCTCTACTTCCTCGGCGAGGTTCCGGACTCCTCCCTTTGGACGAAAGACCTCTCGCTCGCGTCCATGACGTACAACATGGACGGCGCGGAAATCTGCCTGTCCCTGTCCAACAACGACGGGTCCAGCATCAACTCCGCGACCGACGCGTGGGTCGGCGTGACTCCTTACGGCGACTTTTACTCCTCCCAGGCGAACTGGCTCGTCGGCTCCGGCTCCGGCGTGAGCGGGGACAACGAGGAGTTCGACGCGGAATTCATGGAAGTTCACACTTCTCTTGAAAACGATCCCGACAACGACACCGCGAAGCCCTACTACATCGAAGCGGTGTGGCACATCAAGGCCTACGACGATACCTACGCCCCGAAGCCGGGCGTGAAGTACGGCTTTGAAATCTCCTACAACGACAACGCCGAATACGAAAACAGAACGATGTGCATCGGCTGGTCCGACATCTCCGACTCCGCCTCCTCGAACCCGTCCGTCTGGGGCGAGATCGTGCTCGGCGGCGAAGGGGGCGGAGCGCCTCTTGCGGTCGGCGGAAACGTCGAGCCCACCCTCCTCTGGGACTTCAACGAAGATGAAGAAATGTCCGACTTCATGGGCGCCAACTCCAACAACGCGGTGTCCTACTTCGGTGAACGCGACGATCAGGGCAATGAATACTACAACTTCATCGCGGGCGGCAACGACCCGTACGTCTCCATCGACATGGAGGCCGACGACGTTTCCGACATCGTCTGGTGCAAGGCGAGAGTGAAGAACCCCGGTCCGGCGACCGCGATCGAGCTCTTCGCGCACACCAACGGCAGAGGGCTCACCGGCTCCGAGTGCACGCACATCAACGTTGCGGCCGACGACCAGTGGCACACCTACATTATTTATATTCCCGATGAAAACGTGAAGACCGTCAACGCTTACAAGGCCGCGCAGTACGCCATCACCGAGCCGTACTGGGAAGGCACGGTCGAATGGATCCGCCTTGACCCGATGTGGCAGGAAGGCAACGACGGCAGCGACGCGGGCGGCTCCATGAGCACCGGCGACGAGATCAACATCGACTACATCGCCTTCTTCCCGACCGAGGAAGCCGCGAAGGCGTTCCGCGCCGAGCTGGACGAAGCGGCAGCGGTCTATGAGACGCCCGTCGTCGCCAACGGCGAACCGAGCTACGGCGAAAACTACGCCATTCCGAGAGCCAAGACCGCTCCCACCATCGACGGCGTGAAGGATCCCGGCGAATGGGAAGGCGCTCTCATCCGCAGAATCAACCAGAACTCCGTGACGGCCGCCGGGCTGCCGATGCCCGACAACCCGCCGGACGCTCTGTTCTACTACCTCTGGAGCGAGGACGGTCTCTACCTCTTCGCGGACGTCACCGACCCGTCCGAACCCACGACGGTGCATGATCCCGGCATGGGCTCCTACAACTCCGGCGACGGCATCCAGCTGAACATTTATCCCGATCCCACGACCCAGGGCAGCGACTACGGCACGCTCTACTTCTACTCCATCGTCGTCAACTCTGAGGGCGAGGCGTCCATCGGCGAGCACTTCGTGTTCGGCACGGGCACCGCTGGCGACGACGTGGAAGACGCGCAGGTAGCCTGCACCACGAACGGCACGAACTATATGCTCGAGGTGTTCATCCCCGCGTCCTGCTGGACCGAATCCGATCCTCCGCTTGAATTCACGGAAGGCTTCACCTTCGGCATGACGAACGTCGTCATGGACCAGTTCGACGGCAACCAGACCCTCCTCATCGACTCCGCGTGGTTCAATGAAGGCGGACAGATCAACACCTACACCTTCAGCGAAGGCACGACCGTGGTAGCTCCCAAAGCGACTGCTTACGACGACGCGGCATCCGCTGCCGCCGCCATCGGCAAGACGCCGATCGACGCTCCGACCCCGAACGGCGGCACCGCCTCCTTCGACGGCGAAGGTCCGGATAACCTCTGGGACGGCAGCGTGGGCACCAAGTTCTGCACGAACACCCTGCCCGCCGCGGCGTACGCGAAGTTTGACGACTCCTACAGCTTCGACGGCATAATCATCGCGACGGCGAACGACAACGCCGAGTACGGACGCATCCCGACCAAGTGGACGCTCTCCGGCTCCAACGACGGTGAAAACTGGACCGAAATCGCCTCCGGCACCGACACGATGTTCGACAAGGTCAACCAGAAGTACTTCGCGAAGGCGTTCAAGGCTTCCGCCGGATACTCCCAGGTGAAGTTCGAGGTCGCGTCCTCGACCGACGAGATCATGCAGGTTTCCGAAGTCATCCTCTGCGGCACGAAGGCCGCTCCCGCCGCGGCAAGCACGCAGCTGCTCAACAAGTCCTGGGACAACATCTACATCGACTATGAGCAGATGGTCAACGGCAGCGCGAACGTATGGCTCGCCGAAAACCCGATCGAGGGCGAATACATCGAAGTCCTCACCGTGCGCGGCTGGGCATACATCAGCACCGCGATCAAGGGCTTCGCTTACTCCATCGACGGCGGCGAAGCGGTGAGATCGGCGGATTACATCGTTGACAGACCCGACGTCAAGGGCGCGATCAACGAGGCCGCGGAAGGCTTCGAGATCGAGATGGACGTCAGCGGGCTCGCCGCCGGCGATCACCTGATCAAGATCTACGTCGTGGATGAAAACGACGGACTCGTGGACACCACCTTCGACCTCCCGTTCAAGCAGGAGGCGAAGCCCGAAGAGCCTCCGAAGACAGAAGAGCCTCCGAAGACTGAGGAACCGACGACCGAAGAGCCTACGACGACCGAGGAACCCTCGACCGAACCGGCTGCCGAGACTCCTTCGACCGACGACACGACCACTAAGGAAGAGAAGAAGTCCGGATGCGGCTCGTTCATCGGCGGCGGCATCGTTGTGATCCTCTCCGTCCTCGGCTCCGCTTGGATCTCGAAGAGAAAATAATCCCGAACAAAGCGGGAAATACGCCCAACTGAACAGCGCGGCCGCCGCATTCCCTCCGAATGCGGCGGCCTTTTTCTTATGGACGATCCTAATCTAAAGTAAAAACGCGTGTCTGTCGCAAATAGTCCCAAAAGTTTTCGTCCACCTTTTTCAAAAGGTGGTGGGGTGAGCAACGCCCTGACCCGAGGTCCCGAGATTCGCGCGGAGCGCGAACTCTCCGACCTCGGAACACCCAAGACTTTGAAAGAGTTCCTCTTTTTGGTACTTTTGGGTTCAGCTTGCTGAACCGGCTCCTCTGATAAAGGAGAAAAAGT
>JAFYBN010000045.1 GCA_017540175.1 Clostridia bacterium | reverse complement strand
GGCCGACGTGGTTGACACCACCTCCGAAGAGCTTGAGACCAAGGCTGAAGCTCCTCAGACCTTCGACTTCGGCGTCATTGCCGCCATCGCTTCCGTGATCTCCCTCGCCGGCTTCGCCGTCGCGAAGAAGAAGCACTAAGCATTTGACGGTCATAACCGAATAGCTGAAAAACAGGCGGTCTCCCATCAGGGAGACCGCCGTTTTTTATCGTTTTACTTTTCTCATGCTTAGCGACATGTCATCAGGAAAATGTCGAAAATGTTTCATCGTGCGCTTCACGTTACCCCGATGCGCACTTTGAGCGGTTCGCTGCACCGGACATATGATAGTTTCTTGCCGCGCAGCTTGCTGTGCGGGGCTTCATTTTCAAAGAAGCCGCGTTCCCCCTTTTCGGTTGAGATTCGCATCAAAGCTGCGTCCCTTCCCTCTTGAAATCTCCCCGCCGATGTGCTATAATCGAATCAGAACAAAACGACGACGGAGGCGATGATTCCTTGAACCTTAAAAAGATCCTGCTCTTGCTGCTTGCGCTGTGCCTGACCGCGGGCGGATGCGGCAGCACCCAGACGGCCGACGGCGGGGAGAGCAAGCCCGCAGACGCCGATCCCGGAACCGCGGCGGCGGAGGCGGGAGAACCGGGTGAACCGGGAGAACCCAATGAAACCGAGGAGGAAAACGAAATGACCGAAGAACCCCTGAACACACCCGCCGCGCAGGCTGCCGCTCTGCGGGAAGAGCTTTGGACGGCATACTGCGAAAAGGAGCGCGCGGATGAGACGCGGCTCTCGGAAACCGCGGATCACGTCATGAAGTACGACGGCGTGAAAATGAAATACGGCGTGAAGGTCGTAGGCAAGCCGGACGAAAACGGGCTCTATCCCCTTTACATCGCCCTGCACGGCGGCGGAAGCGACCCGACCGGCGAGATCAACGAGGATCAGTGGCGGCAGATGGCGACGTATTACAAAACGGGCGTGAAAAACGGCGTCTACGTCAATCCCCGCGCCGTGCGGGACACATGGGACTGCCATTCGAACCCGGAGTCCTACCCGCTCTACGACAGGCTGATCGAAAACATGATCCTGTTTGAAAACGTGGACCCGAACCGGGTGTATCTGCTCGGCTTCTCGGCGGGCGGGGACGGCGTGTACCAGATCACACCGCGCATGACGGACCGCTTTGCGGCTGCGAACATGTCGGCAGGTCATCCGAACGGGGTGAAGCTTGAAAACCTCTACAACATGCCCCTGCAGCTTCAGGTGGGCGAAAAAGACACCGCCTATAACCGGAACAAGGTCACGGCGGAATACCACGTCATGCTCGACAAGCTCACGTCGCAGTACGGCGGCGGATACATCCACCGGACCAACATCCACCTCGACCACGGGCACAATTTCGCGGACTACGACGACGCGGAGCACAAGATCGTCGCGGACGCCGCCGCGTATTTCAAGAGCGGCGATACGACGTCGACCAAAGCGGTCACGAGCGCGCTGCGCTTCGCCGACACTTACACCCGCGATCCCCTGCCCGAAACCGTCGTCTGGAATCTCAGCGTGCGGGCGAAGAAACGGGACGTCAAGAGCTTCTACTGGCTGAGCTGCCCCTATACGGTCACGCAGGGCGTGATCACCGCGCACGCGGACACGGAGAACAACACGATCACCATCGAAGCGAAAGGCGTGTCGAGCAGCAATTACACCGTCCTGCTCACGACCCGGATGTTCGATTTCGAGAAGCCCGTGACGATCATCGTGGGCGGCGAGACCTACGAATACCAGCCCGAGGTGAGGCGCGAGGTCATGGAAGAGACCCTCGCGGAGCGGGGGGATCCGAATTACATCTTTGAGGATATGGTCAATATCAAGGAGCTGAAGAACGGTTAAGGGGGGGACGCGGCTTTCCCCGAATGAAAGCTGACGATGCTGCGCATCGTCTACGAAGCTTCGCATCGTGGGCAAAGAGCTTTACAAACACAGCCCGCGGAGAGGATTTGAATCTCCGCGGGCTGTTTGTTTTATCGGGATGAAATCAGGCCTCGCCGTATTCCTGAAGCTTTTTCACGACGCGGTCGATGGATTTCTGGACGATCTTCGCCTGCTTCTTGACGTCGGAGGCGATGTCCGTCGTGTTGTTCGGGCCGTAACCCTGGAAGTGGTTGCCGAAGCCGCCGAAGTCGTAGATCGTCATCGGGTCGAACACGCGGTTGTTGATGATGATATCGAGCATTTCGCCGGACTCGTGGTCGCGTGCGTGCTTGGTCTTGAGAGACAGCTCGATGTACTCCGGAATCACCGTGTAGTGGGATTCGGCGGCGAGCGCCTCGAGGATCAGGCCGAGCTCGTCGAGCTTATCCCCGGCGATGGTGATCGGAATGGACATGAGCCCCGTCGTGTGCTGGGAGACGAAGCTGTAATACCGATCCTGGCTCTCGTCGTATTTCGGCGTGGGCAGGATGCCGAAATCGGTGTCGCCGTTTCTCATGTTGGTGACCTCGTCCAGCCGCATCCAGAAGAACATGCCGTGACCGGTCTCGAAAAGCTGGGTGTAATACGCGTCGTCGGTATTCGTGATCTTGTGGTGGTTCATGAACCAATCCTGCTGCATGAGATTCACGACCTTGAGCGCGACGTCGATGTCGTGCTCCGTGCCGAACGTGAATTCAAACGCGTCCTCGTCGTTCTTCGCGCAGAGGATGCCGCCGCCGCCGTGCCAGAACGAGGTCATGACGTCGTTCGCGCCGAGCATGCCGTAGAAGTCGTCCTCGCTCATCGTGCCGTTGCCGTCCATGTCGCGTTTGACCGCTTCGGCGATACCGGAGAGCTTGTCCATCGTCCACGTGCCCTCGCGGACCGCGGAATAGAGGTCTTCGATCTGGTTGTTTTCCGCCTCGGGCTTCGAGAAAGCGACCGCCGCCGTCGCGTCGATGTCGTTGACGTTGATGGACGTCGCCGCCGCGAGCAGGATGCCGCAGCACGACAGGGACTGCGCGCAGTTGGAGTTCCACCACGGCTTGTCGAAATCGATGTGCGGGACAGCGAGAAGATTCTGGAAGTAATTCTTCTGATACATCGCCGCCGCCTCGTACAGACGCGGGTAGATCACGTCGTAGGTCGTGTCCCCGGAGTTCACCGCCTTGCTCACGGCGCCGTCGATCTCTCCCAGTCCCATTCTCTCCTGCGTGATCTTCACGTTGTAATTGGTTTCGATGAGGACGTTGCGGTTATAGACCGCGTCGTTGATGCCCTCGCCCGTGATGCCCTCCGCGTAAATGTCGCGGTACTGGCGCACGGTGTCCGCCCAGGCCTGATTCTCCCAGACGAGGAAATAGATCTCGTCTCCGCCGTAATCGCCCTTTTCGGGGATGTCGGGCTTCACGCGCTCTTCCTCCGCGCTGACCTCCGTACCGGCCTCGCCGGACGCCTCGGGCGTCGTACCCGTCGCCGCCGTATCCTCTTCCGCGTTGGACGTTCCGGACGAGCAGGAGACGACCGCGGGAAGCAGAAGCAGCAGGCAGAGCGCAATCATCAGAATTCTTTTCATGGCGAACCTCCCTTTGTTGATGGGAATTTATACAGGTTCATTATAGCACCCGACAGAATTCTTGTCAAGTTTTCCGAGCAAGGTTTTCTTGTCCGGTTTGTCTCAATTTGATCCGGACAACCCCTTCACGGGTTTTTTTACTACACTCTTGACAAACACGAAAAAATCAGTTATAATTGAAATATAGTAGAGATAAAACCCCGGTTGTCAAATACATTCCGAAGGAGTAGAGGTCCCGCCGTGAAACGAACGCTTGCCGCCCTGCTTTTGCTCCCGCTGCTCTTCTCCGCCTGCCGCGATCCCTCGGTTGACGCCGCGCTGCTCGACAAGGCGGAGGCAAAAGCGCCCGCGCTCCCGCCCGAAGCCGAGGAATACACGGGCGACTGGGAGCCGGAGACGGTCTATTCCCCCGGGGATTTCCGGGATATAGAAGGAATGCGGTACGTCCACGCGCCGCTCGCGAACGCCGCGGAGGACGGGCTCTGGTTCTTCAAGGTCTGTACGGTCCAGCAATACGAGAAAGACGGCGG
>JAFYBN010000044.1 GCA_017540175.1 Clostridia bacterium | reverse complement strand
TTTCACCGTCAGAAATCCTTACGCCGATGATCGTTTGATAATAAGTCGTCGTCTTCTTGCTCGTTTTGCTGTAATATTCCCTGAGCCAGAGTACGCCGTCCTCGACCCCGAGCTGGTCGGGACTGAACTGTTTCGGCGTATATAAAACCCGATAGTCGTTCTGTGTCAAATCAAATGCGCAGATCTTTGTTTTTGCGTTCGGATTTGATCGGTATCCTCTGATATAGGTGTGTTCGTCTGCCATGGTGAAATCCGTGATTGCGTTTACGTCGATATATCTGCAGACCGCCGAGTCGTCATGCCCGCACAGCGGATCGGGGCAGATCACGCCGCTTTCCCCTGTCGTAAGATCAATATAAGATGTGATCGACACACTTTTTATAACTCCGTTGACCCGCTTTCGCTCCATGGTCCGAAAATAGTATTTGTTTCCCGCGATCTGATAACCGGACGAGAGGATTCCGTCCCAATCCGTCTTCGACGCGGATTTCACACCTCCGTCCCCCGAGCCTTCCGATCCGTCCCCATCCGGCTCGTTTCGTTCGGCGAGTTCAAGAGATTCTTCCTCTCTGACGTTCTCCGCCTTCGCCTGGTTTTCCGCGCGTGCGGCGAGGATTTCGCTTTCGATCTCCTTCTCCCGCCCGCTTCGGCAGCCGGGGAGACCGGAGAGCAGGGAGAGGACGAGCGTGAGCAGGATCGCGAATAAGACGGTATGCTTCACGGAGCTTTCCGGTTTCATCGGCTTCCCCCCTTTCCCCAGACCCGGCGCGAGAGCGCGGCGAGCAGGAGCGCGAAGAGGACCCACCCCGCGAGCCGGGCGGTCTTCGGCAGAGCGGACGGCGCGAGGAGAGCCGCGATGCTGATCCCCTTCGTCACCTCCGACGCGATGAGCGCGGGCAGAACGAGCAGGGCAAACGCCGCGGCAAGCTGCAAAACGAGCTTTTTCGTGACCGCCGACAGCGAGACGACCCCGAGCGCGAGCGCCGCCGCGCCGAGAAGCCGCACCGCCTCGAACGCGCAGAGGTAGGAGAAGACGCTCCCGCCCCATCCGCTCGCCTCCATGTCCGGGATGCTCATGAGCCCCGCCGAGAGGAAGTCGAGCGGCCAGCTTTTCGCGACGAGGGCAAGATCGACAGCGAGGAAGACGAGCCAGACGAACGCCCCCGTCCCAATCACCGCGCCGATCTTCGCGAGCCACGTTCTCGCCCCGCCGTATTTCAGCGTGTGCAGAATGGATTTGAACCCCGTGCGGTATTCGCGCACGAAGACGTCCGAGAAGAGCACGATGAAGAGCAGGATCAAAACGAAATCGAGGGGCTGGTTGAACAGGCGCATGATCCCCTGCTCGTCGAGGAATTCGAGGTTTTTGTATTCGGCGCGCCGCGGGTCGGTCAGGTAGTCGAGCCGCTTTTCGACGGTTTCGAGCGGGTGGTCGACGGCGTTTGCGTAGTTGCGCCGCTCGGAGATTTCCTGAAATTCCTCGTATTCGATCTTCCCGTCGCGGTACAGTCCGACGGCTTCGTCATATTCCCCGTAGGACTCCCAGACATACGCCCGTTCGCTTTCGATATACGCGATCTTCTCTTCCGTCACGGGACCCTTCAGCTCTTCCATATAGGAGCGGTAGATCTCCCAATACTGCCCTTCGTACGGCTCGAAATACGCGCCGGATACCGCGAGCTTCACGGCGGCAGCGGCGAGGATCAAAATGAGAGCCCGCGCGTTGACCACGTTCTTCGTCCACTCATACCGCGCAACGGACAGCGAGCCGGGCTTGTCCGAGAGCCGCGATTTTTCTTGTTTGGGCCTGCGCCGTATTGTCGGGAGCCGGAGCCTTTTGTATTCCCCCGCCCGAGTTCCGACGAGGAAGGGAAGAGCGCAGAACGCCGCAAGGATGAGAGCGGCGAGCACGCAGAGCGTCGGGATCAGCCCCGCGAGCGACCCGGCGATGTTCAGCGAACGGTAGCGGGTCAATAGAATCTCCCCGGTCGCGAGATCGAGGAAATTGAACTGCCGCAGCGCGTAAAACCGCGAGGACGTCTCCGCCCCGCTCAGAACATAGCTCACGACGAGCACAAGAAGCGAAATCCCGAAAACCGGGATCTCGTTCGACAGCACCTGCCCGAGCAGAACTACGCCGAGATCGAGCAGGAGGAATAAAATCACCTGCGCGAGCACGGAGAAGAGAAGCCCCTGTCCCACGGTGATCGGGTACGGGCAGAATTCGAAGGCCTTGAGCGCCTGCATGGGGAGCTCCGTCGAGCCGAGTCCCTTCGTAAACGCGATCACACAAAGTGGCGTCAGTGCGAAAAGCAGGGTCAGGAGCACCGAAAATGCCGCCGAGACGCCGAGCTTTGTGAGAATCAGCCGCCGCCCGCCGTATTTGCAGATGCGCAGGACGTTCGTCGTCCGGCTGCGCTTTTCCGTGAGCCAGATATTCGAGAAAACGGCGATGCCCGTGAGGAAGCAGAAAATCGCAGGAGCCTTGAGCGCAAAGTATTCGTTCCAGCCGGTCTGCGCCTCGGCGGGGATCTCGAGCTCTTCGAGCGGCCGGTAGTGCGAGATCAGCTCGAGCTGATACCGGTAGACGTACGAGCCGGGGACGGTGTCGGGGTCGGTCGCCTTTTTCAGGGCGTTCGAGGTGACCTTTTTGACGTCCTTCCGATAGCTCTTCACGCGGTCGAGCACGGGCTCCGCGTCCCGCCAGAGATTCGCGTCGGTATAGCCTCCCGTATCGATGCGGACGTTTTCGACGGGCTCGCCGCCCCACAGCGCGGACTGCCGTGCGTTTTCATAGTCCTTTTTCTCTTTCAGCACCGCGTCGGGGTCGGCGCGGTAATCGGCGAAAACCTTTTCCCGTGCCGCGTTCACCTCATCCCTGATTTTGAACGTCCCCGCGTTGTCCGCGGCGACGAGCGCGAGGGAAACGGCGAGCATCACCGCGGCGAGCAGGAGGTTGAAGCGTGTGAGGTGCTTTCTCAGTTCATGGCGGAACATCGGTGTCTCCTTTCTCAGTCGAATGTGATCGCGTCTTCTTCTCCGGTGCGAAGATCGACGCAGATCTTATGGACGTCGCCCGCATAGTTGATTTCGGTATATTCGCCGATCGGCTGGAGGTGTTCGTCGTATAGGATCTTCTTCTCGACCTGCATCGTGTCGAAGAGGAGCGTGGAGCCGAAGATGAGATACCCTGCCGCATTGCTTGCGAGGATGCGGTTTTCCTTCTCTTCGTAGACGGCGGCGGGCTCTCCGGCGGTGTCGTCCCTGCTCACCGCCCAGATCGTCTTTCCCGCGTAATCGTACACCTTGTCCCCCCAGCGGCCGGTACCGAGCTCGACGGGATCGTAGGGGGAGTAATAAATCATCGAATTCGTGAGCTGGAAGTAATAGATCTCCGGCACAGGCATGGGAACCTCTTCGCATACCCCGTCCGCCCGCGAATACGCCCGCGAATACCGGTATATCCGTCCGGTCATTTTGTCCTTGTTCTTGATATCGAACCAGAATTCGTCCCGGTTCGTATCGAGGTACCATTCTCCGATATAGTCTGCGGCGGCGTATTCGAGCAGGACGGTCTCCTCCCATGTCTCCGGGTCGGCAACGGTGATCGATTTCACATTGTCGCAGTAAAGAAGCCCGTCGTGCCAGAGGAAGGGGCGGCAGTTCTCGGGCAGAACGCGCTCGTAAAGCACCGCGCCGTCCGGGAGAGAAATCTTGTAGAGAGTCCTTGTCAGGGTTGTCTGTTTTTTTACAGTCTTCTCGACCGCGCGGCACAGCCAGACCGTGTTGCCGTCCGCGCCGAGGACGTCGACCCCTGTTAAATTGTTTCCCTTGAAGAGCGGCTTCATCGTGTTGTCCTTCAGATCGAACAGGCACAGCTGCGGCTTCATCGGGGTCACGTCGTAATTCGAAAGGAAGGTGTTCTCGTCGAGAAACGTGTGAGGGGATAGGAAGCCTTTTTCGAGGTATTTGCAGACGGCGGGGTCGTCGTGGCGGCACAGCGGATCGGGGCAGACCACGCCCCAGTCCCCCGTCGCAAGATCGAGCCAGTGATAAAGGGCCGCCGTGCCGCTTTTCGTGCCGTGCTCGACCTGCCGGGTCAGCCAGAATTTCATGCGGAAATAGTACTTGTTCCCGACGAGCTGGTACTGCGACGACAAAATCCCCTCCCAGTCCGTCTTCGGCGGGCGCTTCGCAAGTCCGTCCGCTTCGGCGCCCCCGGCAGGCGCGGGGAGGCCGGCGTCTGCCTCCGTGACGGGGGAACCTGCTTCCGCCGCGCTGCCGGGGGACGGGGATCCTGCTTCCCGGAGGCTTTCGGCCTTCGCCTCGTTTTCCGCGCGGATGGCGAGGACTTCGGCTTCGACGGCGGATTCCCCCGCGCTTTCGCAGCAGCAGAGGGAGACAAGCAGCGCGAGCGTGAGGGTGAGAGCGGCGGCGCGTTTCATACGTTTCACAGGGGACGTCTCCTTTTTCCGGGACAAATTCGGACAAGAACTCTTTATCCATCTTATACGCGCTTATACGCGCGCCGCGGGGAAATATTTCCGGTTTCGGAAAAATCCCCGATTTTTTTCTTTCTAAGCCGTGTTCGACGATTTTCTCCCGTAGGGGGAAACGCGGCTTTATAAAAAATGAAAGCTGACGATGCTCCGCATCGTGGGCAAAGAACTCTCACACGACCGGGACAGCAAACCGCTCAAAGTGCACCTCGGGGTAACGGGAAGCGCACCGATGAACCATTATCATGACATTGTCGTTTTTCGTCACGCAAAAAACGGGCGTCCCGTGAGAGACGCCCGGATGAGCTTATACGTTTTTAATCCTTCCGTCAATCCCGAAACAGCATCGGCAGAAAGTCGCGGATCGAGCGGCGCCACACGCTCCAGTCGTGCCCGCCGGGGAAGGTCTTGCGGATGACGTTCACCGGCTTGTCTTTTAAGATCTCGTCGTCGTGCAGAAAGCTCGAGAAGAACTGGTCCTCCGTCCCCATCGCGCGGTAGAAGACCCGGAAAGAGGCGTTGAACTTCTCCGGCGTGTCGAGGATCGCGAGATGGGTCTCGGGCGCGCGCGGGAAGCTCAGAAAGCCGCTGAACAGCCCCGCGTACCCGAAGAGCTCGGGGTGCGTGAGCGTCGTCGTGCTCGTCTGATAGCTGCCCATGCTCAGCCCCGCCATTGCCCGGCTCCACTTGTCGGTCTTCACGGGGAAATGCGCTTCGATGAAGGGGATCACGTCCGCGAGCAGCACCTCCGGGAATAAGCCGCGTCCGCGCGCTTCCTGCCCGGGGATGCGCATCATGCCGTTGCACATCACGATGATCATGTCCTGCATCTTCCCGTCTGCGATCAGTCGGTCGGCGATGCGCCCCACATGCCCCTGATGCACCCAGCCGGTTTCGTTCTCGCCGTAGCCGTGCTGGAGATAGAGCACGGGATAGGTCTTGTTCGCGGGATCGTAGGACGCCGGGGTCCAGACGAGGCAGATCTCGTGCTTGCCCGTGACGGAGGAGGGGATATAGAGCCGCGTCACGCCGCCGTGGGGCACGCCGTCAAGCTCGTCCCAGTCCTCTTCGCCGGGAACGGGGACGTCGACAAAGTGCATCGGGCGGCAGCAGCCGTAGCCGATCGGCAGATAGGGGTCGAGCACGTCCGCGCCGTCGATTTTGAGGAAGAAATACTTGAATCCGCGTCCGAGATCGACCGTCCCCTCCCACATCTCGTCGGATACGCGCTCGAGCGGGGTCTTCGTGCCGAACTGGTCGATTTCGACGGTTTTGGCGTTCGGGGCTTTCAGACGGAAGAACACCTTGCCGTCCGCGGTGATTTCAAAGCGCTGGTCGCCGTCGCGTCCCGGCTCCCCGGCATAGAGGTCGAACGATACGGCGGTATCGAGGAATTGAGCTGCCATAACTGATCTCCTTTATATTTTGATGGGATTGCGTCTTTTTTTCTGTGCCGCGTCCTGCACAAAAGTCAGGCGTTCACGGCAGAGAGGATCGCCTGATCGAAATCCGCCCACACAGGCCCGAGATCGCAGTGCCCGCGGCCTTCCACGGGGACATACCGCACAGGGGCATATTCCCGGAGCGCGGCGACAAATCGGTCGGAGTGCTTTTCCTTGTTCACGGCGCGGTCGGCGGTGCAGTGGAAGACGGCGTAGGGGATCGCGGGCATCTCTCCCGCCTCCGCGAGGTGCAGGGGGGAAGCCTTTTTCATCGCGTCCTCAAGCGTCTCTTCGCCGGACGCGCCGAAGGCGGCGTAGAGGGTGCGCGGCAGGTCCTCCCGCTCCGTGTAGTGGTAGGGCAGATCGCAGACCGGGCAGTTCGCCGCGCAGACGGCGGGGGTGATCTTTCCGTAACGGGTGTAGACGAGGCAGGCGAGCCCGCCCATGCTCCCCCCGGTCGAAACGAGGGGCAGGGGCCCGTATCGGGAGAAAACGGCGTCGACGATTTCGTCCGTCTCGCGCACGGCGAAAGGATTCATCCACGACCACGGATCGAGGTAGGGCACGCAGTAAAGCACGCCGCGCTTTCCGAAGAACACGCCCCGCGGGGTATCTTCCCCGTACATGTCCATGCCGCCCAGCCCCTTGAATTCGAGCACGAGCCCCCGGGGCTCGCCCACAAGAACAGCGGAATTGAGATACGCGAAGGAGCGGAGGTTGTCCGCGGTGATGACGGTTTTCATGCAGGAGTTCTCCTTTCCGGATTCGGGATCAGAGAATGCTTAAAATATCCCCGTCCCCGATCCCGACGAGGGCGGCGAAGCGTTCCGTCTTTTCATGCCGCGCGTACCCCGTCGCGGAGTGGCGGTCGCTGCCGTAGGTGAAGCGGCATCCGCATTCCTTCATGATTCGGAACATGCGGAAGCAGGGGTGCGCGCGCATTGAATCCTCGTCCATCCCCATCCCGGCGGTCGTGGAGGGATTGAACTCCATCGCGATCCCGCATTCCGCCGCCGCCCGGAACGCGCGCCGGAATTCGTCGTCGGAATAGAGCGGGAGCAGCTCCTGCCACGGATAGGGGCAGGCGACGGCGAGGAAGGGGTGGGCGATCGCCGTCACATACCGCGCGTTTTTGCTTTCGAGAATGTCATAGAACGCCCGCATCATGTACTTTGCGTGCGCCTCCCGGTCGTCCCGCCCACCGGGATTGGTGATATGGGTGTGCGAGTTCGGCACGAGCAGGAAGTCGAGCTGTGCCGCCGCCTCTTCGGTGATCGCGATGTCCCGCGCCGCGAGGTCGTATTCGCATTCCGCACCGACGCGCACCTCGAGCCCGTCCTTCGGGATCGAGCGCAGCTCGCCGTGCAGGGAGAGTACGTGCGCGAGGTTCTGCGGAACGTACCAGCCGGGCGCGCCGGGGACCGCGCTGTCCCAGAGGTGATCGGCAAAGCCGATCAGGGAGTACCCCGCCGCCTTCGCGAGGCGGATGTAGTCCGCGGCGAGGGCGGTCGGCCCCGCGCAGCTGGACAGCTTCGTGTGGATGTGGATGTCCTGTGAGAACAGATTCATGGTCATTCTCCTTCTTCGTTCAGTTCGCCGAGGTCCCAGAGCAGCCGCCCGAGCACGTACTTGTCCCGGATGTCCTTCGCCATGACGAACGCCGCGCGCTCGTCGGCAACAGACACCCCGATTTCGGCGTACGAGGTCGGATGCCCGATGCTTTTCATGAATTCCTCAAGCTCGTCGGAGGAGGGCAGCTCCCCGATGAAGCCGAGCAGCCTTTCCCAGTTTTTGAGGATGAGCTCGAGCCGCCGCTCGTGCTTTTCGAGGTCGTATTTGCCCTCCTTTTCCTCCTGCCGGATCATCGATTCGGCTCCTTCGCCGAGGTGCGCTCTGAGTCTGTCGTTCCAGCGGGAGAGGTCGAAGGCGTGTGCGTGGCGGAGCGCCTTTTCGCGGTCCGGTTCGAGGTCTTTCAGCTTTTCGTAGGCGCGGACCGTCATGAGCGTCCCGATCCCGCACTGGATGCCGTGCAGATCGGACGGCGTGCCGAAGGCGAGCGCGCGCATGTCGAGAATGTGGGAGATGTAATGCTCCATGCCGGAGGCGGGGCGGGAAATGCCGACGTAGTTCATGGCGAGCCCGGAGACGACGAGCCCTTCCATGACCTTTTTGACCGCGTCCGGATCGCCTCCGACCGCGGCCTTCGCCGAGGCGGTGCAGAGCGCGAGGGAATCGCGCACGATCCCGGCGACGGTCCCGCAAAACGGGTCTCCGACAAGCACCTCGGCGATCTTCCATTCCACGATGCTCACATGCTTCGCGAGCATGTCCCCGATGCCGGAGCGGATCATGTGCGCGGGGGAGGACGCGAGGACGGACGCCTCGCCGATCACCGCGTCCGGGCATTTCGATTCCATCGAGACCTTCAGCCCGCCGCGCTCCATCGACGAGGAGCCGGAGCCGAAGCCGTCCATCGAGGGGGCGGTGCCGACGATGAGGTCCGGCACGTGCCGGTGCGCGGCGAGGATCTTCGCCGTGTCGTTCAGCACCCCGCTCCCGACGGCGATCACCGCGTCGGCGTCGAGCGGGCACCAGAGCGCCGCTTCCCCGACGATCCGCTCGTCCGGCGCGGGCTTTTTGCGCTCAACGATGTGAAGCGCGTATTCCGCGCCCGCCCCGGAGAGGATCCCCGCGACGCGCGCCCCCGCCGCCGCGTAGGTGTCGCGGTCGCAGAGGACGAAGGGCTTTTTCACCCCGTATTTTTCGAGCAGGGCGGGGAGCTTTTCGAGCACCCCGTCCCCGATGAGGCAGTCCGAGAGGGAGCCAAAATGCCGCCGTCCGCACGATGGGCAGAGGAACCCGTCGGCTTTCATGAGGGATGCGAGATCGGTTTTCATCATATGCCGCTCCTTGTTTTTCGGATGTTTTCCCTGAGATCGCCCGGTGCGAAAACGCTCGAGCTTCCCGCGACGAAGAGGTTCGCCCCCGCTTCCCGCATCAGCCGGGCGTTCTCGAAGCTGACGTTGCCGTCCGCTTCGATCTCAATGTCTCCCCGCCCTCTTTCGTCGAGAAAGCGGCGGCAGTCGGCGATCTTGCCGAGCGTTGAGGGGATCAGCTTCTGTCCCGCAAAGCCCGGGTTGACCGTCATGATAAGCACCGCGTCGATCTCGTCGAGCACGTAATCGAGCGCGGAAAGCGGTGTCGCCGGATTGAGCGCCGCCATCGGCCTGCCGCCCGCCGCGCGGATCTCACGGAGCGCGCGGGAGAGGTGCGCGGTCGCCTCGGCGTGCACCGACACGTATTCGCCGGGGCGGATGTCGAACCAGCCGATCTTCTTTTCCGGCTCCGTGATCATGAGGTGGATGTCGAGCGGAACGGAGCTCATGCGGCGCAGGCGGCGGCAGAAATCCGTCCCGAGGGTGTAGTTCGGAACGAACACGCCATCCATCACGTCGATGTGCAGGTATTCGATCCCCTCCTCCTCAAAGAGACGGACGGTTTCGGCGATTTTTCCGATATCGGCGCACATCATCGACGGCGAGAGCTTCGATATGAGTTTCACGGTCATTTCCTCCCGGTATCAAAATCGCTCAGAAGCACTTTGTCTTTCTCTCCCTGCGGCACTCTTCCATGCGGCCGCAGCGGTAGCAGAGCTCGTGCTCTCCCATCCCGTCCCGCTCGAAATCGAGCAGATTCTTTACGGTCGCCGCAGCGATTCCGTCGAGCGCCTCCTCCGTCAGAAACGCCTGATGGGAGGTCACGATCACGTTCGGCATGGTGATGAGGCGGGCGAGGGTGTCGTCCGCGATGATGTGCCCGGAGAAGTCGCGGAAGAAGATGTCCCCCTCCTCCTCGTACACGTCGAGGCACGCCGCGCCGATCTTCCGTTCCTTGATGCCCTCGAGCAGGGCGTCCGAGTCGATCAGCGCGCCGCGGGAGGTGTTCACGATCACCACGCCCTTCTTCATCCGCTCAACGGACGAATGGTTGACGAGGTGATGGGTCTCCTTTGTCAGCGGGCAGTGCAGGGAAATGACGTCGCTCTTCTCAAAAAGCTCGTCGAGCGGCACGTATTCGATCCTGGCGTCCGGGGCTGGAAACTTATCGTACCCGATGATCTTCATCCCGAAGCCCCGGCAGATGTCCGCGAAGACCCGCCCGATCCGCCCCGTGCCGACGATGCCGACGGTCTTGCCGTGCAGCTCGAAGCCCGTGAGCCCGTTCAGGCTGAAATTGAAATCCTTGGTGCGGATATAAGCTTTGTGGACGCGGCGGATCGAGGTGAGCAGCAGCGCCATCGCGTGCTCCGCCACCGCGTGCGGCGAATAGGCGGGGACGTGGAATACGTGGAGCCTCCCGAAGGCATGCTCCAGATCCACATTGTTGTACCCCGCGCAGCGCAAAGCGGCGACCCGCACGCCGTATTCCGTGAGCTGATCGATGACGGCGGCGTTCAGCGTGTCGTTCACGAAGAGGCACACGCCGTCGCATCCCCGCGCGAGCGCGGCGGTGTCTTCGCCGAGCCTCGTGTCGTAGAATTTGAATTCGATGCCGCTTTCCGCGCCGTATTTCTCAAATCCCGGCACGTCGTAGGGCTTGACGTCGAACATCGCGATTTTCATTGGTCCGTGTCCTTTCCGAAGGAGATTTTTTCTGTCTGTATTATGCCACAAATTTGCCGGGAATGCAAGAGAAAAGAAAAAATCGGGGCAGGATCGTCCCGCCACGTTTCCCGTTCAAAAAATCCAAAGTCCGCGCATGCCGATCCGCCGCGCCGCCCTCGATCTTTTTGAGCAGCTCGGTCGGCGGGGCGTTGTCCGCGATCACGCCCTTTTTCAGCATGATGATGTCGCGGGCGATGAACTCCACGTCCGGCACGACGTGGGTCGCGATCAGGACAATCTTGTTGAAAGCTATCCGGGAGATATAGTTCCGGATGGAAATGCGCTGCTTCGGGTCCAGTCCTGCGGTCGGCTCGTCGAGGATCAGGATTTCCGGATCCCCAAGAACAGCCTGCGCGAGGGCCAGCCGCTGCTTCATGCCCCCGGACAGTGCTCCGATCTTGTGCCGCGGTACGTCGTCCAGCTCCACGGCTTTTAAGATCGCTGGGATCTGCTCGAGCGCGACCTCCTTCGTCATGCCCTTGAGCGCCGCCATGTACCACATGAAGCGCTCGATGGAGAAATTCGGATAAAGCCCTGGATACTGCGGCATGAAGCCCAGTTTTTCGCGGAAGCGCACACCCATTTTGAGAACGTTCTCCGACACTCCTTCGTCTGAGGTATAGGTGATCGAGCCGTAATCCGCCTTGAGATTGTCCGTAATGATGTTCATGAGTGTCGATTTGCCCGAGCCGTTCGGACCGAGCAGGGCGTAGATGCCAGGTTCAAGTGTAGCTGTAAAAGCATTCAGGGCGAGGTTCGAGCCATAGGATTTGGTGACGCCATTGAGGGCTAGTTTCATAATGCCTCACTTTCAAAGATAGTTATCATGTTAAATCCGTATTATGGATGATGATCGCAAAACATCATTTTCTTCCAAACGAATTGTTCATCCATCATTTTACCCATGTCTTTCCGGCATAATATGTCGAGGCGGAAACGACAAACACGAACACTCCCAAGTAAAGAAGTATCGGCACGTTCGTGATTAGCATCGGCGTGACTTTCACCAGGGAAACAAAGGTCCAATTCCGGAGCGCCGTAAGCCCGAAATAAATGAGAAGATCCGGAATGAGCGTGAAGATCGCTGCAACGGACAGCACGGGAATTTGCTTCTTCAAGATTTGAGACATGGAACAGACGAGGACCGCAAACACAATCCATACGAGAGCACGTACCACAAACATGAGAAGCGCGTACTGCCAGAGAGTCAGCGACGGTATGACCCCCGCCATTGTTTCGAGAGAGGCGATTGGCGAGGACGGAAGCGGCATATCATACGCTTTCACAAGGAAAAAACAATCTGACACAGTCCAGATGACGATCCATACAACGCTTAAGCATACGACTGACATATACTTGCTCGTCATCGTTTTTCGACGCCCGTTTTTTGTCGTTTTCAGTATTCCAGCGAAACCGTATGATGACGATGTTCCGTTATATTCGGACGCGAAAGCCCCGCAGAAGGGTATGAGAAGAGCGAAGAACAGCGTCCAATCATAACCCTGAAAGAACAGTTTGTTCCATCCGGTATCGTAGACGAACCATGCTTCGCGTCCTTCCTCCTTCTGCGTATCGATATAGATCAGATGATTCTCCACGCGCGCTAAATAAATATCCCTGCTGTAAGCAGTATTGTACTCGGAAAGGATTTCTTGATATTCCTCAACCGACATTGCTCCATCTATGTACTGCTTCTGCAAATCCTCAAAGTTTTGCAGAGTTTCGTTGATACGATTCCTCTCCTCCGATATATACATACGTTTTTCATCGGTCGCTTCTCCGGCAAGGATTTGCATATATTCTTTGTAAACCGCGTCAGAGTATGAAACAGGTGGCTTGTACGCGGCTACGGAAAGGAAGAGCTTTGTTACAAACAGTATCGCGATACAAAGCAGAGCATGGCGAAGGAACAGCGTTTTATAGACTTCCGCCGCGAAAAGGCTTGGCAGACGTTCATACCGCGCGTGGGGTACGACCCCTTCAAGAGATTTGCGGAAAACGCCGGTCGAAGCACTGATCCGGCTAAGCCATGACTCCGGCAGCATGCTGATACCGATCTTATATTTCAGAATAATTGCCGACAGAAGAACCAAAACGGACAGTATAAATACTAAAGCCAGTATTGTAAGGTAACTCACGGGATAACCGAAGAAATCTGCTGCCCGGTATCTTGCGAATAAAGGAATTACCTCCAATGAGGGAAAGAGACCGATGTTTGCAAGTAATCCGTCCGGGCTTACAGAGCGTGTCATATAGAGAAGATAGCTGCTTCCGACTACGACAGTATTGGCAACAAATTCGGCAACTGGATGATACAACGAGACGCTGATAAGTGAGGCAATGAGAGAAAAAACGATAAAGGCGCACAGTCTGATGATAATCGAGAGGAGGAAGAATTGCCCGACCGTTATTACATACGGGCAGAGCTGCAATGAGATGAAGATTTGAATCCCATTTCGTATACTGCTGAATCCGGTACGGAACCAGAATATTAGCCATGTTTCAGTTGTGAACAGCAGAAAGACCGCTGTCACCATGACCGTCAAAACACAGAGTTTTGCGACAGCTGTCTTGGTCCTGCCGTTTTTCGTGCTGCGCAGAATGAGAAGAAAACCGGAAATCCTTTCGTGCGTAAACAGCGTCGAAGAAAGATAGACAATGAGAATCAACAGCAGAAAATCTCCCGCTCGGTAGCTGAAATAGGACATCCATCCTCTCGAATATTCCAGACCGAGAACAGCATCGTCTTTCACATGACCGTACAGACGAATGACATTTTCATAATACTTTTGAGAATAGCCAGATGATCCAGCCAGTCTGTCTTGTGTTCTGTCCAATACATTTTGAAGCTGTCCGCCAAATTCTTCTATATACTCGATCCGGGAATAGATTTCCCGAAACATCTGCCAGTCGGAAAAGCCTTCGGGAGCATATTTGCTTTCTTGAACGGAACGACTGACTCCGAGGCGGTATTCCTCGTCCATTTGCATGGCATTTTTTGTATACAAGTCGAAGAATTCGGCGATGCCGTCTTCCGTGAGAAAACGCGGATCAGCCCTCGTGACCCAAATGCAGACTGCGGCGTTCAGCGCCAGCAGGAGAAGCAGGGGCTTCCATACCTTGGAGCAACACTTCTGAAATTCAAATCCCATAGTGATCTTATTTGATGTTATAATACATTTTTACACCCGTGGTTGCATCGATTCGCAACAGCCTGTCACGGTATGAAATCTGCTCGCCGTCTTTGTACTCGTAGAAGAAACAATATATATAGTTATCGACAACGCACATACTGCCCAGGTATTTATCGCTTCCATCGTCGTTTAGCGTGCAGACCTTTTCAACATGGTCGCCGTTGTGATCGCATCGGTACACTTCTCCCCCGGTAAGCTCCAAGCCGCCTGAGAAAAAGGGATCAGCGGACAGATAATATATATAATGATCGGTTAAAACCCAGCGGCTGCATTCGACCCCGAGATTCGTGACTTCTCCATCGTCAAGTCTGGTTTTTTCGAGAATCTTCCGATCTGAAATCATTCTTTCAAAGAACACCTCGCTGCCATCGAACAGGATCTTTCCCGAGAAATCTCCTTC
This sequence comes from Clostridia bacterium, assembly GCA_017540175.1. Classification (GTDB taxonomy): domain Bacteria; phylum Bacillota; class Clostridia; order Oscillospirales; family CAG-272; genus UMGS1696. The sequence continues at coordinate 7,669 of JAFYBN010000044.1, read as the reverse complement.
GAACAGCACCCGACGGTCGTTCCAGTCGGAATCAACAGAAAAGAATTGTTTACCGTCCGTAGCATAGATGCGCGATCCGTACGCGAAAAGGAAGCGTTCGTATACGGCGTCCTCATTCAGGTCTCCCCCGAGGACCGCGACTCTTCCGGAGTCGACGTCCCTTTTGCAGATATGGAAATAATGCTTTTCTGTGTCGGGATCGTAAACGTAGTCGTAATAGTACTGCCAATTATCGAAGTAAAGTTGACTGCTGTATGCAGTATATGTCCATTCACCATCGTAATCCTCATAAACGGTCAGAGCCTCCTTTGAACGGTCATATCGAACAAGGTCTGCATGGTCGATCGTATCCACCAGAATGCCTTCGGCATTATAAACAAGATAGTGATATCCCCTGCGGTAATAGATTGAACCGTTCACGGCGTAATAAGAGGTGTCAAAACCATAGAAAGGGCAGCTCGGGTTGTCATGAGAGCAAAGAGGGTCCGGACAGACCGGAAGGATCGTGCCACGTGCAAGGTCAAATGCCATGAGCGTCGCGCCGCTCTTTTCATGCGGAGACGGATTTCCGTTGAAAAAATAAAGGACTCCGTTGTCGTATTTCAGCTGCTCAGGACCCGAGATCGCGTTATAGGGATAGACTCCGTCCTCGACGGGGGAGTAGGTATAATTCTGAATCCGGTTGCTTTCGTTTTCCGGGCGCGTTTGCCCTTGCCCCGGATATTCGATAAACGCCTCTTTGCCGCTGCAGCCGCAGAACAGCATGGCAAGGCAGAATACGGCAAGAAACGCGCCGGTCATCCTTTTTTTCATCGTTCCTTCTCCTTTGTTTTGTATGCTCCGATCTCTATAACCGCCGCCGCGGCCGTTTCGTTACACGAAGCGCGTAAAAAAGCGGTTTCCCGCGCCTTTTTCCCCGCAAAAATCCCGCAGCCCCTCTGATAGGACTGCGGGAAAACGTATTGAATACGAGAAACGAATTAAAGTTCTTTGCCAGGCTTTCTTGACAAGAAAGCCGCGTATCCCCCGTACCCCTTTAAATCGTCCCCGTAATGACGAGCGTCGCCGTGCCGGGCTCCGTCGACCACGCGCCGGTCGTCGGGTCCTCGGTATAGACCGCCGCCGGAACCGTGATCGCGCCGGGGGTCGTCTCGAACGTGCCGCTCGCCTCGTCGTAGGCGTAATCCGTCCCGAGGACCAGCGCCGCGCCGTCGAGGGAGGCCGTCAGGTTCGCGAGGACGGGATCGAAGACGTCCGTGAGCACCACGTCGCCCGACGCCTCTACCGCGCCCGTGTTCGAGAGCACGAAGGTGTAAGTCAGCGTGTCTCCCGAGCGCACCGTTTCCGGGCTGACGCTCTTGTGCACGGTCAGATCGACGCCCGTGTCCGCGGGGACCGCCGCGGTCGCCGTCGTGTCCGCGAGCACCGCGTCGCCCGTGACCGTGACGGTGTTCACGATCTGTGCGCCCGTGCCGAGCGGCGCGTATTCGTTGACCGTCGTCTGATAGACGAGGGTGAGCGTGCCGGAGACCGGAACGCTCAGCCCGGTGATCTCGAGCGTCCCCGCCGCCGTCGTTGCTGCTGTCGGAGCGGGAGCGGGGACCCCGTTCACAAAGGCGGCCGCCGAGCCGTCGACGTAATCGAGCGGGATGACCGTCAGTTTCTCTTCGACGTACACGATCGCGCCGAGATCGTCGGTCAGGGTGATCTCCGTGAGTGGAGAAGTCCCGCCGTTCATGATATTGACGACATAGGTCAGCGTTGTGCCCGGATCGTAGGCGTCCTCGATCGCGGTCTTGTTCACCGTGACCGCTTCCGCGATGGTCCCCGTCGCGACGTTCGAAAGGCGGACCGTCGTGCCGTAGGAGACGGACGCCTGATTTTGAAATACTGCCATTTGAAATCCTCCTGCAGCCGCGTATTTTCCGCGCCTGCACCGGCAGTATATGCGCCGCGCGGGACGGCGGTTCGGATAAATTGAAAAATACGCTTAACAAAATTTATAATACCGTCATCAATTCCGGCGTCAAATCTGCTATAATGAAAATTGAATCCGAAACGAGCATTTCCGATTCAGAAGGAGGCAATATGGAACAGAAAAAGAAACTCTACTGCGTGGCAAACGCGCACCTTGACACCCAATGGAACTGGACGATTCAGGACACCATCCGCGACTGCGTGAAGAACACCCTCGAGCGGAACTTCTACCTCATGGACAAGTACCCGCATTACCGGATGAATTTCGAAGGCGCGTTCCGCTACAAACTGGCAAAGGAATACTATCCCGACCTTTACGAAAAGCTCAAGGGCTATGTCGCCGAGGGGCGCTGGAACGTCGCGGGGTCCACGTGGGACGCCATGGACGCGAACGTGCCGTCCTCCGAAGCCCTCATGCGCCAGATCCTCTACGGGAACGGCTTCTTTGAAAAGGAATTCGGCAAGAAGAGCACCGATATCTTCCTCACCGACTGCTTCGGCTTCCGCTACGCGCTGCCCTCCATCGAGGCGCACATGGGCCTGAACGGCTTCTCCACCCAGAAGCTCGTCTGGGGCGTCGGCTCCCCGATCTACAACGAGGACGGCACGGTCACGAGACCCGAGCCCGAAGACCGCGATATCCCGTGGGATCAGCGCAAGCCGCGCATGGACCTCGGCAAATGGATCGGACCGGACGGCAAGGGCGTGGCGGTTTCCCTCCTCGAGGGCGACTACACCTACAACTTCGACCGCGGCCGCGGTCCGGAGCGCAAGCCGGACGAAAGACCCGTCGGCGAGCGTCAGGAATACCTCCGCGCCATCGAGCACAACGAGAAATACACGGGGGTTCCTTCCCGCTCCATGTACTTCGGCACGGGCGACTACGGCGGATCGTGCAAGGAGATCTCCGCACAGATGCTGAACGAGGCGATCGACAAGAACGGCGAAAACCTCTATGAAGTCATCGCCGCGTCCACGGACGATATTTTCAACGACCTCACCCCCGAGCAGTTCGACGCCCTCCCGACCTACGACGGCGAACTCCTCATCCCGCACGGCTCCGGCGCGGTCACGTCCCACACCATCAACAAGAGATGGAACCGCCAGAACGAGCTTCTCGCGGACTCCGCCGAAAGAGCGGCGGTCATCTCCGCGTGGCTCGGTGCGTCCGAGTATCCCGAGGAGAGACTGCTCACCGCGTGGCAGACCTTCCTGTGGCATCAGTTCCACGACGACCTGCCCGGCACGTCCATCGCGTCCGCGTACGTCTTTACCTACAACGATTACGTCATCGCCCTGAACATGTTCGCCGCGGAGCTCACGAAGGCCGTCGGCGGCGTGGCGGGAGCGCTTGACACGAACGTCGAGGGCACGCCCGTCGTCGTTTACAACCCCGTATCCGTCGCGCGCAACGACGTGGTGGTCGTGAAGAATTACGTCACCGACAAGCCGTTCGTGCGCGTCTTCGGCCCCTGCGGCTGCGAATTCCCCGCCCAGTACGACAAGGCGAGCCGCACGCTGAAGTTCACGGCGAAGACCCCCGCCGTCACCTGCGCCGTATTCGACGTGCGCGGCTGTGACGAGCCCTCCCCGCTTGCTCCCGCCGTCTGCGTCACCGCGAACACGCTCGAAAACGAGCGCTACCGCGTCACGATCGACGAAAACGGCGACATCGCTTCCGTCTTCGACAAGGAAAACGACACCGAGCTGCTTTCCGCGCCCGCCGGGCTGGAAATCGGTCCCGACACCTCGACCAACTGGCCGTCGTGGGAGCTCGTCTGGACGGATTCCTTAAAGGAGCCGATCAAGGTCCGTGACAACGTGAAGATCGAAATCGCCGAAAACGGTCCCGCCGTCTGCGCGCTGAAGATCACCCGCACCTCTGGCGGTTCGACCTTCGAGCAGACCGTGCGTCTCTGGGCCGGCGGTCAGAGAGTGGACGTCGAATGCAAGGTGGAGTGGTTCGAAAGAGCCTCCAACCTCCGCGCCGCGTTCCCGCTCGCCGTTTCCAATCCGAAGGCGGCGTTCGACCTCGGACTGGGCGCCATCGAAAGCGGCAACACCGACTCCTTCCCGTACTATCAGCACGTCGTCCATCAGTGGGCGGACCTCACCGCCGAGGATGAAAGCTACGGCGTCTCCATCCTGAACGACTGCAAATACGGCATGGACAAGCCGAACGACAACACCCTCCGCCTCACCCTAATCCATACCCCGCTCGCGCAGTTCTCTCCGGAATCCGGTCAGGACTGGCAGGACATGGGTCTCAACCTCTTCACCTACTCGATCATGGGCCACAAGGGTCCCCGCACCGGCGCGACTACCAAGGAAGCCGCGGAGCTGAACCAGCCCCAGACGGCGTTCTGGACGAAGAGACATCCGGGCGGCGCGAAGAAGCTCACCTTTGTGAAAGTCTCCGATGACGCGGCGATCCTCCGCGCGGTCAAGAAGGAAGAGAAGGGAGAGCGCATCATCGTCCGCGTGCAGAACACCGTCGGTCATGAGCTGAAGGACGTGAAGCTCACGTTCGCCGCGAAGCTGACCTCCGTCACCGAAACGAACGGCTACGAGGACGAGATCGCGCCCGTGGCGTTCGACGGAGAATCCTTCACCGTTGATTTCGGCAAGTACGGCGTCCGCACCTTCGCCGTGACGCTCGAGAAGCCCGCGCGCCCCGCCGCCCCGGTGAAGTACGAGGTGCTGACGGTTCCTTACGACAGAAAGATCACCTCCCCGCAGTGCGATCCGACCTCGGGCGAATACGCGCAGGGCATCGCCGTTCCCGCCGAGCTGTGGGAGACGAAGATTACCTCCTCCGGCGTGCCGTTCGAGCTCGCGCCCGCCTGCTGCCCGAACGCCGCGGCGGCAAACGGTCAGACGATCGCCATCCCCGCCGGCGCGAAGAGCGTTTCCATCCTCGCGGCTTCCGCGAACGGCGACCGGAACGCGTTCTTCACGGTCGGCGGCCCGAGCGGAAAATGCGAGCACGGCATCACCGTTCAGGACTTCCACGACGACGTCGGCGCGTGGGAACAGCTTGTCAACGGCAAGACCCCGCTCATCAAGCGCGACGAGATCGCCCACACCTTCACGCATACCCATGACAAGGACGGCGACAGGCTCTACCTCTTCGCTTACCTGTTCCGGTATGAGATCCCGGTGTTCGACGGCGCTGAAACCCTCACGCTCCCGAACGATCCCGACATCATCGTCACGGCGGCGACCGCGTCCTTCGGCGACCCGTTCAAGCCCGCGTGCGACATTTACGACCGGGTGGAAGAGACCGACGCCCCCGTGCACACCCTCACCGTCGTGAACTGCGCCGGTCACGAGACCAAGTATTCCTATAAGGCCGGCAAGACCGCCCTCGTCCGCACGACCATGTACGACGAAGGATACGTGTTCGAGGGCTGGGACGGCGACTGCATCACCGCGGAATACGGCCCCGCCGCCGTCATCCGGATGCCCGACCGCGACGTCACCGTGAAGATCAAAGCGAAGAAGCTCGGCGAGGACATTCTCCAGAACAAGCCCGCGAAGGCCAACCACGAGTTCAATTCCCGCGAGACCGCGGACAACGCCGTCAACGGCAACGACCGCACGAAGTGGTGCGCCGCCTCCGAGGACGGCAAGCTCTGGCTCGAGGTCGATGCCGGCGAGGTCTTCAAGGTCAACGAATGGTTCGTCATGCACGGCGGCGCGGTGGAAAGCCCCGGCTACAACACGAGGGACTTCCGCCTCGAATACCGCGTGAGCGAGGACGAGGACTGGAAGGTCGCCGACGAGGTGAAGGACAACCACGAGGATCAGACCCACCGCGGCTTCGACGCCGTCGAGGGCAGATACTTCCGCCTCTGGATCGACCGCGCAACGCAGGGACGCGATCCCACCGCCCGGATCTATATGTTCCAGGTATTTAAAGCGTAAATAAAAAAAGATACGCGGCTTTCTTAAAAGCCTGGCAAAGAACTTCATAAAGACGCCGCCTCGGATTTTGAATCCGAGGCGGCGTCTTTGTGAATAAAGTTTCTTGCCGCACAGCTTGCTGTGCAGGGCTTCATTTTCAAAGAAGCCGCGTACCCTTTACGGTACGAGCTTGACCGTCCAGCCTTCCTCGAAGCGCTCGCGGCGGTACCAGGTGGCGGTGAGGTTCGTCTGGTCGTAGACGACGCTCCATTCGGTGCGTTCGGAGGGATCGCTGTCGTAATCCGATTCCTTCGCGGCCATGAGGGCTTCGCGGACCTCGTAGATCGTCGCGGTTTCATGCTCGGAAACGAATTTCTCGAGCGCCTCGAAGCGGCGGTGGGATTCCTCCGCGCCGATGCCGTATTTGCTGCCCTCGGTCACGTAGAAGTTCGTGAGGATCGGAGTCTCGGTCACGTGCAGCTGTTGATCCACATATTCGACGGCGACGGCGCGTCCAGCGGCGTCGGAGATGGCGAAGTGGATCATCATGTCATAGGAACCGTGCAGGTCGTAGCTTTTCAGCAGTTCGATCGCCTCGTCCACGTTCGCCGCGCGGTCGAGCAGGAGCCGGACCGCGGTGGTCGTCGTCAGGTCGGGGAGGTCGGTCCTCTGCTGAATGCGCGCGCTGTCGCTGATCATGTTCACGGAGATGCAGAGCCCCTTTTCGTTCATGCCGTCGAGGGGGGCGTAATAAGAGGCGGCTGCCATCGCGTCGTCAGCCAGCTTGGTGCGCGCGGCCTCCGTGATGAAATCCGTGTTGACCGTGGAGAAGGAGGCGTACCCGTCGGAGGGATGCGCTTCGAGAAGGATCACATTGTTGCAGCTCCAGTCGAAATTGCGCCCGAACGCCCGGCCGCCTTCCGGCGTCGTCGCGGCGACGGTGCTGCAGCCGATCCCGGGCAGCTCGAAGTCCAGCTTCACGTCGGGGACCTTGAGCATGGAGAAGAGGAACGTGAGCATTTCCTGATCCGACGACGCGCCGCCGCCGGAGAGGAACGCAGAGAAGCCGCAGTCCTCCACACGGACGAGCGTTAGCCCTTTTTCGATCGACACGGGCTCCGCACCTGCCGCGACCTCCGTTGCGTACATGCTCTGTTCCACGGGCGGCTCAGGCTCCGCGGGCGTCTGCGCTTCGGCTTCGGCTTCGGCGGGTTCTTCCGCCTGCGGCTCGGGCTCGGGTTCGGTTTCGGCGTCGTCCGCCGGCGTCTGCGGTTCGGTTTGGGCGGGCGCGTCGAATCCACCGGCGGGGTGAGTTTCCGGCGGCTTTTCTTCGGAGCAGGCGGCAAGGGTCAGCGTCAGAGCGGTCATGAGCGCCGCGAGCAGAAGGCAAAGCGTTTTTTTCATCACGAAGGAGTCCTTTCGGTTGATTGGGATTCGGTTTCGTTTTTCGGGGAACGGTGATTTCCGGATTATTATAGCACATCGGAGGAAAGATTGCAAGAGGGAGGGTACGCGGCTTTCCCCGAAGAGAGAACGTCAAAGAAAGCCGACGACGCTCCGCGGCGCGGGCAGGGAAACTTAAAACGGCGGTTCCCGTTTTCGGGAACCGCCGCTTTTAGGTTATTCGGTTATGCGTCGCAAGATGGCTTAGTGCTTCTTCTTCGCGACGGCGAAGCCGGCGAGGGAGATCACGGAAGCGATGGCGGCAATGACGCCGAAGTCGAAGGTCTGAGGAGCTTCAGCCTTGGTCTCAAGCTCTTCGGAGGTGGTGTCAACCACGTCGGCC
>JAFYBN010000043.1 GCA_017540175.1 Clostridia bacterium | reverse complement strand
TCTCCCTTCAGGTACGCTTCGACCGCTGTCACCTTTAGTTCCATGCTGTACCTTTTGTTCTTCCTCCTTGACATGAATAACCCCCTTAGTGTAGACACGTTTTTGTTTTTTCGTGTGTCTACTCTAAGGGGATTATATCAGGATCATCATCCCATTTCTGCTTTCGGGGGTTTTCGACATCCGGAAATCCTCAATCGGCTTCCCGACCGAAGAAACGCGCGCGGCGGTTCAGCTGACCGATGCCGCCCGCGGGATAATTACTCCGGGACAATTGGACGACAGCTGCAAGCCTCCGTGCATGCTGTCAATCGATAAGGCAGTCATGAAAACGGACTGGCAGAAGCTGTTGAACGTATTCACGAAGTCCTGCCGCGCAAGGTCTTTGCTGAAAAACGGATCGACCTGCATCATGAGCGCGGGATCCTTCGCGAGTTCATAGATTACCTTCTCACCGACGATCCGGCTTTGCGCCAGCTGCACAATATAAGACCGGACATATGCCGCATCGTTGGCTTGAATGCTGATATAGCTGAGCTCCTCTCTGTAGACGCACCCCTTGATGATTGCGATACAGCCGCTCGAAACCGCCTGCATCGCACATGCATCGATAACTCCCGTCAAATATTCTCCGATTCCGACGAAGCTGCTTCCCGCTTTGACCACCTCAACGCACAGCTTCGCCAACGCGACATACGGATTCGCTTTCGCCGCGAGTGTAAAAGCGATGTCCAATCCGGTTTCCAGGATGAGCGCGCCGTCATACAGCAGCAGTTGTCTTTCATACTCCTCCCAGGATTCATCCATAATGATCTTCTTGAGGTTGAACGACGCATTTTGGATATACTCGTACTCCGAATGATCCGCGATGTATGCGAGGAGGTCGATGTACGCCAGATACGCGTCGCGGTTTGCCTGCATTTTGCCGTATGTGTTGGAAGCCTCCCAAATTGAGTTGGCGCAGTCGGCCACATCGATCGCGATCCCTATGTAGGTCATCGCCGTCGGCTGGAAGCCTTTCGCCTGAATAAATTTCTGATAATCCTTCGAGAAAGCCGCGGCGCCGTGGAATGTTTTCGACAGCTTCATTATGGTAACGCCGGAACGGACGGTTGAAAAGAGGGACGTCCCCGACGAAGTTATGCCCGTGAGCTTTTGAATGACGGAGGTCAGTTTCTGCGCATTTTCGGCCCAGTCCTGAGAAGCGGTCTGTCCGGAGGGATTCTGAGGATCGACGGGCACTTCCTCGCTGTCGAGCATCTCCCGACAATCGCTGTAGACATCTTTCACACCATCTAATATATCAAGAATATCCGCCGTGACAGATACATTATTCTGCGGATCGAACTTCTCGTTGTTGATCGCGACCGTGATATTCTTCATGATCCCCTGCAGCTTTTCTTCGCTGTCGGCGAAAACATAGACTTTGGACGTGCCGTTCTTCATGCGTTCGCTGAGATTACGGACATATGTCTTCTGAGAGGACGACAGCTTGTCGCCCGACAGCATATCCGAACAACTGTCGTATATCTCCTTGATGTCTTTGATGGCTTTCACCAGATTCACCGCGGCTTCAAACCATTTTTGATACTGCTCCCGCGCTTTCAGTTTCGCAATGGATTCCGCGTTTTTGTCGATCATCTCCTGGGGAGCATAATCGAAAAAGTAATTGATCAGATACTGTTTGGCCTCCTCGGTGCTCTTCCAATACACCATCGGCAAAAGGTCTCCGCCGTTCTCAGAAGCGAAGCTGACATAATTGTAGCGTTTGTCATCTTCCAGTTGCGTGAGTGAGAAATCCCCGTCCATCGTCCATTTGAGAGGATTGGTATTGTTCTGAATTTCCGTGAAGTCATCGTACCCGTCCCCGTCCGAATCCTTCAAGAGGGGATTTGAATAAAGAACGATATGGGGCTTCGGCGTTTCGGTACCGATTTCGATCTCTTCGCCGTTCAGGAGCCCGTCGCCGTCCCAGTCGACGGATTCCTCCCCGTAGATATCGAGGACGCCGACCAGATTCGTCGCGCCGGAAGAATACGTCAACTTACCCTTGTTGATCAAATCGGCATAATAGTCGGAAATCCCGTCCCCGTTCGAATCCGTCGTCGTGTCGGCGACTTCCTCCGATATGTTTTCATAAATTACGGGAAGCTCTTCCGCCGTCGTCGCGTAATAGTATTTGCCGCCGGTTTTTTCGGCAACCGAGCGGAGCACCGCGTCCTCCGCGGAGCCGAGCCCGATCGTATAGATGCGGATATTCGAATAAGCCGCTTTTTTGGCGAGCAGATCGTAGGAGTAGCTCTGCTTCGTATCCTGACCGTCGGTCATGAAGATGATGTATTTGACCGTATTCGCGCCGCTTTTTTCGGTCTGGTTCCGATTCGTCAGGACCTCGAGCGCCGCTCGGATCCCATCGGATCCGTTTGTCCCCGAATTCTTCCCGTGACCATTGTCGTATTCGATCGACTCCACCGTTCTGATCAGCGCGTCCTTATTCGTGGTCAGATCGGACAGCAGCGTCGCGACAGCGATAAATTCGATCACCGCCGCCTCATCCGTTCCGTCGCGGAGACGGGCGATAAAGCTCTTTGTCAGCTCCTTGAACGTCTGATCCGGGTCGTTTTCGACCATACTGAGGGAATAATCGATGACGAACGCGATCTGTAAAACCGTCGGGATACCGTTCTTTTCCGACGTCATGAAAGGGGTAAGCTCTTCTTCCCACACCCGGTCGAATTCCACCTTGTTCAAGAGGATATAGGTCGAGAAGTGGCTGACCGCCGCCTTGACCGATCCGTTTTCGACGATCTGATCGGGCAATTCTTCCAGCAGACCGGTTTCCTCGTCGAAATAGTAGATCCTCGGCTCAAATCCGTCTCCCACCGTGCCGAGCGAGGGATCATACGTGAACGTCAGCTCCCCGGATATGAAATCTCCCCCGACGCTGAAGTCATAGGCGGACCCGAGATATCCGGGAATCGTCGTATTCAAAAGGGCATTATCCAGCGTGGTCAGTTCGCGGATTTGGAGCGTATTGGCGCCTTCACCGCTTGTGACGGCGGTCGCGGACGCGACGACGGGCGTGAGCGCGTCGACGCTTCCCGCAGTCGCCGCGGTGACAAACCGCGTTTCGGGAACCAGAGGATCCGTCCCGATCATGATTTCTTCAAAGTCGCCCGCCCCGTCTTCGTCGGTATCTGTGAGAAGAGGATCGGTACGGTAAACCGTCGCCTCTTCGAAATCGTTCAACCCGTCGGAATCCGTATCCGGCAGCACAAGACTCGTTCCAAGCTCCGCCTCCGAGCGGTTCGTCAGCCCGTCGCCGTCATAATCCTCGTCGGCATCGGGCACACCGTCACGGTCGCTGTCTTTTGAATTCGGATTATAGTTGAGCAGATTGACCTCGTCGTAATCCTCCAGTCCGTCGCGATCAAGATCCTGCCGCGACTCTTTCATAACCTCCAGCTCCTCCGCCGAATAATCCCGGTTTCGGTACGCTCTCGAGGAACGCCTCCTCGCGACGCAGCCGCTCAGCAAGGACGCCGCAAGCAGCAAAGCAATCATCCTTTTCCAGAGGTTCTTCTTCATAATGTACTCCTTATATCACGAAGTATGGCCCGTGACGCCGCGCGGGAGCGACGTTTATTCGCCGTCCGCGGGCTGTCGCCGGAGTCATCGGATCATTGTATTTTCTCATATTCTACCGCATTCGTCGGAATCTGTCAAGTCCAAACAGGCTGAAAGTCCAAACAGCATGCTGCCGAATTCGGGCTCCGACTCGCCGGGGCCGACGCCGTCCGAATCTTTTGCGGTATGATCCGGTGTTTTCGGATCGCCGCCAAGCTTTGCGGCATCATTGCGCTCCACGGCGAGAGATGGGAAGCGGCAGAAAACGGAAAAGAGGAGAAACGCGGCGATCACGGGTTCCGTCTTGAGAATGGCGAACAAAGCTTTATGACTGTTTTGCAGCGGCTGTCGAACGAAAGAAATAAGAAGGACCAAATCTCAGCAAGGGCTTGAAAACGCTTATGTCTCATGCTACAATAATGGGGGAACCTATTTCATGGAGAATCATTATGCCGAAACAATGCGCCGTCTGCGGTAAGCCGTCCGACGTTTCGCTCCAAATCATTTGGAAAGGCAGAGCGGAAACAGTCGACTTATGCGCATCTTGTGAAGCCCGGTCGAGACGAGAGCTTTTTTCCTTTGCGGACCTGTTTGAATGCGAAACCGCAGCCGGGAAGAGGTTTGGGGACGACGCGAGAGAAGCAATCGATCAGGAGAAGCTGAAAACGGAGAAGAAACGGGTCCGCGAACAGAGACTGGGCAGCGGACATATCATCAACCCTGCCGATTCCCATTCCTGCTATATATCCGTCGCCAAGACCTCCGGACCGACATGTGAACGCCTGTATCGGGAAGGGCTTCGCGAAGGACGCCAAGCGCACCTCCTGCGCCTGCCATGCCTACAAAACCGATGGCAGTCATTTATCCGCAATGTATTCTGAACTCTCTCGGGAGATGCAAATCGCTCTGTATGCCCCGAAACAGTTCACAGAACTGCTTTGGTCGGAGATCGTCATGATGGAAGACGTTCCGAAACCGCGATCCCCGTGCGGAAATACGAAGATCGGAGATATTATGCATAACAGCTCGGACGAGTTCATCGCTCACATCGGCAAAACATCAACAGACGATTTCCAAGCGTTGCAAACGCCTGCAAGGACGCCGGATTCACAAACATCCGGACTGACCGTGATGATCTGTTCGATGCCGAAAACGCCGACGGCGACAGTCAGCGGCTGAAGTATGAAGGTTTCTCCACCATGTATATCAGCGTTTCGGCATCGGATGAGTAAGAAGAAACGACTTCCGCCGAAACGGCATATTATCTGGAGACGGTCAACAGGATCAACAAAAAGCTTCTCTCAATCTACGACGAATAAGGCGGTCTGCACCGGAGTTTTCATCCGCCTGGTTTCCCGCAGAAACGAAGAGTCTCTTTGATGCCCGAACAGGGGGCTGCCGCAGCAGCCCCCTGTTTCCGTTCCCGCTGCACCCGCACTTTTTCCGTTTTTCGTCCGCGTACTTGAAACTTGCTCCGAAATGTGATATGATTATGATGAGGATAAATCCGAAGACACAAAAGCCGCTGCGGCACAGCGGCAAGCCGGACGCTGCCGGGGCGGATTCCATCCACATAAGCAAGGCGAACAACGGACTGTGCGGCAGAAGAAAACGGAGGCGCGTATGCAGAAACTGAGAACAGGAGCGGCTTACCACGGCTGCAGGATGCTCCATCACGTCGAGCATGACATGCGCGACATGGCGGACCACAATATGAATCTCGTCGTTCACATGCTTTCCCACACGGACTGGGACAGGCACAACCGCGTCATGAAGGACATCGTCGGCATTTCCGGGGAAGCAGGACTGGAGGTCTGGATCGACAACTGGGGGCTCGGCGGACCTCCCGGCGACAAATCGCATTTCCTTTCGTATTATCCCGAAGCGCACCAGATCTATTCGACCGGGGAACCCGATCCCGTGCGCGTCTGCCTGCGCCAGCCCTCCTTTCGTACCTTTATGAAGGCGTGGATCGACACCGTCGCGGATTCCGGCGCAAAAACGATCTTCTGGGACGAGCCCCATCTTCCGGCGAAGGGCGCGGTGTATTCCTGCACATGCCCGCTGTGCCAGAAGGTGTTCGAGGAACGCTACGGACGCCCCATGCCCGTTCTGCTCGACGACGACGCGGCCGAATTCAGGCTCGATACCATCGAGGAGTATTTCCGCGACCTGTGCGATTACGCGGCGTCGAAGGGCCTCAAAAACGCGGTCTGCGTCATGCTCGGCGAGGGGATCGGCATCAATCTCTCCACGCTCGGAAAAATCGGCGGGATCGAAAGCCTCGACAACATCGGCTCCGACCCCTACTGGGGCTACCGCGAGGATGTGAACCCCTACGAGTTCGTCTACCGCGGAACGCGGAAAACCCTCGAGACCGCCGAACAGTTCGGAAAGGATCACAATGTCTGGATCCAGGCGTTCGGCGTTCCGCGCGGGCGGGAGGAGGAGATCGTTCAGGCGACCGAAGCGGCGTACGACGCGGGCGCGCGCACGATCATCGCGTGGGGCTATTTCGGCTCGATTTCGAACGATTACGCGGCACAGGACCCCTATCTCACACGCGTGAAGATGAACGAGGCGTTCGCGCGGATCCGGGGCTTCGAGCGCGACCGTGTACGGGCGGAAAACCGGCGGCTCGTCGGGCTCAAGGATTAAAGGGATCTCTTTTCGGCGCGGCCGTGGTCTCCGCAGGGCGCGGAAAAAAGCCGCGTCCTCCCTGAACCGGCTTTGGGGAGCAGGGGAAGACGCGGCGAAATCGTCCCGAACGGAAAGGGTATGCCGCAGACAGATTTGAAGGGGCTGACGCACACGTCAGCCCCCCTTTCATTTGTTTTAAACCGAGTTGTCAGTTTTATCAAACGGGAGCGGGGCCACGCTCATTCGCCCCGTACCGTTACGGTCACGGCGGAGAAAGCGGGAACGCGGACGTGCCCGTCAAAGGGCTTGCTCTCGCGGACGAGGCGCACCTTTTCGGGCTCCTCATAGGTATTGTGGGCGTGCGGATCGTCGGCGGTCAGCACGGCGTATTCCGCGGTCCCTGCGGGCTTGAATTCGGAGAAGTTCAGATCGACTTCAGCATCCTCGGTCACGCTGAGGTTCGCGAGGGTCACGGTCAGCGCGCCGTCCTTCTTCGATGCGCTGACGGAGAGATTCGGGATGGAATAGTTCCTTCTTTGATCGGCCTGTTCGCGCGCGATCTCGCCGAAATCGCCCGAGACGCGCAGAGCGTCGCCGCCCATGTGAGCCTTCATCATGTCGAACACATGGTAGGTCGGGGTCGTGATGAAATGCTCCCCGCCAGCGAGGAAGAGACAGTGCAGGTTGTTCACAAGCTGCGCGACCGTCGCCATTTTGATCTTTTCCGCGTGGTTGTTGAAGAGATTGAGGGTCGCCGCCGCGACCGCCGCGTCGCGCATGGTGGACTGCTGCTCGAAGAGGTTTTCGACCCCGTCCGGGTTGTTCGGCGCGGGCTCAATGCCGTATTCTTTCATGTGCGAGGAAGGTCCCGATCCGCCCGGATGCCAGCAGCCCCATTCGTCGATCACAAGGCGGGCGCGCTTTTCCATGCCGTAGCCGACGACGAAACCCCAGTTCCGCTCGATGGCGCGTTCAACGTCCAGCGCCTGACGGAGCTGCTTATACCATTCCTCTTCGCTGAACGCGAGGGGATCGCCCGCCGAGCCACAGTAGAAGTGCAGGGAGAGTCCGTGCATGATCTTGTAGGACGGCTCGAGCACGCGCAGCACGTCGTTCGCCCAGTGCCAGTCGTGGTGATCCGCGCCGGAGCAGATGAGCTGCGCATGCCGGTCGGTATTCTCCATCACGACGGCGTATTTGCGGTATTCATGGGCGTACATCTCGCCCGTCATATTGCCGCCGCCGCCCCAGGTCTCGTTGCCGACGCCCCAGTATTTGACGCCGAAGGGCTCCTTCGCGCCGTTTTTCTCTCTCTCCTTCGCGAGCGTCGTCGCGCCCGCGGGGGAGTTGCAGTAATCCATCCAGTCGCGGATGGCAAGCGGGGTCAGCGAGGTGATGTTCGCGGCAAAATACGGCTCCGCTCCGACCTGACGGCAGAAATCTACAAATTCGTGCGTTCCGACGGAGTTCGGCTCGTACCGTCCGTCCGCGTTCCGCCACCAGTTGATGCGCGTGGGACGGCTTTCCCGCGGTCCGATGCCGTCGCGCCAGTCATAGGTTTCGGCGAAGCATCCGCCCGGCCAGCGGATCACGGGCGCGCCGATGGCTTTCAGCTTTTCGACGAGCTCGAGGCGCAGTCCGCGGACGTTCGGGATCTTCGAGTCCTCCCCGACCCAGATGCCGTCGTAGAACACCCCGCCGATGTGCTCGGTGAAATGCCCGTAGAGCTCCGGTTCGATCCGCGCGATTTTGTCGTCCCCGTGGACGGTCAGTCTGAACATGATTCTCTCCTCCTTCATTGGTTCGGTTTCGGGCGTTTGAACGGTTCATACCGCTATTATACCGCGCAATGAGGCAAAAATCAAGACGTCCCGTCCAAAAAACGCCCCGCCGCGGCGGACGGTCCTGACGTTCGGACACGCGGGAGCCGCAGGCCCGCGGGAGCGCGGAATAATGGGCGGAAATCGTCGGCACGGCTTGACAGAAGCGCGCGGGTATGATATACTTTGATCAGGTTGATTTCCTCCGAGCGGGGCGAGAGATCCCCGGGGAAGACGCGAGCGGAGACCGCTTCGGCGGCGCGCCGCGGAAAGGAGCATGCGTTTATGGCAAAGAAACGGACCGGGCAGGGCGCGCTGTTCTGCGTGATCTGCGGAGAAGCCGCTTTGAAAGACGAATCGGTCTGCCCCGGATGCGGCTCTCCCTATGAGGGCGAAGCGCGTTTTTGCGGTCAGAATCCGTACGGAGCGGGCGGGATCGGGTATTCCGACCGCGCGAAGGACAAAACTTTCCGGCGCAACAACCGCAAGACCCTCGTCGGCACCCTTATCGCCATGCTCGTGATCAGCGCTTTAATCGCAGGCTTCCTGCTCCTGAGCGGGCAGTTGACCGCAGACGCGGACGGACTGAAGATCCTCGGCGGCATCATGGCGATCCTGTGGGCCTTCTGGATCATCTGGATCGTCGCGCAAAACCTTCCCCATAAGGGATGGGAGGGCGTCGTGGAGCGGAAGTATCAACAGCTGCAGGAGCGCCGCCGCTCGAGCGATACGCGCGGGCACTACATCGAGCGCCGAATGGAATACGCTGTCGTGTTCCGGCTGAACGGCAAAAAAACCAAAAAATGCTCGGAATACGACAAAACTCTGTGGTACGATTATCTGAAAGAGGGCGACCGGGTCCTCTACCACGGCAAGGGCATGAATTACTATGAGAAGTACGATAAATCCCGCGACACGGTGATTCCCTGCGCCTCCTGTTCCTCCCTCCGCGACGCGCGGGAGAACTACTGTGAGCGGTGCGGCGCGGTCATCCTCAAGGGTCAGCCCGTGAGCGCACCCGCGCCCGCCCCGGCATACGAACCGCAGCTCCCCCCGCAGAGTCCCGCGGTCCCCGCTCAGGAAGACGCGGGAGCGTATCGGAGCGCGCCGGTTCGCCGGCCTGCCGGGTATGTGGAGCTGGAGGGCGCGCAGTCCCCGGCCGGTCAGCCCGTTCAGACAGAGAACCGCGCACCCTTCTGTCCGGGATGCGGCGCGCCCGTGACGGGCAGCAAATTCTGTTCCAACTGCGGACAAAAGCTCGTATAAGAAAGGAGCGTCAAATGAAACGGACCCGACTGGCCGCCATCCTTCTGGCAGTTCTGCTGATCGCGCTCATCCCGGCGTCGGCGGCGTTTGCCGACGCGGGCGATTATTCCGGCGGCAGCGATTTCGGCGGAAGCGATTACGGCGGAAGCAGCTATTCCTACTCCGACGACGGCTACAGCTACAGCCGCTCGTCAAGCAGCGAATCCTCCCCGGGCGAAGTCGCCGCGGGCTTCATCATTCTGGCTGTGATCCTGATTCTCATTCTCGTCGGGAGAAAGAAGAACGGCGGCGCGTCCGCGACCCGCTCCGTGAGCGGAGGAGGCGGCACGGCGGTGAACCGCTCGACCCTCTCGCCGATCGGCGCGTATCAAAACCTCGATCCTGCGTTCAACATTCCCGCGATGGAGGCGAAGATCGCGAACCTCTATATCCAGATGCAGCAATGCTGGCAGAACAGGGACATTTCCAGCCTGAGGCCCTACATGTCGAACATGATTTTCGAGCAGTGGGACCGTCAGCTCCAGTCCCACCGCGCGGCGAAGCGCACGAACTATGTGAAGAATCCGACGGTTCTCGGTCTCACCCTGCTCGGCTACCGCCAGGAGGGCGGCATGGATATCCTTTACGCCGAGATTCGCGCGCGGATCATCGACTACACGCTGGACGACAACTCCGGGCAGCTGCTTTCCGGCAGCATGACGGCGGAAAAGTTCATGACCTACGAATGGGAGCTGGTGCGTCCGAGCGGTCAGCAGACCCGCGCGCCGGGCGCGATGACGACGATCAGCTGTCCGCACTGCGGAGCGCCCGTCAACATCAACCAGAGCGCGAAATGCGAATACTGCGGCTCCGTTCTGACGCTTGCGAACCACGATTTCGTGGTGAACCGCGTCTCCGCGATCTCCCAGCAGACACGGTGATTCCCGCTTTTTTGCGCGATTTCCCGTTGAATTTCCCGCGCCCCCTTGAAAAATCCCGCTGTTTATGCTACAATACTGTTTTGTATATCACCGAACAACACGATTGGAATAAAACCGCATGAAAAAACTGCTTTGCCTTCTTCTGTCCGCGCTCATGCTCGGCGGCGCGTTCGTCTCCTGCTCGAAGTCGAATAAGGAGGACTCCAGCTTTCTATCCTTCCAGTACAACTATGATCTGAGCGAGTATATCGATCTCGCGGACTATAAAAACCTCCCCGCGAACGGTTATCACGTCGAAGTCACCGATGAGGACATCGAGCGGCAGATTTTGACGAGCCGCGCGTATTACGCCCGTCTGACCGACGTCACGGGCCGCGGTGCGGAGGAAGGGGACACGATCTATATCGACTACGTCGGCACCATCGACGGCGAAGAATTCGAAGGCGGGTCGGAGGAAGACTGCGAGGTCGTTCTGGGAGCGGGCGCGTTCTTTGAGGACTTTGAAAACGCCCTCATCGGCGCGTATCCGGAAACCTCCCTCTCCGTCGATCTCACCTTCCCGACGCCGTATCTGCGGTCTCCCGAGCTCGCGGGACAGAACGCGCATTTCGAAATCACCGTACACGACGTGTGCGAGACCGAAATGCCGGAATACACGGACGATTTCGTCCGCGTCTACCTCGGCTACGGCTCGAAGGCGGAATACGAAGCCGCGACGCGCGAAAAGCTGCAGGAATACTACGAAAAGATTTACTACGAGTATATCTACCCGCAGGTCTGGCAGCAGGTCCTCGACAATACGGTCGTGAAGAAATGGCCCGAGACGGAATTCAACGCCATGTACGACACATTATCCCAGGCGGAGCGCCTTTACGCGGAATCGCTCGGGATGACCTTCCCCCAGTACCTCGGCTACTACTACGACATCACGGAGGATGAGTACGACCGGCAGGTCCGCGAGGAAGTGGAAAGCCGCATCAAGGAAGAAATGATCGCCTACGCCATCGGTCGCGCCGAGCACTTCACGCTCTCCGAAGAGGAATACTCGAAGCGCGCGACGCGCTACGCGACGGAATACTACGAGCTCGCGTCCCTCGAGGCCTTCGAGGCGCTGTACGACAAAAATTTCATCCGCCAGACCCTCCTTGTGGACATGGCGATCGAATTCGTGGTGGACAACGCGGACGTGACCTATCTCAACTGATCCGAACCGAAACAGGCGACTGCCGCCAGACCCGAACGGGATCTTCCCGCGACGGTCGGCGGCAGTTTTTTCGCGCCGCGGCACCCCCGCGCGGCGCCGCCCGTGTTCCTCCTCGTGATTATCTCCAACTATCCCCGCCCGCCGTTCGGGAAAATCCACGTTTCGCCCATTGTAATCCGCACGCCGGGATGGTAGAATATGGAGGAAAAAAATGAAGCCTTGAATCGGAGGAAACCATGGACTTTACCACCCACCGCCCGACGCGGATCATCACGGGAGAAGGCTGCGTCACCGCCCATCCGGAAGCGTTCCGGGCATGCGGAACACGCGCGCTGATCGTCAGCGGACGGCACGGAGCGGACGCGAGCGGCGCGATCCGCGACCTTGAAAAAGCCCTCGGAGACGCCGGATGCGGCTTCGTCCGTTTTGCCGCCATAACGGAGAATCCCCCTGCCCCGCTCTGTCACGAGGCGGGACGCTTCGGGAAGGATGAGGGCTGTGATTTTGTCGTCGCGGTCGGCGGAGGCTCCGCGCTCGACGCCGGAAAAGCGATCGCCGCCTATCTCGCGAATCCCTCGATCGGCGTCATGGACATTTACGACGACGAAAAGCGCGCCAATCCCTGCGTGCCGATCATCGCTGTTCCCACGACCGCCGGAACGGGGAGCGAGGCTTGCCGCTACGCCGTTCTGACCATCGACGAGGGGCGGCGCAAAAAGACCTTCAAGCACGAATCCGCCTACCCGCGCTTCTCCTTCGTCGATCCGCGCTATACGTATTCCCTCAACGAGGAATACACGGTCTCCACGGCGCTTGACGCGCTCGCGCACGCCATGGAATCGCATTTCTCGCCGAAGGCGAACCTCGTGTCCGAAGAGGCCGCCCTGTACGCCGCGCGCGAGATCTGGGACGTTCTCTTCCGCGGAGAGGACGCGGAGGAAGGCTCTCTCTTCTCCCCGAAGCAGAGAGAACGCCTCTCCCTCGCCGCATGCGCCGCCGGAATCGCCATCGATTACACCGGCACGGGCTTTCCCCATCCGCTCGGCTATTGCCTGACCCTGACGCGCGGCACGCCCCACGGCTTCGCCTGCGCGGTGTTTGAAGGCGCTTTCCTCCGCTACAACTGCCTGACCGCGGAAGGCAGAAAGCGCGCCGTATCGTTCGCGGACGCCCTCGGAACGACCGTGGACGAGCTGATCGAAGCGATCCCCGCGAAAAGCGGCGTCGAATACCGCATCGATGCCGAGGAGCGGGAAATGCTGCTCGACCGTGTCGCGGGCGCGGGCAACTACGCGAACAGCCAGTACATCATCTCCCGCGGCGAAATGTCCGACATCTTCCGCCGTTTGTTCGGCTGAGAGAGTACAGCCGCAAAATGTCCGGGCGGCTTCGCATACCCTTCCCATCTGCCGCGTTGATTCCCGGGGCTGTCGCATTAACTCCAGAAACGGAGAAATGCAACAGCCCTCTTGCTTTTCAGAGCCGACAGCTGTCCTTTTTCTCCTTTATCAGAGGAGCCGGTTCAGCAAGCTGAACCCAAAAGGACCAAAAAGAGGAACTCTTTCTGTGTCTTGGGTGTTCCGAGGTCTGCGGACCTCGGGTCAGGGCGCTGCCCCGACACCCCGCCACCTTTTGAAAAAGGTGGACGAAAACTTTTGGGACTATTTGCGACAGCCCGCTTTTTGCGTCGAAAAATTTAACAATTCAAAGCTCTCACTGTGCTTGACAGTGAACTGTAAATATGATATTATAATACTACTATAAAACAATATCGGCAGGCGGCAACGGGTCATGAATCAAAAACAGCTTGACATCTTAAACGATTATTTCCTTCATTCCGCGCTACGGCTTCTGAGCCTTGAGGAACAGTGCCTGCGCCGCAGCTGCTCGAAGGATCTTTCCATCCGCGAGCTCCACGTTCTGGAGGCGATCTCCTCCCTGCGTTCCTCAGGGAAAAACACGATGGCCGAGATCGCGAAGTACCTGCATCTTTCGCCCGCTTCTCTCACGACCGCGATCAATGTGCTCGTGAACAAGGGCTACGCGGCGCGCTCGTACTCTCCCCTCGACCGCCGCGTGATTTTCGTGAATCTGACGGAATCCGGGGAAGCGGCCAACCGCCGCTATCTGGATTTCGTGCGCGACATGATCCTGCGCATTGGGGACGGGCTGGACGAAGAAAGCGCGGACACGCTGATTTCCACCATCCTGAATCTAAGCGAATACCTTGAAGCGAACGCCGAGGCGTGACGCGTCGGACGTCAGAAAGCAAGACTGCCGTATCCTTCCCTTTACGGGGACGGGATACGGCAGTTTTTTTGTTAATCGAACAACTCGGCGTCACAGCTCGAACCGGTACACGCGCACGAAGCGTTTGCCTTCCGCGTACAGTTCGCTGAACGCGGGGACGGGCGCGGTCTCGAGCAGTTTGCCTCCCGCGATCTCGCAGGTGCGCGCCGAGGCGGCGTTTTCCGGTACGCAGGTAATGATCAGGTACTCCATGCCATGCCGCTTCGCGAGCTGGAACAGGAGGGCGCAGGCTTTCGCGGCGTAGTGGTGACCGCGATAGGGTTCAAAGATCTGATAGCCGATGTTTCCGCCGACATAGGTCTTCCGGTTGTGACCGATCCGAAGATCGCAGGTTCCCATTCGTTCGCCGGCGGGTGAGCAGATGTCGAAATAGTACGCGGGAAGGTACTCTTTTTCCGGTTTGGCGTCCGCGGCGGAGGTCAGCCGGAGTACGATCTCGCCGTCTTTCAGGCTGTCTGTGTCAAGAAAGCGGAACATCGGGACCTCCTCACGCGTCTCTCGCGGCTTCAAACTTCCTCCGAAGCACGGTCAGCCAATCACCTGCTCGTTCCGTGAGCATTTTGATGCCGATGAACGTGGGGACGGACATGATCGCGAACACGCCAAAAATCAGCTTGGTCTTGAATTCCAGCGGAACGAGGCTGAAGAAGCCGCTCATCGCGAGCACGCCGATGACGGTGCCCAGCGCCATGGCGGCGCAGAGCGCGGCACGCAGCTTGTTGAATGGGATCGACGTGGAAATCAGCATGAGCATGCCGACGAGCGCCATGATCAGCGTGCAGACCGTGGAGACCTGCCCCTTCATGGCGGGATTCTCCGAGATCTCAAACGCCCTGTCGAACATGAGAACGCCGAGGATCATGAGGAAATTCGTCAGCGCGGCGGGCAGAGCCCGGTTCAGCACGTTCTTCATGAAGTGCCCGCGCACCAGACTCTTGTTCGGTTCCATCGCGAGCACGAAGGACGGAGCGCCGATCATCAGAGCGGAGATCAGTGTCAGCTGGACCGGCTCGAGCGGATAGGTCAGCGTGAACAGCAGCGTGACGAGCGTCAGCACGAAGGAGAAGATGTTTTTCCAGAGATAAAGCGCGGCGGAGCGCTCGATGTTGTTGATGACCCGGCGTCCTTCCGAAACGACGCTCGGCATGGCGGAAAAATCGGAATCGAGGAGGACGATGTTCGAGACCTGCGCCGTGATTTCCGCGCCGGACGCCATCGCCACGGAGCAGTCCGCTTCCTTCAGGGCGAGCACGTCATTTACGCCGTCGCCCGTCATCGCCACCGTATGCCCGGCGGCGCGAAGCGCGCGGATGAGCTTGCGTTTCTGCTCCGGCGTCACGCGGCCGAACACATTGTACTGCTGCGCGGCTCTCGCGATCTGTTCGTCGTTCTCAAGCGTGCGCGCGTCCACGTACAGCTCGCTGCCTTCGATGCCCGCCCGTCTCGCGACCTCCGACACCGCCTGCGCGTTGTCGCCGGAAATGACCTTCACCTGAACGTTGTTCTCCGCGAAAAACCGGAAGGTGTCCGGCGCGGTGTCGCGGATCTTGTTGGCGAGCAGGATGAGCGCGACCGGCTCCGCTTCGCCAGGCGAGGGGGAATAGTGCAGATCGACGTCCGTCTGCGCGAGAAGCAGGACGCGGCAGCCCTTCGCCGAATACTCCTCAACGACGGGCGCGATCATATCGTAGCGGTCCCCGAGGATCACGTCCGGTCCGCCGAGCAGGAAGGTGCCGTTTTCGAACATCGTGCCTCCGTATTTCCGGGAGGAAACAAAAGGCAAAATGAACTGCGCGGTGCGGTAGGACGCGCCTTTGAAATAATCCTTCAGCGCGAGCATGGTGGCGTTGTCCGCCTGATGCGCGAAGACGTAGTCCGACATGATCTGCGAGATTTCGGGCACCGACCGGTCCTCGGCGAGGAGAACGACCTTTTCGACCGTCATTTTGTTCTCGGTGATCGTCCCCGTTTTGTCCACGCAGAGCGTATCCACGCGGGCGAGCGTCTCGATGCAGTCCATTTCATGCACAAGGGTCCTCTGCCGCATCAGACGGACTACGGAGGCGACGAGCGCGAGGCTGGTCAGGAGATAGAGACCTTCGGGGATCATGCCGAGCAGGGAGGCGACCGTCTTGATGATGCCCTCCCGGTAATCATGCCCGAGCCATTTGATTTCCTTTACAAGCGAGAGGATGCCCAGCGGGATCAGCAGGATGCCGATCACCTTGACCAGGCGTGTCAGAGAGCGCATCATTTCGCTCTTCCTCTGCTTGCCCGATTTTTTCGCCTCGATCGTCAGCTTCGAGGCAAAGCTCGCTTCGCCGACCGCCGTGAGACGCGCGGCGCAGTTTCCGGTCATGACGAACGAGCCGGAAATCAGCTCGTCCCCGACCGATTTTTTGATCTCGTCCGCTTCGCCGGTGATCAGCGCCTCATTGACGATGACCGAACCGTCGACGACGACCGCGTCCGCGAAAATCTGCGCGCCGGACTCAAAAATCACGATGTCGTCCCGGACCGTATCGTGCACGTCGACGCTCTTCTCCCGCCCGCCGCGGATGACCGTGCATTTTCTGCCGGTGAGCAGGGTCAGCTTGTCGAGCTCTCTCTTGGATTTCAGCTCCTGCACGATGCCGATCGCCGTGTTCGCCATCACGATGATCATGAAGGTCAGGTTTTTGAACTGCCCCGCGATGATCACGCCGATGGCGAGCAGGAGGAAAATCCCGTTGAAATAGGTCAGAATATTGGATTTCAGAATATCTCCCACCGTTTTGGTGGGCGGATTGATTTCGCAGTTGTCGAGTCCCTGCCGCCGCCGCTCTTCGACTTCTTCGGCGCTTAGTCCCCGAATCTCTTTCGTCATAGTAACCCTCCGGTTTTGCGTGTGCCGTTCCGATCCCGGACCCGGCCGCCGCTGTCCACCGATCATTCGATGTGCGCTGTGTGCATTCGGTACATTATACCATAATCCGACCGTGTTTTCAAGTCTGAAAACATGAAACGGCGCGGAAAACTGCTCCGCTTCCCGCTGCCCGTCCGGCTCCCGCCGGTCAGTCAAATACGAGATTCGCCCGGTTTTCGCGCGGGTAGGCGGTGAGCTCGGTGAAAATGCGGTCCATCCGCACGTCCCATTCATCCGTCGGGAGCGCGTCGGCCTTCTGCGCCTCAAACGCTGCCGCGGCGGAGAAGGCGCGGACGCACCGCGGCAGGAAACGGTCGTAATACCCGCCCCCCATGCCGAGCCGGACCCCGGTTTCGTCAAACGCCGCGCAGGGACAGATCACGAGATCGATGTCCCGCGGATCCACGATCACCCCGGCGGCGGGCTCCGGAATGCCGAACGCACCGCGCGTCCATTCCCCCTCCGGCAGAACGGCGTCCATGACCCCGTCCCTTCCGCATCTCGGCCAGAGGAAGATCTTTTCGCCGCCCGGTTCCGCGTCCGTCAGCCCCTCAAGCGAGACCTCGGAGCGCACCGAACGGTACAGCATCACGACGCGGGCACGCCGGAATTCTTCACAGGCAAGGATGCGCCGGCAGATCTCTGCCGATTTCTCCGAGCGATCTTCTCCGCTCAGCGCGTTCCTCTCCGCGAGAAAGCGCGCCCGTATGATCCGTTTGCTTTCGTCCACTGCCCTCTCCTTCGCCGGACGCGGGGTCTGTTCCTCTGTCCGGTCTTTTCCGGCTCCGACGCGCCTTTCTCCCAAAAAGACTGACCGCGCGAACGATCAGTCTTTCGGTTGTTTTGACGCCTGATGCGGCTTACCGCACGAATACGCGCGAGGTGATCATCGTCGGGATGAGCCACGCGAGGTGATAGGCGGCGATGATGAGCGAGGTCAGGACCGTGAGCTTGCCCGCCAGAAGGAGCAGGGTCACGATCGCCGCGCCGATCAGCACGCTGAGTACGCTCAGCGCGATGTGGGTCTTCTTGGTGCGCAGCACTCTGGCGCAGTAGGAAATCACCTGAAGCAGCGATTTCTGCGAACCGCAGGTCACAAGCCCCGCGTCCACCTTCGCCTCGTAGGTTTCGACTTCATCCATGTCGGCGTAGCGGACGATCTTCAAGGGCATTTTCCGGATGCTGAGCTTCTTCGCGATCATGTCCTCGTCGATGTTCGGGTCAAAGGTCCGCACACACGCGTACAGCCCGTTGCCGGAGAACTGCTTGAGGATGAGATCCATGTCGGCATCCATTTCGTATTTGATGTACATCTTCGCGACGAGCTTGTTCTCGCGGAACATGTACATGATGGAAAGCTCGTCGGATAGATCGACGTCGTCTTCCGCGGCGTTGTCCGGAATGCTGAAGCCGCGGTCACGCAGGGCGTCGCAGCTTCCGAAGAAGATGTTCACGCCGTCGACACGGGCTGCGAGATAATTGTCCGCCGCGTCGTAGATCTTGACGTTCTTGGAATTGCCGAGATCCTTCGTCGCGACCTCGAAAACGTCCTGCAGCGGTCCGCCCGCGTAGGCGAAGACGGAGGAGGCGTAATAGAGGACCCGGTCGATCCTTGCGTTGTTGTAAATGCGGATGTTCTGGACCTTCACGAAATAAGACGGGAAGACGTTCTTGTCGTCAAAGCTGATGATCGAGGCGTTGGAGTACTCGTCCAGCGAGGTCTCGCCGATGATGGCGCTGTCGTATTCCTGCGCGGTCAGATTCGCGCGGTAGAAGGGATAGGCGAAGGTGATGAAAATCGAAAGCGGGGAGAGGATCAGCAGGGATTCGTACGCGGTCTTCGCCACGTCGATGCCCGCGGCTCCGCGCATTTTCGCGAGGATGCCGAAGACGACCGCAAGAACCACCGTCGCCCCCATGACGAACATCATGAACGCGCTCGTCGTATGGTCCGGCTTTTGCAGGCGGGCAAAGAAGCCGTCGATGAAATCGGTCTTTTCGATCTTCATGACGTCGCAGACGTCGTCCGTTTCCTCGGCGAAAGCTCTCGCTTCGCCTTCGGCCTCGTCGTCCTTGAGACGGCGGACGATGTGCTTCGTCTTCTTGCTCGACACGATGCGGAAATTCATCATTTCGCGCTTGTTGTTGTAGACTGCGTAAATCAGGGTCATGAACGCGGCGAACGCGACGACGAAATTGTACATCACGGGCTTTTCCGGCTGGACATGAGCGACGACGGCGGAGTAGACGATGCCGCCGAGCATCAGGATCGTCATCATGCTCTCCGGCTTGGGCGCGCCGCGGAAAATCGACTTGATGCCCGCGAAGATCTCATTGAAGGCGCAGAGGCAGGCGAGCAACATGAGCTGGAGGCTGACCATCGCGTAGATCGTCGGGAACCTTTCGGGATCGAGCCAATCCGCGAACTGCTTGCTTTCGCCCGTTATGAGCTTGCTCACCGTTTCGATGTTCTCGAAGAGGAACAGCATCGCTCCCAGCACGAAGCAGAGGATCAGGCGGATGAAGAGCGACACGGAGCGATTGCGGTATTCCTTGCGGATCCCGGGGATCTGGGTCTTGTCGACAAACTCCGCGCGGTCGATCTTGACGTTGGTTTTCCGGTTCTGCTGCTTGGCTTCGAGTTTGTCGCCGAGCTCCTTCGCGCGGTCGGACTTGCGGCTGTCGTCGTTATCAAGGCCGAACGCCACCATGAGATTGATGTCGGTCGGGTCGAATTCTTCGTCCTCGTAGGGTGTTTCCGGTGTCTGCCAGCCCGTTTTGCCGGACTCCTGTCCGGAGTCGGACTCCTGCCCGAGGCCGAACGTCTGACCGAACTCTTCGCCGGGCGTCTGGGACGCCGATCCGTTCGCCCCTGCGGGTGTCTGAGGCGCAGGCCCGTTCGTCCACGCGGGGGTCTGCGGCGCAGGCCCGTTCGTCCACGCGGGAGTTTGAGACGTCTGGCTGACTGCGGCGGGCGCTTGCGCGTCGGCTGCGGCGAGGAACGGATCGGCTGCGTTCGGATCGGCCGCCGGTACGGCATCGTTCGTCTGCGCCGCGGGCGCGGGAGCGGACGGGGTGAAGCCGCTGTCCGACAGCGTTTCCGCCGCCCAGCGCATCAGCTCCTCATCCGACATATTGGTTGCCGAACGGTTTTTCCGTGCCGCGATCCGCTCTTCCGCAGCTTCGGTCGCGGCGGCCTCCGCGGGCTTTGCTTCGTCAACTGAGCTGTCGACGGGGAAAGCGGGCTGCTGGGTATTGTCGCCGAACGATCCGGCGGTTGTTCCGATCTCGGGAGTTTCACCGATGGGCGCTTGGGCGGCCGGTGCTTCGACCGCAGCCGTTTCGCCGTTGATTCTTTCGCCCGCGATCGTTTCGCCCGCGATTGTTTCGCCGGTGATCGGTTCACCCGCGATTGTTTCGCCGGTGATCGGTTCACCGGTGATTGTTCCGCCCTCGAATGTTTCATCGGCGAACGCTTCGTCATGGAAGCCGTCGAGCGGCTCCGTGTCGGAGTCCTGCGGCACTGCCGCTCCGTCGATCACGTTCTCCTCGGCAAAGCGGCCGAGGATGGATTCGCCCCAACTGGAGAAGGCGCTTGCCGCGGTCCCGGCTGCGGGAGCGGGAGCGGTCTGCTGCGCGCTGTCGGTCTCCGCCGGGTTCTGCGGCTCGTATGCCGTCGTCCCGGGATACGGGTTCATGTCCGCCGCGGCGGGTTTATCCTTGCGGCGGAAGAGGCTGAAGCGCTTCTTCTTCGGTCTGTCGCCCTCGGCAAAGAGGGCGTCCGTGTTCTCGTCCGGAAGGATCTCCTCGCCGGGCTCCTGCGCCGGAGCTGCCGGATAAGCCGCGGCGGCTTCGTCGCGCGCGGCGCTCAGCAGCTCGTCGAACGCGGTTTCGGAAAGCGCGTCGTCATTCTGCCCCTCTTCGCCGTTCTCATCGGAGAACTCATATTCGCTGATGAGATCGTCCCCGTATTTCTTCGGCGCGCTGCCTTCCGGTTTCGCCCCGTCGTCCGAGGCGAACATGGAATCGAGCGCGGAAATCAATGTATCGTCGTCGTTCTGAACCGACTGACGGATGCGGGAGAGAAAACCGGAATCCGCCGGGGCGCCGTCTTCCGCGGGCGCTTCGGCATCCGCCTGAACGTCTTCCCCGTCGTCCTCAAACAGGTCGCTCGGGAAGAGCTCCTCCGCCATGCCGTCGTAGAATTCCCCGGAGTTGTCCCCCGAAGTCGGAGCCGGGTCCGGAGCCGGAGCGTCGGGTTCCTGTGCGGAAACCGGCTCTTCGTCCGCCGCCTCCTGCGGCATGTCGTCGGGCTGTTCGTCATCAGCAAACAGGCTTTCAAGATCAAAGCCGTCCGCCGCGGTCTCGGCTGCAGCCGGAGCCGCAGCCGGGGCCGCAGCCGGGGCCGCAGCCGGGGCGTCGGGTTCCGTCATGAAACCGGAGTCCGCCGCCTGCCCGTCATCGGGCTGACTTGCATCGTCGGGTCCAAACAGATCGGCGTCTTCATATGCGCCATCGGCAGGATCCGTAAATTCGGCCGGAGCGTCCGGCGTCTGCTGCTCCGCCTGCTCCGCCTGCTCCGCCTGCTCCGCCTGCTCCGCCTGCTCCGCCTCCGACTGATCCTGCGGTTCCTCCTCGGAATCGTACGAATCGCGGAAGAGCGCGAGAAGACTGTCGTCATCCGAGGATGACGCACCGGTCCCCGATCCGCCGGACGGCGTCTTGCCGTCCTCCTGATATTCCGGCATGTACTTGCGGAGGAGAGCGTTGATATCGAGCTCGCTGTCGGAATCGCTTCCCGCCCCGGAGGTCAGGTCTATCGCGTTCTTCATGATGAGTTCTTCTTCCCGCTTGTCCCTCGTCGGTTTTTCCCTTTCCCCCGACGAACGCCCGCCGAAGAAACCGGATTTCCTGTTATACTTTGCCATTTCCGCCGCTGATTCGCCGCCGGGTCCGAAGCGGACGCCGGGCGTGAATCCATCCTTTCTTTTTGCTGATCAGCCGATGCTGTTATACGCCGGTCCGCTGCATCCGCGCCGCATGGCACAGAAGAACGGAGGCCGCCGTTGAAACGTTCAGAGAATTGAGCTTGCCGTACATGGGGATCTTTACGGTGAAATCACACCGTTCCCGCACGAGGCGGCTGACCCCGCTGTCCTCGCCCCCAAGCACAATGGCGCAGGGCAGGTTCCAGTCCGCTTCGTAAAAATCCACGCCGTCCGCTTCCGCCGCGAAGGTCCAGACGCCCGCGTCATTCAGGGTTTCGATCGCGCCCGCGATGTTCGGCACACGGGCGACCGCCATGTGGAGCAGCGCCCCCGCCGACGCCTTGGTCACGGCGGGCGTGAGTCCGCACGCGCGGCGTTCGGGAATGACGATCCCGTGCGCGCCCGCGCACTCGGCGCAGCGGATGACCGCTCCGAGGTTATGAGGGTCCTCGATCCCGTCGCAGACCACGATCAGGGGCTTTTCGTCCCGCTCGCGCGCGATGGCGAGGATATCCTCGATCGAACTGTACGCCTTTTCCGCGGTCATGGCGACGACGCCCTGATGCCGCTCGCCGTAAGAAGCGCGGTCAAGCGCCTCGGTCGTCGCGTCCACGACGGGGATGCCCGCTTTTTTGGCCTCCGCGACGATGGCGACGATGGAGCCCTCCCGCCCGGAGACGAGCAGCTTATCCACCGGCGCGCCGGACCGGATCAGCTCCGCGACCGCATTCCGCCCGACCACGACGTTCGAGGGTTTTTCCCGCCGGAAACCGCCCGGTCCCGGGCCGTCCGCGCGCCGGGCGCCCGATCTGTCCGCGGGCGTTCTATCCCGGAAACCCCTGGGATTTCTGTCATCTTTCTTCTGCATAAGTCCGTTTTCTTTACAAATTACAAATAATTACAGCGCAAACTGCGCCTTTATATACTGTACCATGATGTATTATAGCACACTTTTTTTGTCTTGAAAAGATGTTTTCTGTGAATTCGGGAAAAAAGCATAAGAAAAATCATGTCTGACGCGCGCTTGTGAACGTTTTCGGCCGTCATGGAGCAACAAAAAACAGGAATGCGCGCAAATCATCGCACCCCGTGCGCCGCGTCTCCGGGATCCCGGGCAGCAGCATTTCGTTTTCCCGCATCCCGTTCGGTCCGCGGGAAAAAAGAAAAAGGGATACGTTTCCGCATCCCCGCTCTCTCTTCACGCGCGATTACTGAGCGCGTCTTGCCGCGAAGCACTCGCTGCAATAAACCGGTCTGTCGCTCGTGGGCTGGAAAGGAATCTTGCACGGCTTGCCGCATTCCGCGCAGACGGCGTCGAACATTTCTCTCTGTTCGCGACCGGCGTTCTTTCTCTTCGCACGGCAGTCCTTGCATCTCTGGGGTTCATTCTGGAATCCCTTTTCCGCATAGAACTCCTGCTCGCCGGCGGTGAACACGAACTCGTTGCCGCATTCCTTGCACGTTAAGGTCTTGTCCTGGAACATGGTGTTTTCCTCGCTTTGCCAAAATGGTAGAAGATTTTTTGCCCTCGGCGGACTCTCACCGTCACCTTTGTAAACAACGCTCTTGAAGTTAAGCTATTCGGGCATATTAACGCCGGATCGTCCCCTCTCGCACCACCCGGGGTACGAAAGCGGATTCCGCCGTACTTTTAATCCCCTTTCGGGTATTAAAAATCAGAACGGGTTTTGCAGTAGTCCTTTCATCTTAACCTTCATGCGGTACAGAGCGTTGCTTACGGACTTGGGATTTGTGCCGAGCTCGTCTGCGATCACACCGACGGACATACCTGTCATATACCGATCAAATACCTGTTTTTCCCTCGGAGCCAAAACGGAACGTACCCTTTCGAGAAGCTGCGCCGCGTCCTCGGATTTCAGAAACAGCACGAGCGGGTCGTTTTCCGGATTTCCCGCGCTGCCGCCCGCCTCCGCTTTCAGCCGTCTGGACGCCTCCGACCGCGCTTTGCGCAGGAGGGAGATCAAGGCGTTGTTGACGCAGATTTTCGCGTACAGGCCGAACGTGACGCCCCTTCCCTTCCCGGGGTCGTAGGTCATTGCCGCCCGGTAGAGAGCAAGCGCGGCGTGCTGACGAAGATCATCCGCTTCATACACCGAAGCGCCGCTGCGTCCGAGTGCCGAAAAGGATTCTCCGAACCGGCGGACCGCCGTCTCCGTCATCGCGCCGTATTTTCCCGCGAGAGCCGCGAAAGCCTGCTCATCGCCGCGCCGGACAGCCTCCAGCGCTGCCAAAACCTCGGGATCTTCTTCCCGAAGATCGGCGGGACGATCGACGCCCGGAAGCGTTTCTTCTTTCAAGCGCGTCTCCGAAAAAACAAGTTCAGATTATTATGTATAAATTATACCATAAAGATGGATTTTGTCAAGAGCTTTTGAAAACTTTTTGAAATAATTTTGTATTTTTTTATGTTTCTCCACATAAACAACGCGCGTCGGAGGGCTGGATCCGGCTTCTGTTTCGGGTTTGCTGTCATACGGCGCGCGTTTTGATTGTTTTTGCGGTTTATTTCTCAAAAAGATAATTGACGTTGCCCGTGACGAGCGCGACGATGCCGCGGTAGACGACGTCCGGCTTGTCCTCGAAATTCATGCGCATCCGCTGGACCTGCATGTAGGAATCCGCGCGGAGATCGAGGCGAAACGCCATCCCGTCCCGGTCCTTGATCGAGCAGTGGAACACGTAGCCGTCCCCTTCCCGCTCGATGGAATGATCGCACACCGCGCCGCGCTTTTCCAGCGAAAGATGGCGCATCGCGCTGATATAGCTTTTTTCGCGCACCGCGGAAAGCAGAAGATCGTCCGAGAGTCCCCGCGCGATCATGCGCCCCGTGTCGGACACGACATAGCATTCCTTGCGGGAGACGGGCTTCTTCGGCGCGGGCTTCTTCGTCTCCTCGGCCGGGGCGTCCTCGGCGGGCGCGGCCGGCTGCCCGTCCGCCTCCTCCGGTTCACCGCCGTCTTCATCCGACCGGCCGGACGTGTTTTCCTTCTCATCCGGTTCCCCGGCGTCCTCGGGCTCGTCCTCATCCTCCGGAATATGCCCGTCGTATCCCTCGTCCGGTTCCGGTTCGGTCGACGGAGAGACGCCGCGCCAGTCCGGGATCTGCGGCGGCATTTCCCCGTCGCTCTCGGTTTTTACGATATGACCGGCGTCGATCAGTTCGTGGAAGCATGTGACGAAATCAAAATAATCGACAAAACCGTCGCGGATCACAATGGTCGCGAGGTCGTTGTATTCGAGGGGATAGCCCACCTTCTCGAGCAGGTACAGAATAAAGACTTTGACCTGTTCCGGGGAATGAAATGTTTCCGACATGATACGCTCCGATTGTGGTGAATTTGTGGAAGCGGCAGCACGCGCGTCCTCGGCATGCGATAGAGAAGAAAAACGGGAAGTCCGAGGCTCCCCGTTTTTCAGTCAGGTGTCTGTTCAGGTATCGTATTAGCCGACGTTTTCGACCGCCGCTTCGACCGCAGCCTGTTCTTCGGAAGCGGTCGCCTGCTTGTAGTCCCAGTAATCCTTCAGTTTGGTCTTCTTGAACTCTCTCGTGCCGTAGTAATTGGTCTTGATGCCGGAGAGCACGTCGGAGCTGAGGTAGGCGTCCTGGAGGAAGATCAGCGGGATCACGGGCATATCCTTCATCAGCATCTCTTCCGCCTGATGCAGGATGGCGGAACGGGCGCTTCTGTCCTTTTCGGCGTAGGCGGTTTCGATCAGGGCGTTGTAGTCTTCGCTCGCGTAGCCGCTGACATGTCCGTAGAGATCATAGGTTTCGGAATCCATATCGACGCCGTTGCCGGAGTAGGAGACGGCGAACTGTGCGAGGGGCTGGAAGGCGTCGGTGGAGAGCATCGTCGCGTCGATGGCGATGACGTCGAAGTCACCCGCGTCATACTGCTCGGCGAAGGTATCGGCATAGGTCACAGCGCCCGTGCCTTCCGGGTTCGGGATGAGGGTGGGCTTCACGGTCTTGATCGTGACGTTGAAGCCGAGACCGTTCCACACGTCCTTGACGTATTCGGCGATCGCGATGTCGACCGCGTTGTTGCGGACCGTGAGGTTGAACGCGCCGCTCGTCACGCCCGCGCTCTGGAGCAGGCTCTTCGCGCCTGCCACGTCTGCGGAGGCGGAGATCAGATCGCCGCCGGCTTCGCGGAAGGAGGTACCCTTCGCCGCGTCAAAGGTCTTCGTCGGGAGGTAACCGGTCGCGGGCTTGGCGAAGGTCACGATGTTCACGATCTGGTTGCGGTCGATCGCCATGGAAAGGGCGCGGCGCACTTCCGGCTTCGCGAAGAGAGGATTCGTGACGTTGAAAACATAGGTATGGGTGACGAGCATGTCGGTCACGACCGCGCTGGACGCGTACTCGGCGCGCTTGTCAAGCGGGAGCTCGCCGTCGTAGAAGATCGCACCGGCGTTGAGCGCGTCGAACTGCGCGGAAGCGTCGCCGTTCTTGTACTTCGTCAGAAGACGGTAGGGGATGACGTAGGTGTCAAGCGGCTCTTCCTTGTCGGAGTCCAGATAGTAGTAGGAGGAACGCTCGAGACGAAGGGTATCGCCGTAAACCAGTTCCTTCGGCGTGAAGGGGCCGTTCGTCACGATGCTCGTGGATTTCTTCGACCAGTCGTTCTTGCCGTAGCGGGTGATGACGTCCTCACGGAGAGGCACGAGGGCGATGGAGGAGCAGTTTTCAAAGAAGAGATCGAGGTTGATCTTCTCTTCGAACTGGATCTCAAGGGTATAGATATCGACCGCCGCCACGCCGAGGTCGTCGACCGTAGCGTCGCCCATCTTGATCTTGCGCGCGTTCTTGATGTCAAAGAGAAGCGCGGCTGCCTCGCATGCGTTGTCGGGCTCGAGGATACGCTTCCACGCATAGACGTAGTCCGCCGCCTGAACGGTACGACCGTCGCTCCATTTTGTGGAGTTCAGGTTGACGAGGATGGAGAATTCTTCGTCCGTATCCTTGTCGACCTTGTAGTTCTTCATGCCGGACTTTTTCCATTTGCCGTTTTCGTCGATGGTCGTGAGGCCCTCGAAAATCAGGCTCATGATCTTCAGCATGGAGTCGTCGATCATGCTCTGCTGCGGGTCGAAATTGTAGCACTCCGTCGTGAGATACATGTCGATAATCGCGCCTTTGTCATACTCGCCCGTTTCGAGCTTATGGAGCGTTGTGCATCCCGTCAGGGCGGACGCGAGCATCAGCGCGGCAAGAATCAGGGACAATGCCTTTTTCATGGTTTCGTAAATCCTCCTCGTGCTTGGCTTGTGGTCGTGAGATATGCGGGTTATTTATACTCACCATATTATAACACTTTTTTTCCCGAGAATCAACACAATCTTTCAGCATCAGGTCAAGATTCATCCACATGCACAATCCGAAACGGAAATTTTGTGCAATTTTCACACATTCAAAGCGGCTCCCCCGGCATAAGGAGACGAACTTGGGGGTAAAATAGAAAACAAAAGCCCTCAGGCGGCGTTGTGCAAGGAGAAAATGCCCATGACACGCAAAAGCGATCTCTTCATCGAGCGCGGAGAAGAGGAAGAAAGCGCCTCTCTTCGCTTCCCCTCGCCGAAGAAGACATGGATCGAAGGCTTCGACGCGAGCTTCGCACAAGGAGAGGCGGGCGGATACCACAGCGTGTTCTGCGGCGAGATCTGGCGCGCGCCGCCCGACGAGAGCCGGAGGCTGAGCCGCGCCATCCGCTCCCTCATCTCGGGATACCGGCGAAAAATGGGTGTGCCGCCCGAGAGCGCGGTGCTCGTCGCGGGGATCGGGAACGAGGCGGCGAGCGCGGATTCGCTCGGTCCCCGCACGGCGGCGCGTGTGCTCGCGACCCCGGAGGATCTTCGCGCGGCGGGGCTGCCCCCGGTTTACGCCGTCCGCACGGGCATTCCCGGGGAAACCGGCATCGGGACGCACCGGCACATCCGCGCGCTCGCGGACGAAACCGGCTCCGGGCTCATCGTCACGGTGGACTCTTTGACGGCGCGCTCGGGGGAGAGGCTCGGCACGGTCGTGCAGATCACGGACTGCGGCATCACCCCCGGCTCGGCGCTCGGGCACGCGGCGGGGGAGATCAGCCGCCGGACCATGCCCTGCCCCGTGCTCTCTCTCGGGGTCCCGACCGTGATCCGCTCGGACGTTCTGACCGGGGAGGAGACGGACAAGCCGATGTTCGTCACCCGCGCGGATACCGACGCGATGGTGACGTGCTACGCGAACGTCATCGCCGCGGCGCTCAACGAGGCATTCACGGGAAATAGCGCGGACTGAGGCACGCCCGGGGCGTGCGGAGCATAGGCTTGACGGGTGATCCGGCCGCGTCGGTCGGAAAAAACGAAAGGAACGGGGGCGGTTCGGACGGAAGGAAACGGGAACGCGGCCTTGCCCGGCACGGCGGCAGAGCCGGTCCCGGTCGGTTTGCCGCGGGACGGGACGGTATGGTGCGGGTTTTCGGAGGCTGAGCCGGGCGTCCCGTCCGCGCCCGGACAGGCAGCGGACGCACTCATCCGGCTCGCGCCGTCCCCGAGAGGCTCCGACGCGGGGAAAGCGGGCGAATCCCCGCCGAACGGCGGACCGGACGGCGAATCGCCCGGCGGAGCGCCTGGCAGATTGCCCGGCGGATCGAACGGCGGATCGAACGGCGAATCGAACAGCGGAGAGCTCGGGGAACTGCCCGGGGAGCCGTCGGGAGCGGGGGACGGCGAGACGTCCGATAAGGGGGCCCGTGCGGCGTCCGTGATCGGGAGGCGGACAAACCGCTTATCCCGGCTTCGGCGCGCCGCCGCGTGGTTTCTTTCGGGATTCACCGCCTTTGTCTTCTCGTGTTACGCGGCGAACGCTCTCCTGCGGCTGGAGTTCGGCGGGGAGGACCTCATCCGCGCTCTCGTCGGGGAATGCGCGGGCGGGTATGAGAACGTCGCCGTTCTGAAACCGATCCTGCCGCGGACCGGCGGACTCCCCGCCGCTCCTTCCCTCCCGCTCGGGTTTTGGGGCCCATCCTCTCCACTCGCGGGAGAGATCCCGGCGGAGCGGATCGGCGCTGACGCGGCGGAAAAACCGGAGGCGGGGCATGGCGAAACGCCTTCCGTGGAGCCCGATGCCGGGACGGACTCTCTCCCTGGGGCGGCAGAGTCCGCGGAATCCGTCGGAACGGCGGACGGTACGGGATCCGGAGAGCCGTCCGAATCATCCGGGCGGACGCAGACGGACGGAGAACAGGGGGAGGAACGGGAGACGCTGACGGAGCAGGCGCAGCGGGCGGAGCGGGCGGAGGACTCCCTCTCCCTCTCTCCGCCGGTCGGTCTTTCGAACGAGACCGCCTACGAGCTCGATCTCGCGGCGCTCGCCGCGCGGGAAAGGGTCATCCCGCCCCTCGCGCTCCCCGGCCCAGACGCATCCGGCGATGCGGATGCGTCGGAGGAGCCCGTCGTGCTGATCCTGCACACGCACGGCACGGAGGGCTACGCGGACACGGAGCAGAACGGCTGGCGCACGAACGATGAGGCGGAAAGCGTGGTGGGGATCGGTTCCCTGCTTGCCCGGCGGCTGCGGGACGCGGGGATCGGCACGGTCCACCTGACCGAGGCATTCGACGCGGAGGATTTTAATACCGCGTATTACAGAGCGGCACGCGCGATCCGCGAAACGCTCGCGGAATACCCGACCGTACGCTACATATTCGATCTGCACCGGGACTCCTGCATCCTGCCGGACGGGTCGGCTTTCGCGCCGGTCTGCGCGCTGGACGGCGGGGGCCGCGCGGCGCGGCTCATGTTCGTCGTCGGGACGGACGAGGCGGGAGCGGACCACCCGGGATGGGAGGACAACCTCGCGCTCGCCCTCCGGCTCGCGCGGAGCCTCGAAGCGGAGAGCCCGGGGCTGACGCGGGACATCAACCTCCGCTCGGCGTCGTTCAACGAGCAATACGCCCCAGGCGCGCTGCTCATCGAGATCGGCGCGGCGGCAAATACAATCGAAGAAGCGTCTCTGAGCGCGGAGCTGCTCGCGGAGGCGCTCGTCCAAGAAATCAAAGGGGAATGAGACCTCCCGCGCTCCGGCAGTCAGCGGGATGCTTCGGTTTCAAAGCAGCTCGACGCCCCCGGAAAGCACAGAGTCCGCCCCCGACGCGTTCAGAGACTGCCGTTTCTCAAATCGGCCGCAGCCGATCTTCCCCATATGTGTCCCTGAAAAACAAACGTACCGCAAAAGCTCCCGACCCCGCCGAAAGCGCGGCGAGCCGGGAGCTTTTTTAAGTTTTTCATACAGAACGCGGGCAGCTCATCCGAACATGAGCGTCTCTGCCTCGGCGAGGGAGGGGAGCAGGATGTCCGGCTTTTCGGCGTCGGACGCCGCTTCGACGTCGGACAGAAGCGTCTCCCCCGTGAGCACGAGAGCGGCGGTGATCCCGTGGCGCTTGCCCGTGGCAATATCGGTATAGAGCCGGTCGCCGAAGATCAGCATGTTTTCCTTCGTCTCGCCGGTGATCTCGGCGATCATTTCGACCGTTTCGGGATAGGGCTTGCCGAAATAGGTCGGGACCTTCCCCGTGGACGCCGTGACGAGCGCAGCGATCGCCCCGCTGTCCGGGATGAAGCCGTCCTCGGTGGGGCAGTTGAAATCCGGGTGGGTGGAGAGGTATTCTGCGCCGTGCCGGATGAAATCGCATCCGACGCGGAGCTTTTCGTAGGTCAGCGAGGTGTCGAAGCTCGTCACGACGATGTCCGCTTCCCTGCCGTCGGGATGCCCGTCCTCGTCGTTCACCATATCCACGCCCGCCGCGGCAAACTGCCGGTACAGCTCCCGCGTGCCGACGAGGTAGACGCGCTTCCCCGCTCTTTTCCGCGTGAGGAACGCTGCCGTCACATTGCCCGAGGTGCAGATCTCCTCCGGCGTCGGCGAGAAGCCGAGGCGGCTCAGCTTTTCGAGGTAGAACACCGGATCGTGGGAGGCGTTGTTCGTGAAGAAGAGCACGCGCCGCCCGCTTTCTCTCAGCCGGTTGATATAGCGCACGGCAAAATCAAAGGGCTTGCCGCCGAGATAGATCGTGCCGTCCATGTCGAAGATAAAGAGCTTTTTCGAGCACAGCAGCGCGCCTGCCTCGGCTTTGTTCTTTTCGGTGAGCATCATTTTTCCATCTCCTTTATGAGTCCGAGCGCGTAGTGCGCGAAGCCGAGGTCGTTCGGATGCAGGGCGTCCGCCATGAAGAACATGTCGTGCGGCACGAGGGAGTACCCGTCTACGACGCACAAGAACATGGACTTCGCCGCGTCAAGCACCGCCCCGCGGCACCGGTCCCACGGTCCCATCGGGCGGCTGCCGTCCTCGTCCCCGCGCCAGATGGGGGTGACGACGAAGAGCTTCGACGCCGGGAAGCGGGTCTTTACGTTCAGAAGCACCCCCGCGAGGTTTTCTGTGAACGTTTCGAAGGAGGGGATGAGGCTCCAGTCGTTTGTGCCGTAGGCGACGACCACGGCGTCCGGATCGAAGCCGACCTCCTCCCGAAAGGGGACGGTATCGGGCCAGAAGCACGCGCCGCCCACGCCCTGAATGAGGCTTTCGGCGCCCAAATGACGGCTGACTATGTACGCGAAGGACTGGCTGTCGTACCGGGCGTTCCAGCCCTGCGTGATGGAGTCTCCGAGAAAGAGCAGCTTTTTCTCATAGCGCGGGCGGCTGACGCGCGCGCCGTCCTCAACCGAAACGGAGGAGAGCACGCCGGGGGTCATGTGTGACGGAAAGGCGAGCGTGATCCGGTGCTCGCCCTCGAGCCCCTTAATCTCGAAGGAGCGCGCGTCGGCTCCGAGAAACTGCTTTGCGAGCACACCGTCGACGAGGAGCTCGAATTTGTCTCCGGCGGCGGTCCCGAACGCGAGGGTCGGGGAGTCGGTCACAAAATCGAGGCGCACGCCCGTCGTCGCTTTTACGTTGTCGACGATCCACGGTGCGGCGGCCCGAAACGCCTCGAGCTGGCGGGACGAGCATTTCGCCGGAGCGAGCCCGTCCTCCACGGGAACGATTTCCGACGCGCCGACGATCAGCGCTTTGATCTCTTCATAACTGAGTTGTTTCATTCTATCCCCCTTATGAGTTCGACACGCGTGCGGAGCGGAGCAAACCGCCGGAGGCGAAAAGAATTGTCCGGCAGGATGTGAACTTTTTCCGCACGCATTGATTTTCACGGCACGGCATGTTATAATATAATGAAAACTATCTCAAATCCACACAAAAACCGACACGGAGCGATTATGGCGGCACATATCATTATCGGGATCGATATCGGCGGAAGCACGACGAAAATCGTCGGCTTCGACACCTCCGTTCCCTTCACCCGTCTGATCCAGCCCCTCTTTGTACGGGCGGCGGATCCGATCACCTCGATCTACGGCGCGTTCGGCAAGTTTTTGGACGAAAACGACCTCACCCTCGACGACATCGAAAAGGTCATGGTGACGGGCGCGGGCTCGTCCTATCTGTCCCGTCCGATCTACGGTCTTCCCTCGGAGCCCATCGCGGAATTCAAATCCATCGGGCTGGGCGGGCTCTATCTGTCCGGGCTGGACCGCGCGATCATCGCCTCCTGCGGCACGGGCACGGCGCTGGTGTACGCAGAGGACGGCAAGGACCCGCTCTATCTCGGCGGCACGGGCGTGGGCGGCGGCACCCTCGTGGGTCTGTCCAAGAAGATGCTCGGCATGGACAATGTCGACCACATCTCGGACCTCGCGAAGGGCGGTTCGCTCGACCGGGTCGATCTCAAAATCAAGGACATCACGAAGACCGACATCGTGCCGGGCTTCTCCGACATCATGACGGCGTCGAATTTCGGGCAGGTCAGCGACCTCGCCACGCGGGAGGACATCGCGTGCGGCATCATCAACATGGTCTTCGAGACCATCGGCATGATCTCGATCTTCGCCGCCCGCAACTACGGCATCCGCGACGTGGTGCTCACGGGAAATCTGTCCCGCGTCCCGCAGGCGGAAAGCGTCTTCGCGACGCTCAACCGCATGTTCGACATGAATTTCTCGATTCCCGAAAACTCCGCGTTCGGAACCGTCATCGGCGCGGCGCTCGCGGGGATCGGCCTGTAAGACCGCGGAGTCGTGCGATATCCGGAGTTCACATGAAAAAACAAATCCTTTTGAAGCGCTTCCCCGCCCTTTTGCTTGCTCTCTTGTTCCTCCTGCTCTCCGGCTGCGCCGCTCCCGCAAACGAGGAGCCGGCCCAAGCGCCGGAGACGGAAACCGAAACCGATCCGGTTCCGGAGACCCCGCGCGAACCGACTGCATACGGGGACCGGATCCTGGTCCGCGGAAACACGGCGGAGCACGCGCTGACGGATGAGGAAATGCAGAAATACCCGCAGGCGACGAATCTCCCCACGCTCTACATCCAGCTTGACGGGGGAAAAAGCAAAAGCAACATCAAGCACGGCGTCTTCTCCCCGGCGAGTTACACCATCGTCTCCGACGGCAGGGGCATCGTGGAACAGCCGCTTGATATCGCCGGGCGCGGCAACTACTCCTGGTCCTTCGATCAGAAGACCTACAATCTCAAGCTCGGCACGGCGGAGCCCCTGCTCGGCATGACCGCGGGGCGCAAATGGGTGCTCATCACGACCTGGTCGGACAAGACCTGCCTGCGCAATTTCATCACATTGAATTTCGCGAGCGAACTGCTCGGAATGGACTACGCC
>JAFYBN010000042.1 GCA_017540175.1 Clostridia bacterium | reverse complement strand
TCTCCCTTCAGGTACGCTTCGACCGCTGTCACCTTTAGTTCCATGCTGTACCTTTTGTTCTTCCTCCTTGACATGAATAACCCCCTTAGTGTAGACACGTTTTTGTTTTTTCGTGTGTCTACTCTAAGGGGATTATATCAGTGTGAATCCCGGGGCGCGTTTTTTTGCTTATTCCGATATCTTCTCCATCAGCTCCCGCATCTTTCCCTCGAAATAATCGGCGAAGATCAGGGCGACGCCGTGCTCGTCTGTCGCGACGATCAGCCGCTCGCCGCCCTTCAGACCGAGATGGTCCCGCGCGGTTTTGGGTATGATGATCTGTCCGCGGTCGCCCAGCATGACCGAGCCCCAGATGTTCTTTCCGCGCGGAGCGGGCGGGATCGTGCCGATGCCCTCCGCGGTCTCCGTCTTCAGAAGACCGTCGACGGTGACGCCGTACACCTCCGCGAGACGCGCCGCCTTTTCGATATCCGGGACCGTCGCGCCGCTCTCCCACTTCGCGTACGCCTGACGGGAGATGTCGATCTTCTCGGCGATCTGCTCCTGGGAGTAGCCGTTCAGCTTTCGCAGCATAACGAGATTTTCTTTTAACATACGTCCGTCCTCACAGATCGATCTTTTCGAAATCGGCGCAGGCCTTTTTATAGGAGACGAAGGTCAGCGCGGCATAGAGCAGGACGCCGCAGGCGAAAAGCGCCAGCTGCAGCCCGATGTGCTCGAAGCCGAAGGCGTTGAGCGCGCCCAGCCCCGGGAAATGGTGCAGCGCTTCCGCCGCGCCGATCACGACGAACGTGACGACGCAGTGGATGACGAAGGGCTTGCCGAGCTTGTAGCCGGTCTTGAAATACCCGCCGACGAAGATCGCGTTGAACAGCCCGAAGATGAGGAGCGCGCAGGCAAGATAGAAGGGATTGGCGTTCATCAGCGCGTTCTGCGTGTACGGCACGGCGTCCTTCAGCACCGTCATGCGCAGAAGCGTGCAGAGGAGCATGAGAGCGATGCTCAACAGTTCGATGAGCATGGCAAACTGAAACTTCCCCTTCACCACGTCGCGTTTGGCGACCGGAAGGAGGGCGGAATACACGAGGTCGTTCGCCTCCCGGGCGCTCTGGAAGCTCTGGAAAATGCCGAGCGTGATGAAGAACGTCCCGCACAGGATGGGATAGCCCGGGACCAGCGTCATCGCGCCGAAGCCGATGAACAGATACGTGAGCAAGAGGGAACTCAGGCGGATTTCTTTTTTCAGCATCGCGTTCATACCCTCGCCTCCTTTTCAAGTCTCAAAAAGACCTCCTCGAGCGTCTCGTCCGGCTTGCCGAAGTCCCGCATGAAAGCGTCCTTCGGCGAAGACGCCCTGATTTCGCCTCCGCTGATGTAGACGATGTTGTCCGCGCACTTTTCGAGGTCCGAGGTGATGTGCGTCGAAAAGAGGATCGTCACGCCGTGCTCCTTCAGGGTCAAAAAGACGTCGAGCAGCTCGTCCCGCGAGAACGGGTCCAGCCCGCTCGTCGGCTCGTCGAGGATCAGCACCTCGGCGCGGTGGGACAGCGCGAGCATGAGATTGAATTTCACCTTCATTCCTTCCGAAAGCTCGATGGGCTTTTTGCCGTCCTCGAGCTTGAAGAGGGTCATGTACTTTTTACAGGCTTCCTCGTCCCAGCTCGGATAGAAGGTCTTCGTGACGGCGATGATCTCGCGGATGGTCTTTCTCGGGTACCAGCTGACCGTGCCGGTCGAGTAGCCGATCCTCTGCTTGATCTCCTTTTCGTGCCCTTTGAGCGGTATTCCGAAATACGTAATTTCCCCGCCGTCCGTATGGATCAGGTTCAGCATGGATTTGATGGTGGTGGTCTTCCCCGCGCCGTTGCGCCCGATGAAGCCGGTGATCTTCCCTTCCTCGAGCGGGAAGGAAACGTTCTTCAGGCGGAACGCGGGGTAGATCTTGCAAAGGTCTTTGATCTCCACGATGTTCATGGCGATCCCCCCCCTTTTTGTATGATTTGTGTGATTATTGTAACATCCGGTTGCGTGCTTTTCAACCAACCGAAGATTACAGTTTTCTATTTTTTTTGTTACGTTCGGTTGCGCCGAAGACGCTTCCCGGGCGGATCCCGCGAAAGATTCGGAACGATTATGACGCGGCTTTCCGGAAAACACTTGCGTTTTCGCAAAGAATACTGTATAATTTTACCTTGGAATAATATGATTGAACATCCGCACTTCCGTCCCGGTACGGCCGGAGAACAGGAGACAAACATGAAAAAACGTTGTTTTCCCGCAAAGCTTCTCGCCGCGATCCTCTGTCTGACAGCGCTGTGCGCCTCGGCAGTCATCCCTTCCGCGGCATCCGAGACGCAGTACATCGATTGCCCGCAGTGCGGCGGTCCTATTGCCATTCCCTCGGATGAGAACCCGTCAGGCGAAAAGCACATACACTACTTTCTGCCTGAAGAGACTTGCACGTACGGAGCCAAATGCCCGGCGTACGGCGTATACCATCGGCACTTAATCTATGCCGACGCGAACGGCAATTTGATCGAGGAAATCGAAGGCCTCGACTCCGTCTCCTATTACGATCCCCTGACCGGGCAGACGAAGGAATGCAGTCCGTACGAGCCCGTCACGCCGAACACGACCGCCCTGACGGGGGGCTGGTACGTCCTTTCCCGGAACGCGGCCGTCTCGAACCGCATCACCGTCTCCGGGAACGTGAACCTCATCCTCTGCGACGGCTGTACCCTGACCGCGCAGAGCGGCATTGACATCGAGAATGTGGGCGACCCGTCGGAGAACAGCCTGACGATCTGGGCGCAGAGCACGGATGCGAGCAAGACGGGCCGGCTGATCGCGACGGGCACCGGCAGCGGATTTACGGGCATTCGCTGCGACAACAGCACCCTGACCGTCAACGGCGGCGCGGTGGAAGCGACGGGCGGCACAAACTGCGCCGGCATCGGAGGTAGGGAAGGTGGCTCCTGCGGCGTCGTCAACGTCAACGGCGGCTATGTCACGGCAACGGGCGGAGTGAGCGGAGCGGGCATCGGCGGCGGACTGGCGGAGTTTACTCATGGTTTCTCGGGCGGCACCGGCGGCACGGTCACGGTCACCGGAGGCACCCTCGTCGCCGTCGCGGGATCGGGCGCCGAGGCCGTCGGCAAGGGCGGAGACGGAAACTCATCCGGAACCCTGACAGCAGCGGACGGCTCTCTGGTGTACGACGCCGCGGACGCCGCGGAACCGGTCGCCGCGGATCGGATCGA
Source organism: Clostridia bacterium (assembly GCA_017540175.1). GTDB lineage: Bacteria > Bacillota > Clostridia > Oscillospirales > CAG-272 > UMGS1696. The sequence continues at coordinate 19,926 of JAFYBN010000042.1, read as the reverse complement.
AACGGTCCGCAAGGGCGCGTACGTACGGATCGAAGTCCCCGCGGGCGGTCTGCGGATCAAGAAGACCGTCTCCGGCGAAGTGACGAAGGAGGACGCGGAGGGCGCGCTGACCTTTGTGATCAAGAAGCTGGATGGGGACGGGAATACCCTCGCGTATCTGGACGCGGATGGGATCCTCACGGACGGAGAGGTATCGCTCACCCTCGCGGACTTCGATGCATTCGAGCTCGATGAAAGCGGCAATCTGAACCTTGCCGTCAAGGCTTTTGACGACATTCCGGCCGGCTTCTACCAAGTCATCGAAACCAATACGTCCATCGAGGGCTTAGTATTCGCATCGGACCGGTCCGTTACCGAATCGGATCCCGTGACCGTCAGCACGGGTCGGATCGCCGAAACGGAGCTGATCGATACGTACATCCGGACCGGCGATCTGGAGGTCGGCAATAACGTAATCGGCACCGTCCCCGAGGATTCGCTAACGTCATTCTCCTTTAAGGTCACGCTCTCCGATACGAACGTCAGCGGCACTTTCGGGGACATGGAATTTGAGAACGGCAAAGCGGAATTCTACCTGCAGCACGGTCAAAGCGCAACTGCAAGCGGTCTGCCCGCTGGGATCGCCTATACCGTGACCGAGGACGAAAACACGGGATATACCGTGACAAAAACCGGTGAAACCGGAACGATCCAGGGAAATACAACGGCGAAAGCGGTGTTCACCAACACGAAAAAGACCTATGAAATCACCGTGACCGCGAATCCGACGAACGGCGGCACGGTCTCCGGCGGCGGAACCTATGCGCACGGCGAGTCCGCCGCCCTGACCGCATCTCCGGGCAGCGGCTGGATCTTTGTCAACTGGACGAAGAACGGCGTCGAAGTAAGCACGGACAAGGAATACAGCTTCTCCGCCGAAGCGGCGGGTGAGTATACCGCGAATTTCGAGGAGATGAACGGTCATCTGACCGCTCGTCTGAGGACGGTCTCGACGCCGGCAAACGGCGCCGCGTACGCCGCGGGTGAAACGATCAACTACGAGTTCACCGTGACGAACGACGGCAACGTGACGATCACGAATATCACCGCGTCGTCGACGCTGACGGACACCGCCTATAACATCGGAAGTCTTGCGCCCGGAAAAAGCAGCGAACCGATCAAGTTCTCCCATACCGTCACGGAGCAGGAAGCGCAGACAGGTTCGTTGAAGTGTTCTATAGCTGTTCAGGGTACAAGCCCCGATCCGAATCAACCGGAGGTTCTGGTCGAGTCCTGCACAACAGAGGATCCTCTCGTAATTCCGAGCTACGTCATCACGGCGACGGCGAACCCGACGGACGGCGGCACGGTCAGCGGCGCGGGAAGCTATGAACACGGGACCGAACTCACGCTGACCGCTGCGCCGAACGAGAAATATCTTTTCGTGAACTGGACGAAGGACGGCAGCGCGGTCGGCACGGACAGGGAATACAGCTTCACCGTCGAAGCGGCGGGCGAGTATGCCGCGAACTTCGTGAAGAAAGAAGCCGCCTCCGTCGTATTTGACGGCATGGAAGACCTGACCTACAGAGGACAGGCGCAGAATCTGATCGGCACGGCCGCGGTCACCGGCGGCACGATCTCCTACAGTCTGAACGAGGCAGGCCCCTTTGCGGCAGACATTCCGACCGGAACGAACGCGGATACCTATACGATCTATTATACGATCGAGCCGGACGACACGCATCTCGCCGCCTCCGGCACAGCGGCGCGGACGATCAAAAGAGCGCAGGCGTCCGTCACGGCAAAGGCCAGCGGCAAGACCTACGGCCAAACCGACCCGACGCTGGAAGCGGACATCGAGGGCACGGTCGGCAGCGAAAAGCTGAACTATACTCTGAGCCGCGCGGCGGGGCAGGATGCCGGGAATTACCCGATCACCGTCACGCTCGGCGATAACCCGAACTACGACGTGGCCGTCACCGACGGCACGTTCACGATCCGACCCGCGGACGGCGTGACTGTAACGGTCACAGGGCACACAGCCGCGGTGACCTACGACGGCGCAGCGCACACGGTCTCCGGTTTTGACACGGAATTCAGCAGCGGGCTTTACACGAAGAACGACTTTGCTTTCACCGGCACGGCGCAGATCACCGGCAAGAACGCCGGAACGGAGGCCATGGGGCTGACCGAGGAACAGTTCTCGAATGCAAGCAAAAACTTTACGAATGTCACTTTCGAGGTCACGGACGGGAGTCTGACGATCAACCGGAAGGCCGCGGCGGTCACGGCGGACGACAAGTCCAAGGTCTGCGGCGAGGACGATCCCGAGCTCACCGCGGCGGTCGAGGGCACGGTCGGCAACGATACGCTCAGTTTCACGCTGAACCGCGAGGAGGGAGAGACGGTCGGCGAATACGCGATCACCGTCACCCTCGGCGACAACCCGAACTACGACGTAGACGTCACCGGCGGCACGTTCACGGTCGCCGAGCCGGACAAGACCGCTCTGAACGGAACCATCGACGACGTTGAAGATTTCGCCGACAGGATCCGGGAGAAATACCCGGAGGTCGCCGACAATCTCGAGCAAGCCGTCCGGGAAGCGAAAAAGGCCGCGGAGGATCCGAACGTCACGGCGGAGGAAGTAAAGGCGGCACAGGACGCGCTCCGGGAGGCGCTCGCGCAGGCACGGGAGCTCTCGGGCGACAGGGACGCGTTTGAGGATTACAAGGAGGAAGGGCGGCAGGCTCTGGACGAGATCGGAGAGGGCACTCCCGCGTCGTCTTCGCTCCGCCAGCTCGCAGAAACAACGAAGCGCCTGCTCGACGCGCTGGAATACGACGCGGAGAAATCCTACGAAGAGAACATCGACGCGGTCGACGCGGTCATGAAGGAGTTTCAGGAAAACCTGAAGGCGCTTCTGGAACGGGAGCGTCTCATGGAGCTTCAGAGAGCCATTGCCCTGCTCCGTCTGCGGGAAGAACAGCGCAAGGCGGCGCAGCAGCAGTCCCAGGTTCAGGCTCCTCCCGCCCCGGAGGACAAATGGCAAAACCCGTTCATCGATGTGTTCGGTAACGATCCGTTCTTCGAAGACGTGAGATTCGTCTTTGAGAACGGGATCATGAACGGCGTCGCGGACGACCGCTTCGATCCCATGGGCAGTCTCGAGCGCGGAATGATCGTGACGGTGCTCTACCGGATGGAGGACAGCCCCTCCGTCTTCGGAGCGAAGGTCTTCACGGACGTGCCCGAGGGTGAATGGTATTCGAACGCGGTCGAATGGGCGGCGGCGTCCGGGATCGTGAACGGTTACGGCGACGGACGCTTCGGACCACAGGACCCGGTGACGCGCGAACAGCTCGCGGCGATCCTGTACCGGTACGCGAAAGCAAAGGGATATGACGTGAGCGTCGGCGAGGACACGAACATCCTGAGCTATGACGACGCGTTCGACGTCGCGGACTGGGCGATGCCCGCCATGCAGTGGGCATGCGGCGCGGGCGTCTATGACGCCGCGGGTACGGAGACCGCTCTCCGCCCGCAGGATCCGGCGACAAGAGCCGAGATCGCGCAGTACATCCACAGCTTCCTCGCAGTTTACGGAAAATAAAGAGAATCAGACAGAACAGCCGCCCGGGTCCGGCATATGACGGATCCGGGCGGCGAAAGAGAGAAAGCTGAGCCGGCCGACACGAGAAAAACGCGGGTGTGAAAATTTTTTTCCGAAACCCTGTTGACAAAGCCGTGCGGTTGTGTTATAATAGCTCTCGCAATCGGGCTTGTAGCTCAGTTGGGAGAGCGCTGCGTTCGCAACGCAGAGGTCGTGGGTTCGAATCCCATCAGGTCCATAGAAAAAATGACCCTCTCTGAGGGTCATTTTTTCTATGCATCTGATTAGGTAAGAGAACACACGTGGAGTTCCTTATGTTCGCTTTCGATCTAAACTGAAGAGAATCACGGGCGCTGCAGAAACGATTCACACTGTCAGTATCCGGGAACTCCGAGAAGGTGAATGCGCGAAGCGCGTTCACCGACGGGGTTCGAATCCCATCAGGTCCATAGAAAAAATGACCCTCTCTGAGGGTCATTTTTTCTATGGACCTGATGGGCACGAGACACATGTGGAGTTCCCTACGTTCGCATCCGATTCAAACCAAAGAGGATCACGAGAGCTGCAATAAATAATTTACACTGTCATCATCCGGGAACTCCGAGAAGGTGAATGCGCGAAGCGCATTCACCGTCAGGGTTCGAATACCGAACGGCAGCGAACGCTCGAGGATTCAAGTTTCCTCCGTGACCCGCACCGTGCACCCCTCAAATCCGACGGGAACGGGCTTGCCGTAGGTGTTCGCCATGCTCGGCGTGACCGTGACCCCGACCTCGTTTTCCCCGTCCTTCACGAGGTCCGTGATGTCGAGCTCGTACGGGCGGAAGAGAATGCGTCCCGCTTTCTCTCCGTTCACCGTCACGTCCCCGACGTCGCGCATCCCTTCAAACCGCAGGAGGTACCGTCTGCCCTGTGCGCGGCGGGCTTCAAAGCGCATCCTTTCCCCGCCGAGCGCCGTGATTTCGACGACGCGGCTCTTCTTCTCTTCCCCGAGCTCCGGGAGCGAGCCGGGATCAAAGCCGAGCACGTACGAGGCGTGAGCGGGGACGCGGACCTCATACGCGAACCCGCCCTCACAAATACTTGCCTTTTTCGGCTCCGTCTTTCCGGTGAAGGGATCGAACCGTTCGGCGCGGCAGTTCAGATCGGTCACGACCCTGCCCTCGATGTCCTCCGTTCCCTCGTTGATGAGGATGACGAAATCGCACCCGCTCTTCGTCATGTGCGTGAAGCGGAGGGAGCGGGTCTTCTCCCCCTCGAAAAACGTGGTTTTCTTCGCGTGCTTTCTGAGATACCCGATGAAATCCGATCCGCGGCAGAGCTTTCCGCCCTCCACCTCGAATTCGCCGAGCTTTCTCACGATCTCGGCGTTGAGCCTCAGCGTGCCGTCGACCAGCAGGATATCGTAATGGTAGCGGTCGATCCCGATCATGCCCTCGTGCACGTGGGCGCGGTCCATGAAATCGTCGATCGAGAGATAGTTGAAGGTATATCCTTCCTCATAGAGCGGCGCGACGGGGCGGGTCGGCACATGCCCGGACGCGCAGAGCACGGCGGCCGTGGGATTGTTCGTGCCCATCGCGTTCAGCCACGACATACGCTTTATATATCCGGCGATCTTTTTGTAATCGCTCCACCACACGCTGTGGGGTCCGACGTCGGGGGCGCGCTCGTTCCACTGCAGGGGCGAGCGGAGGGAATAGTAGAAGGCGTGGGGGATAATGAGATTCGTGCCGCGGGCGAAGAGGAAATTGAGATACCACATCATCTCGTCCGGCGGGAAATTCCACGGATTGCCCTTTTCTCCGCAGACGCCGAAGACCTCACAGGAATTGCGGCTCAGCCCCTGATGCCGGGCGGCGTCCGCGGCGCATTTCGCGAGGACCGAATCGGGGGAGGTCAGCTCCGTTCCCGGCTCGACCGAGCGCCAGACGAGGTCCTGTCCGGGAATGGTGAAATACCGGAGCATATCGCAGTCCGCGCTCTCGGCCGGGTGCCCCATGAGGGCGATGCCGTGCTCGCGGCACCAGGCGGAGATCGGCGCGTAGAACGCGGAGCCGAGCCTGTTTTTCGTGACGGTCCGGCAGAGGGTTTTCGCGTCGCCGAGGAGCTTTTTGTCCCCCGTGCCGAAGAGCAGCGCGGCAAGGTGGGTGAAGTCCCCGCCCGCGTCGAAGAATTCCTCGGTCATGCCCCAGCTCCACGGAATGCCGCCGCCGAGCTTCGCGCACCGCCCTTCGACGACGGGCTCGTCCGTGAAGATGCCGATGACGGTCTTGCCGAAGTAATCCTTCAAATGCTCATAATACTTTTCGTGCGTGAGGCGCAGAAATACCTCCGTCGCCGCGGGATTAAAGAGATCGGCGGAGCGCGGGGCGTTCGGCCGTCCGTCGTCCTCGTCCTCGGAAAGGCCCCGGATGGTGCCGCCGGTATAGCCGAGAATAAAGTTGTACGCGCGGTATTCCCTCTCCGGGTTCTTCGGCTGATCGAGCCTCACGTCCGCGGCGTGGCCCTTTTCGTCAAATGCGATCCGGAGGCGGAACTCGATTTCCTCGTCCTCCGGGACGGGCTCGTCCGCGGGCCTCGCGTACAGCCTCCTCGAGGCGAGCCGCGCGTCCTCCTTCACCACGCCGCCGTGCGCGCTGCCGGAGGGATACATGCCCTCGTCGTAGAGGATCACATTCATGAACCGCTTCGCCGCCGCCTCGCAGACCGCTTCGACGAGCGCGAAGTATTCCTCCGAGAGATATTCCGCGCCTGCCATGCCGAGGCGGGGATGGATGACGACGCCGTCCACGCCGTGCTTGTGAAAATCGTCCAGCTGACGGATGAGCTCGTCTTTGTCGAGCGTATCGTTCCAGAACCAGAACGGCATGGGCGAGAACGCCGCGCCGGGGTTCTTCCAGATTTCACGGATGAGATCGAACATAGCTGCCCCCGAAAACCGTATTCCGCGCGGGAGGACCCCCGGCGGTTTTTTCTTATTATACGCCAACCGGGCGGAAAAAGCAAGCGTTTTTCCCCGCTCCGGGAGCGGATACTGATCTCAAGCGTAAGGGGAAACGCGGCTTTCCTGTAATGAAAGCTGACGATGCTTCGCACCGTGGGCAAAGAACTTTCAAACGATTGATGCAAGTGTGACGGAAAGTTTTTTTCGGGAGCGCGAAACCTTTTGGCGCGTTTTACGTCTTATAAGGATAAAGGACGTATGCGAAAAAGCCGTGCGGCGGTTTGTCCGCCGACTGCCTGCGTTCGCGAGGTCGAATGCCGTTTTTTCAAAAAAGGAGAGTGGCAAAATGAAAAGGTTTTTGAGTGCAGTTTTGGCGTTTTTTCTTCTGCTGCCGACCTCCGGGTGCAAAAAAGGTGAAACCGGAAGCGGCGGCGGGGGGAGTGTGGAGACGGAGGCGCAGAGGACTGCGGTTCTGACCGGTGTTTACACGGGGGAGGAAATCAAGCTCCCCGACGGCTATGTGCCGAGCGAAGGGGCGAACATGCGGATCGACCGGGAGAGCGGCGTCTTCACGGCTCGGGTGGAAAACGCGGAGGGCGACGGTCTTCTCTTATGGATCAGCCCCGAATCGGGCGTCGTACAGGAGATGCCCGTGCCGATCCCCGACGGGCACCACTTCGTCGCGGGAGCGTTTTCGGGAACGGATTATTACAGCCTCAGTCATCGGATCGAGGTGAACGAGGGCGGGGAGTTTGCCGTGGGCTCCCATTCCGCCGAGGTCTGCCTGCGCCGCTTTGATACGAAAAGCGGGCATATGACGGACGAGGTTGAGCTCGCACCCTATTTCGTCACGTCGAAATCGAACCCCGACGATTTTTACGTGAGGGGCTTCACCGTGACCCCGGACGGCTGCCTCTGGATCAGCGCGATGACCGAGCTCATCGTGCTCACGCCGAACAAGGAGCTTGCCGCCGTATTCCCGAATTTCCGGTACAACGCGGGGCTTGTTCCCGCAGGAGACGACGCCGTCTGCGTCTCCCCGAAATCGGAGGAGTTGGCATTCTACGCGCCCTCGTCCCGAATGCCGCTCAGAACCCTTGTTTTGCCGGACAAACCGGAGAAGATCGTTCCGGCAGCAGAGGGGGGCACGCTCTATTTTTCCACCTCGGCCGGCGTCTGGCGGTATGAATTTGAAGAAGAGGAGCCGAAAGCGGAGCTGCTCATGGATTTCACCAACTCCGGCACGACCTCCGCGAACCTCTGCGGCGCGTTCGGCGACGACGCGTTCGTCTTGATCGAAGGGTGGTACGAGGACGCGCGACTCGTGCTGTACCGCCGCTCGGACGACGTCGATCTCAGCGCAGTCGACACCGTCGAGATCGCGCACGCGCTCGAGGACGAAGTCGACGCGAGCATCCTGAAGAGCACGATCGTCACCTACAACAAGGAGCACCCCGGCGTCCGCGTGATCCTGCGGGACTATTCGGTCTACGGCAGCGACGAAGACCCGGGCGGCGGCAGAAACCGGCTTCTCATGGACGTCGTCACGGGGGTTTACCGTCCGGACATCGTGATCGGCTCCACGCCCGATCCGATCCGCCTGACCGGCGGCGAGGTTGCCGACACGCTTGTGAGAAAGGGCTTCTGCGCCGATCTCATGCCGTATCTCGAAGCGGACGCCGAGCTGAACCCTTCAAATCTTTTCGGCGCGGTGAAACGCTTTTTCTCGGACGGCGAGGGCGGCATGTGGGGCATTGCCTCGGAATTCTCGGTCCGGACCGTCTCCGGACCGCGAAGCACGGTCGGGGCATACGCGGACGGCTGGACGCTCGATGAATTTCTCGATTTCGCCGACACATGGCAGGACCCCGCCTTCCTCATGCAGAGCTTCAGCCGCGAAACCGCGTTCCCGAACAAGTTCGGGCCCGACGCCTTTGCCTCCTTCATCGACGCGGAGGCGGGCACTTGCTCGTTTGACAGCCCGGTCTTCCGACGGCTCGCGCGCTTCTGGCTTTCCCTTCCGAAGGACTATCTCTCATGGTTCGGCGTCACGAAATGCCACGACCCCTCTCCCGGCTGGTACGATCTGTGTTATAACGGACAAGTCGCCGCGCAGGTGATCTCGCTGTACGACGCGTCCGATCTTCATCGCATGGAAGCCCAGTTCGGCACGAAGGACTGGGTCATCGTCGGATTTCCCTCTGAAAAAGGAAACACCTCGTTCGTTAAGACCGAGGCGGCGTACATGCTGCTCAAAACCTCCTCAAAGCCCGACCTTGCGTGGGACGTCATCCGGACGCTCGTTTTGAAATCGGACCGGTACGGCATTCCCGCGCTGAAGCCGCGTTTCGACAAGGAATCGGAGGCCGAACTCGAGCGTTATGAAATCCATTATTTCAGCGGCGGCGTGCGCGCGGGTTCTTTGGCTGACTCAGACCCCCGCTTAAAGCCTCCGAAGCAGCCGCACTACATCAGCGTGCTCGAGGAAAATGATCTCGACCGCTTGAAAAACTACCTGGACGGGGAAGCGGGCTTTCCGATGATCGATTTCGTCTCCCCGGAGATCAACGTCATCGTTCTGGAGGAGCTGTCCGCTCTGGAGGGCGGCGTCGGAACGCCGGAGGACTGCGCGAAAAAAATCCAGTCGCGGGCAAGCATCTGGCTGGCGGAGCACAAATAGCCTCCCGAGCCGGGCGCGCGATGGCGAGCGGCAGAGATCTTTCCCGACTGCTCGGGCGCGGCAAAGTTTACAATATCCGTCTGGAAATCCTATGGCGCGGCGTGCTAACATGGGGCAGACATCAAACGACGGAGTGCATCCGATGAAACAAGACCCCGAAAAGAAAGCGTCCGCGGCCGACCGGCGGCAAAAGGACGCGAAAAAGACCGCCCCCGCGGAGCAGACCCGAAAGCCCGCCCTGCGGGATGAAAAAAAGAGAAGAACGATCGCTTTCTGCATCCTGTTGCTGCTCGTCCTTCTCGCCCGCGCCGCGAAAATGTTCTATAACGCCGTGAGCACCGACGTCGCCTATCCCGATTGGGTCGTGTCCGCCGCGGACTATCTGTCGGACGCCCTCGTTGCCGCGCGGGTCGCCGCCGGCTTTGCGCTTGTCGTGCGCGCGGTCTTCTCCGGATACGGCGTCGTATGGGGGACAGTCGCGCCGCTCCTCGCCGCGTTCACGGATTACGCGCTCCGGATGATCATCGATCTGACCAAGGGCGGGACGCTGACCTCCGTCGATCCGCTCTCCGCCGTGCTCGGCCTCGGCTCGCAGTTCCTCCTCGAAGCAGTGCTCGTCGGGCTCGCGTTCTGCGTCTCGTGGCTCATCGCCCGCAGACGCGCAGCCGCGGAGTCATCGCGCGGGAAAAAGAAAAGCAGCCCGGAAAAGGCCCTGACGCTCTCGGTCGTCATCTGCCTCGCGGCAAGCCTTTTGCAGGAGCTGATCTACCTGATCCGCTTTTTGAACACCTATACCAATATCACAAGCATCGAAATCGCCTCGATCGTGGGCACGTTCATCCGGATCGTCACGATCCGCGGCGGGATCGCGTGGATCGCCGCCGCTCTCATGCTCTCCTTCCTCTCGAAAAAACGCGGGAAGGGCTGAATCGGAGCATATCCCCCCTTGCACAAAAGGACGCCGGTCCATCTCAAAGAGAGCCGACGCCCTTTTTTGTGTTTCTCCGTTACACTCTGTCCTCAAAGCGCTCTGCCGTGATCACCCCGTCCTTCACAGAGAGGCGGCAGATCCGCGCGGTCCTGCGGTCGCCCTTCAGGCCGTCCTCGCCCGGCGCGCAGAGATCGCGGCCGTGATAGACCGCGTAGTATTCCCCGCCGAGCTTCAGCACGCTGTGGTGTCCCACACCTTCCTCAAAGCCGTTTTTGATCATCACGGGATCAAAAGCGCCGTCCTTCGTGTGCTTGACGAAATCGACCTTCGTGAGATCCTCCTCGTCCGATTTCGCCGCGGCGTATCCGATATGGTAGGTCTCGTTCTCGTAGCACGCGCCGGAATACATGACGTACTGCCATTCCCCCTCGCGGAACCAGAACGCGCCCTCGATGGTGTGCCAGTCGCGCCCGTCGCCGAAGCGGTTGCGCATGAAGATCTCCTCGTCGCAGGTGGGGATGACCGCTTCCTTCGGCTGATGCGCCGGGGTCACGGGATCGATCAGGCGGTCCACGTAGACCCGCGTGCCGATGCGCCCGTTTTCGGGATCGGTATTGTCCTCCGCGTACCAGAGGAAGAGCCCCGCCTTCGTCTCTACGACGTGGGCGTCGATGGAGAAGCGCTCGAACAGTCTTTTCGGATTCTCAAACGGTCCGAGCGGCGTTTTCGCGCTCATGACGTGGAGATTTTCGAACATTCCCTCCCCGTAACCGTCCGTCCCTTCGGAGCTGCACGAGAAATAGAGGTAGACGCGCTCTCCGACGCGGATGGCGCAGGGCGCCCAATAGGCAACACAGCCCGGGATCGACGCGACGACGCCCTCGAATTGCCATTCGCCGAAGGGATCGTCCGCGGAGTACGCCTCCACGCCCTTCCCCGCCGTCACATAGAGATAATACCGCCCCCCGTCCTCAAAAATGAACGGATCGGGCTGAGCGCGCTTTTTGCCCGCGAATTTCAGTTTCATAATGTGCCTCCCGATTGGATTGGATGCTTTATTATACCATGGATTTGTGCCCGGCGCAAGCCTTTTTTGGCCTCATGCGCGCGAGCGGACGCACAAAAAGGCCGCCGCGTCTCTCCGTTTTTCGGAGATACGCGGCAGCCCCGGAAATGCTTTTTCACAAAGCGCTCCTCAGCGCAGGCGGGTCATTCTCAGTTGCCGTGCGCCGCTTCGTACGCCTTGAGGAAGGAATCGTTCGTCTTTTCGATGGTCTTCTTGCACACCTTCTCGGTGGATTTCAGCTGGGACGCCATATTGTTGTTGTAGTTGCGGAGCAGGTTCATGACGCCTTCGTTCCAGCCGCCGACCGCGTAGTACCAGCCCATGTCGAAAACGCGGTTTGCGAAGATGATGTCGAGCATGCCGCTCGATTCCTGGTCGCGCGTGGACTTGCCGACGAGGGTCTTTTCGTAATAAGCGGGCGTCAGGGTGTAAAAACCTTCGTTCGCGAGGCACTCGGTCACGATGCCGGTGCGCTCGATGTCTTTCACGCCGTTCGGAACGCAAAGGAAGACGGAATGCCACGAGCCGATGGTGGTGTAGTAATTCTGCTGACTTTCGTCAAACTTGAAGTACGGCAGAATGCCGAAGTTCGCGTCCATTTCACGCATCTTCGGAACGATCTGGATGAGCTGCATCAGGAACAGGCCCTGATTGTTCGAGAACATGGTGATGAGCCCCGTGTCCTCCCAGATCACGCGCTGATAGGTGCAGGCGTACTGCTTCTGAGACGCGAAATCGAGGAATCTCGTCACGGCGTCGACAGTTTTTTCGGTGTTCAGGGTGAACTCGAGCAGACCTTCGTCGTTGACCGAGCAGCACTTCTCGCCCGTGCAGTTAACGACGCCCATCATCGAGTCGTCCCAGATCAGCGCGCCGAAGCGGTCTTCGATGTCGAAATTGGTCGTGCCGGTGCAGAATTCGCCGTTCGCGTTCAGATCCTCGTACACCGAGGTCGCCATGCCGATGAAGTTCTCCATCGTCCACTTGTCGGCGTAAACGAGTTCGTAGGGGTTCTGCAGGTGGTAATCCTCCACCAGCTGCTTGTTGAACATGATGCAGTAGGTCGCGTCGTTGTCGGCGGTGGAGATATCGCCCGTCGTATAGAAGAGCTGACCGAGGATCTGCAGATCCTTGTTGCCGACCTGATCCCACCACGGCGCGGAAAGATCGATGTAGGGAACCGTGTTTATGTCGTAGAGATAGCCTTTGAGCGCAAGGCTGGAGGTCGCGTAGCCGCCCGCCGTCGCGAGGTCGTAGTCGGCGGTGCCCGCCTGAACGGACTGCATGATGGCGTTCGAGCCCTCGCTGACGTCCGCTCTCGACGCGCCCGCGCCGCCGCGGATGTCCACGATGTTGATGTTCAGCTTGTCGCCGACGGTGATGTTGCGCTGACGGCGCGCGTCGTTGATCGGCTCGCCGGTGATCTCTTCCGCAAAGAAGTCATCCTGCGCGGGACCGTATTCCGTGTTCGATGTGCAGGAGATCACGAAATCCGCGCCGCCGAAATCGGACGCGGGTACGTTCGGTTCGATCCGCGCGGTCTCGTCCTGCTCCTCGCCGCCGTTTTCCGTCGAGGAAGGCTGCGTCTGGGTATCCGAGCCCGTACCTGTCTGATCCTGTCCGGCGTTTTCCGTGCCGCTCGAACATGCCGCAAGAAGCGGCAGCAGCATCAGCGCCGCCAGCAGGATCGCCAGAATCTTTTTATTCATAGTTCTGCCTCCAAATTCGCGGGATGGGGCAATATGCCGCTCTGTCCCCTGAGATAGAATTATTATAACACAATTCGATTTATTTTACAAACCCATTTCGACCGATCGGTAATTTTCGTAACCCTGCACAAATCGGAGCCGTCGGTTTTGGCAATTTTCACCGGTCATGCCGTTCAAGCGAAAACGACCGAATTGTTTTTCGGGCGATTTCTGCGGTGAACATTTCATGAATCCTGTTGACAAAACGGGGGAATCGTATTATAATTAACATTCAGATAGTTCCGGGTTTGGAACCGTACGGTTTCCCGGATCGAACTGGAAGGAGTGGATCGATCATGAACGATCTTTTTGAAAAATGCAGAAAGCGCTCCCGTGTGGACGACGCGAAGGAAAAAGGCATTTACCCGTATTTCCATGCTCTGGAGACCCGTCAGGACTGCGAGGTCGTCATGGAGGGCAAGCGCCGCATCATGCTCGGTTCAAACAATTACCTCGGACTCACCACCGAACCGGAGGTCATCGAGGCGGGCATCCGGGCGCTGGAGGAATACGGCACGGGCTGTTCCGGCTCGCGCTTTCTCAACGGCACGCTGAAAATGCACATCGAGCTCGAAGAAGAGCTTGCCGATTTTCTCGGCAAGGAAGCGGTCACGACCTTCTCGACCGGCTTCCAGTCGAACCTCGGCATCATCTCCGCGCTCGTCGGCATGCACGACGTGGTGATCTGCGACCGTGAGAACCACGCGTCGATCTACGACGGCTGCCGTCTGAGCTTCGGCAGGCTCCTCATGTACAAGCACGCCGATATGGAGGACCTCGAGCGCCAGCTTCAGAACGTCCCCGAAAACCGCGGCTGTCTCGTTGTGACGGACGGCGTGTTCTCCATGGGCGGCGACATCGCGAAAATGCCCGAGATCTGCGCCCTCGCGAAGAAATACGGCGCGCGGGTCATGGTGGACGACGCGCACGCGCTCGGCGTCATCGGAAAGGGCGGGCGCGGCACGGCGAGCTATTTCGGACTCGAGGATCAGGTCGACATTTATATGGGCACCTTCTCGAAATCCCTCGCCTCCCTCGGCGGATATATGGCGGCGAGCCGCGAAGTGGTCGAATACGTCCGCCACGTCTCCCGTCCGTTCATCTTCTCCGCGTCCATCACGCCGTCGTCCTGCGCCGTCGCGCTCGCTTCCCTGCGCTATCTGAGAGCGCATCCGGAGCGCGTGGACCGGCTCGCTGCCATCGGCGCGTACCACCGCAAATGCCTGCATGAGCGCAAGGTTCCCATCATCGAATCGGAAACGCCGATCGTTCCGATCTACACCTATCAGGAGGAAAATACCCTCCGCAAGGCGCGCGAGCTTTACGACGCCGGGGTCTACGTCAATCCCGTCATCACGCCCGCCTGCGCCGAGAACGAATGCCTGCTCCGCACGAGCTGCATGGCGACTCTGACCGAGGCGCTCGTGGAGGAAGCGGACGACATCATCGCCGCCGTACTCGCGGGCGAAAACAAGTAAGAAATCACAAGGCCGGATCAATATGGAAACCGAAACGACCGTCGCCCTCGTCACGGGGGGCACCTCCGGCATCGGACTGGAGACGGCGAAAGCCCTCCGGTCCCGCGGATGCCGGGTCTACGCCATGAGCCGCCGCCCCGGCGGGGACGAATCGATCCCCCACATCGCGGCGGACGTCACGGACGAGGCCGCGGTGAAGGCCGCCGTCGACGAGATCGTGAAGAACGAGGGCAAGCTCGACCTTCTCGTCTGCTGCGCCGGGATGGGCATCTCCGGCGCGATCGAGTTCACCGCGATCGAAGACGCGAAGCGCCAGCTCGACGTGAACTTTTTCGGCGTCGTCAACGCCGTGAAGGCCGCCCTGCCCCACATGAGAGCGCGGCGGGGGGGCACCATCGTCGCCGTGAGCTCGCTCGCCGCGCCCGTGCCGATCCCCTTTCAGGCGTTCTACACCGCGTCGAAGGCGGCGATCAACGGCTATATCTGCGCGCTGGCGAACGAGGTCAGGCCCTTCGGCATCCGCGTGACCGCCGCCCAGCCGGGGGACATCCGGACGGGCTTCACCGCCGCGCGAAAAAAATCCGAAGCGGGCGACGACGCCTACGGCGGACGCATCGCGCGCGGGGTCGCGAAAATGGAGCACGATGAGGAAAACGGCATGAGCGCCGAAAAAGCGGGCGGCATCATCGCGAAGATCGCCCTGAAAAAGCGTGTCAAGCCCCTCTATGCCGTGGGGGGATCGGCGAAGTTCCTCTATCTGCTCGCGAAGCTCGTTCCCGTCTCGTTTCTGAACCGTGTGGTGTACGGCATGTACGCGAAATAAAACAGAGGGGGCGCGGATATGAATCAGGACCCGAAAAAAGAATCGCCGAAAGAAAACAAACCGGAGGGAAAAAAGCCCTCCCTTTTGCTTCGCATCTTAAAAATCATCGTGATCATTCTTCTCATCGTCATCCTCGCCGTCGGCGCGGTGCTGCTCCATCCCCTGCTCGAGCTGCACGATCACACAAAGGTCGCGGGCTCCGCCGACTGGATGACAAAGCTCGACGACGGCCTCCGTCTTTCCGAGGTCAACATCCCCGGCACGCACAACAGCGGCACGCAGTACGTCGATCTGATGTTCTTCTCCCGCTGTCAGAGCATGAGCGTCAAGGAACAGCTGGAGGCGGGATACCGCTATCTCGATATCCGCGTCGGCGTGACCGAGCCGGGCGGGGAGCTCGTTCTCATGCACGGCTTCACGGTCTGCCGCCCGTCCTATTTCACGCGCAAGCCCCTCTTGCTTCGCACCGTCGTTGAGGAATGCGCGCAGTTCCTCGCCAAGCATCCCACGGAAACCGTCCTCTTCGTCGTGAAGCACGAGCATGGGGACATCTCCACGGCGGACATGGAGCGAAAAATCGACGAGATCGTCACGGGCGCGCCGGGACAGCTCTGGTACGAAGGGGACACCCTTCCGACCGTGGGCGAGGCGCGCGGAAAGATCGTGCTCCTGCGCCGGTACGCGGACGACGCCGGGATCGGAGCGAGAGCCGGGATCGACGCGTACTGGAACGACCAAGGCGGCGTCGGCGACAACGGCGAATACAATATGATGGGATCGGACGGTCTGCTCTGGGTGCAGGACCGGTACGAATACGACACCGAGGACAAATGGGCGGCGTTCCTCGAAGCGCTCGAAGAACCGCTTGATCCGGAGGACGTCGGCATTCATTTTCTGAGCACGAAGGGCACTCTTGCCTACGGGCATCCGGCGTTCTTTGCCCGGAGGCTGAACAAGCGCCTCCTGAAGCAGGACCTTCCCCCGCAGAGCGAAGGGCATTTCGGATGGGTGATCGTGGATTTCGGCACCGCCGAGCTCGCCGCGCATATTTACGGAACGATGTTTGACTGAAAAAGGGGAACGCGGCTTTCGGGGTAACGCGGCTTTCCCCGAAATGAAAGCTGACGATGCTCCGCATCGTGGGCAAAGAACTTTCATACGACTGGTGCAGTGAACCGCTCAAAGTGCAGCTCGGGGTAATGCGAAGCGCACCGATGAGTCGTTCGGATCAAACGAGTATAAAACCTCCCGTGCGGATTCGCGCCGCGGGAGGTTTTCGTTTTATTGTGCACGGGCCGCGCCCGTTCAGAGCGCCAGCCGTCTCACGGAGAACTTCGCGATCTCCGTTTTTCCTTCGGCGGACAGGACCGCACGGGGGAGATTGAAGTCAAACATCCACGGCACCGTCATGATCGCGCGGCCGCCGCCGGAGAAGATCTCCGCACTGCCCTTGTCCGCGATGACGCGGATCTCGGGCTTTCCGCCGAAGGCGCACAGGGGCATGGATTCCCGCCGCACGCCGACGGTGTTCGTCTCCGCGTCGACGCGGATCGTCTGCCCGAACAGCTCGAGGCACACCGCGCCCGCGGTCCTTGCCGGATCGAGGGAGAGGCAGATTTCGTAAGCGCTTTCCTCAAGGGGCAGGATGAACGGTCTCTCGGGGGTCAGGGCGAGGTTTTCATAGGATCTCTCGTCCCGGCGCAGCCCGTCGAGCGCTTTGATCGGCTCGGCGCAGAGGACGCATCCGTCATCGGTTTCCGTCAGGCTGAGCGCGCAGGGGATGCCCATCTGCCCCATGAAGGTCGCGTCCCCGAAGTTCATGTTCCGGTCCCACGCGATCTGGATGCGCTCGTAGATATCTTCCGTGGAGTAGGTCTGCGCGGCGTAGGAGCTCGAGCCCCAGCTCAGGCGGCGCACACCCTGCGTGGCGCGGAACTTCCCATTCGCGAATTCGCCGACGAGATAGCGATGGGACGCGCCGCTGATGATCCACCTGCGCTTTTTCGGGTCGCCGTTCGCGCGGAGGGGATAGATGTCGGGGCATTCCCCGTCGCCCTCGAGCACGATCGTCTGCAGGGGCGTCCAGTCGAGAAGGTTCTCGGACGTGAGCAGTTCGTACTCGTTCCCGTCGAGATAGATCGCCATGACGTATTTGCCGAGCTCGTCGCACCGGATGACCTTCGGGTCGCGGTTGTCGGAGCGGATGTGTTCCACGACGGGGTTATGCGCGTATTTGCGGAAGGTCGCGCCGCCGTCGGTCGAATAGGCAAGGCACTGGGTGAAGAGCTTCTTCTGCGAGCGGACGGAGGTGTGCCCCGCGCAGGTATAGTAGAGCAGAATAACGTCCTCGTCCCCCTCCTTCAGCCCCGTGAGGTTCCCGTGATCGACGACAGCGCTGCCGGAAAACATCGTGCCGTCCGCGTCCGGATACAGCGCGGCGGGGAGGCGGGTCCAGTGAAGCAGATCGGGGCTGACGGCATGTCCCCAGTGCATATTGCCCCAGTCCCAGTCGTAGGGATTGAACTGATAGAACATATGCCATACGGTTTTGCCGGTGACGGGGGAGGTATAGCGGACCAGTCCGTTCGGATCGTTGTTCCAGCCGTATTCCGGGGTGAAATGCAGGAGGGGACGGAAGACCTCGCCCCGCCCGGACTTTTTCACCTCGTCGGTCTGGCGGTCTTCCAGCTCGATTTCGGGATCGGTCCCGAAATCAAGCTCCTCGCCCATCCATCTGTCGAGCGGATAATACGAAATTCCGGTCGGGTTCTTGTAGTCGAGGCGGAGGGTGATGTCGTCCACGAGCTCTCCGTTTCTGTAAACGGTCAGCCTGCGGCCGTCGACGTACCCGCTGACGGGGAGCTCGAGCCAGGCGGCTCTCACGGTGATTCGTTTCATCTTCATGGCTTTATGTCGTTTTTCCGGACACATCCGGAAAAAATCCGATTTCCCTCTTTTCTTTTGGTTCGGTTTGTGCTATGATACATTATACAGGACGGCGCATGCCGCTTCAAGTCCCAAAAGGGAAAAAAACGGAAAAAAACCGATATGATCCATCTCACGAACAGCCCGACCTATGACAAACAAAGCGCGTCCGGTTCGCTGGAGGTCTGCGACGTCACCTTTACAGACGCCCGGGATGACCGGATCTATTTCGAGCGCTTCCTTTCCTCGGACGAAATGATCTATCTGCGCAGGGGGGAGCTTTGCTTGCGCGTGAACGGCGCTTCCCATACCCTGCGCCGGGGCACGTTCTTTTTCCTGCGCCGTTTTGCCACCGTCTCGGGGGAGAAGCTCTCCGAATCGCCGTGCGAGTTTTACACGGTCGCGTACAACGGGGAAGGCATCGTTCCATCCTCGCTCGCTTTCCGTGAAATCACCCTCACGGGTTCCCCCCTGTTTGCGGAAGAGATCATGAAGCGCCTCTTGGACGCGAAGCGGTTCGGCGAGGCGGACGAAAACGAAATGAACGCCCTCTTTCTCGCCCTCACCCTCGAGGCGCGGCGCGCGCCGGACTCGGGCGTGTCCGTCGTCCCCCTTATGGAGCGCACGATCCGGATGATCGATGACAACATCCATTCGATCCTCACCGTCGACGAGGTCTCGGAGAAGCTCGGCTACAACCGGGACTACCTCTCGAAGCAGTTCCTCGCGTGCTACGGCGTGACGATCAAGAAATACATGGATCAGAAGAAGCTCGGCATCGCGAAGCATCTGCTGCTGAATTCGAAGATGTCCGTGGAGCAGATCGCCCGCTCGATCGGCTTCGACGACACGGAGCATTTCTGCAAATTCTTCCGGTATCACGAAAAGCTCTCGCCGAACCGGTACCGGAAAAACAACACCTGAGCGCGGGAGGTCGTGATGTCGGAAAGCTTTACCGTCGTTTACCGCACCGCCGGCGTCTCGGACGGCTTTCCCTTCTGGGGCGCGGTCCATCTCACGTGGCTCGGCGTGCTGGCTGTACTCTGCGCCGCGCTGTGCGTTCTCGCGCGCCGCGGATCGGAAAAGACGAAAAAAGCGGTCTTCTTCACGCTGACCGCGCTGCTCCTGCTCGATGAGGCGGCGAAGCACGTCTTTCTCTTTGCCATCGGGGAACAGGCTCCGGATTATCTGCCCCTGCACCTCTGCTCGATCGGGCTCTTCGTCTGCCTTTGGTATGCGCTCAGGCCGAATCCGTGGGCGGGGGAGCTGCTTTTCGCCGTCAGCCTGCCGGGCGCGCTCATCGCGCTCGCCTTCCCCGGCTGGGCGGATCTGCCCGCCTCAAGCTTTCTCGCGTGGCACAGCTTCACCTTCCACATCCTGCTCGCCCTGATCCCGATCTTTCTGCTCGCCTCCGGCGAGCTGAAGCCGAACGCGAAGCGGCTTTGGTTTTGCGCGCTCTTTCTGCTCGTCACGGCGATCCCGATCTGGTTTGTCGACCGCCGATTCGGAACGAATTTCTATTTCCTCACCTACCCCGGCCGGGGCAATCCCCTCGGCTGGTTCGAAAAGCTCTTCGGCAACCCCGGCTATCAGATCGGTCTGCCGATCCTCGCGGGCGCGTTCTGGCTCGCGGAGTACGGGATCCTCGCGCTTCTGCGGCGCGCGGGAAGGGCGAAGAGCGAAAGGCGAGATGCGCAGCGGGCGCAGCGGGCGGAGCGGGCGGAGCGGGCGGA
>JAFYBN010000041.1 GCA_017540175.1 Clostridia bacterium | reverse complement strand
GCCGCCGACGCTCCCGCCGCAAGGCACGGGATCATCACGCAGACGAGCAGCAGAGCGAAAAGTATACTCCATCGCGTCGTTTTCTTCATAAGGAAAAGCCTCCTCAAAATTCACGTCCGGAGGGCGGTTCCGTTCCGGTCCTCCGAGGCGCAGATTCTTCTCAAAGCCGGTGTCCCGAGGGGACACCTGCCCATATAAATCTTACCCGATAAAATGTGCCTTGTCAAGAGGGAAAGTGAAAATTCCGGAACTTTATGTGCGCTTTTTTTCACGCCGGGCGGCACATTTCTTTTCGCAATCCGCTTGCATTCCCGCCGCGGTTGTGTTATAATGAAGTGTTGTGAATTTCAGATCAAACCGCAAGGAGATATCCCGTCATGCAATGGACATCGGTCAACGACCTGAGAGAAAAATTCCTCTCCTTTTTTGAATCCAAGGGGCATCTGCGCCTGCCCTCCTTCTCCCTTGTGCCGCAGGGGGACAAATCCCTTCTTCTCATCAATTCCGGCATGGCGCCGATGAAGAAATTCTTCACCGGCGAAGTCGAGCCGCCGCGGCACCGGGTCTGCACCTGCCAAAAGTGCATCCGCACGCCCGATCTCGAGCGCGTGGGCCACACCGCCCGGCACGGCACCTTCTTCGAAATGCTCGGCAATTTCTCGTTCGGCGACTATTTCAAGAACGAGGCGATTCCGTGGGCGTGGGAATTTCTGACCGTCACCCTCGGCATTCCCGAGGACAAGCTCTATCCCTCCGTCTATGAAGAAGACGACGAGGCGTTCGAGCTGTGGAACAAGGTCATCGGCATCCCCGCCGACCGGATCACACGGCTCGGCAAGGAGGACAATTTCTGGGAGCACGGCACCGGTCCCTGCGGTCCCTGCTCCGAGATCTATTTCGACCGCGGCGAGAAATACGGCTGCGGCAAGCCGGACTGCAAGCCCGGCTGCGACTGCGACCGCTTCATGGAGATCTGGAACAACGTCTTCTCCCAGTTCAACAACATGGGCGACGGGACCTATACCGAGCTCGAGCACAAGAACATCGACACCGGCATGGGGCTGGAGCGTCTTGCCTGCGTCATTCAGGGCGTGGACAACATGTTCGAGGTGGACGGCGTCAGAAAGATCCTCGACAAGGTGGTCGAGATCAGCGGGAAGACCTACGGCGCGGACAAGGACAACGACATTTCCATCCGCGTGATCACCGACCATGTGCGCGGCGCGACCTTCATGATTTCCGACGGCGTGATCCCGTCGAACGAGGGGCGCGGGTATGTGCTCCGGCGCATTCTGCGGCGCGCGGCGCGGCACGGCAAGCTGCTCGGCATCGACCGCGAATTCCTCACCGACGTGTGCGAGGTCGTGATCCGCGAGAACGTGGCGGGTTATCCCGAGCTCGGCGAAAAGGCGGACTATATCAAGAAGGTCATGTCCATCGAGGAGGACCGCTTCAACGCGACGATCGACTCGGGACTTGCGAAGCTGAACGAGCTGATCGCGGACGCGAAGGCGGCGGGGAAAGCCGTCCTCTCCGGCGACGACAGCTTCCGTCTGTACGACACCTACGGCTTCCCGGTCGACCTCACGCGCGAGATCGCGGAAGAGGCGGGGCTGGAGCTTGACGACGACCGCTTCGCGGAGCTGATGAAGGAACAGCGCGAACGCGCCAGAGCCGCGCGCGCGAACATTTCCGGCTGGGCGGGGACGGACAAGACCGCGCTCGCCGACTGCCCGAAGACCGAGTTCGTCGGATACGGGGCGACGTCGTGCGGCGCGAAGATCCTCGCCATCCTCACCGGCGAGGGAGCCGTGGACGAGATCGGCGAAGGCTCGTGCGTCGTCGTGCTGGACCGCACGCCCTTCTACGGCGAAAGCGGCGGTCAGGTCGGCGATACCGGCGTGATCACGGCGGCGAGCGGCGCGGTCCTCGAGATCGAGGACACGAAGAAGACGGACGGGATCGTGCTTCATTACGCGGTTCTGAAAAACAGCGAGGGCATCGCCGTCGGCATGAGCGTGAACGCCGCCGTCGACGAAGAAAAGCGGAACGATACGAGACGGAACCACTCCGCGGCGCACCTGCTTCAGGCGGCGCTGCGCAAGGTGCTCGGCACGCACGTCGAGCAGGCGGGTCAGCTCGTTTCCCCGGAGCGGATGCGCTTCGACTTCACGCATTTCTCCGCGCTCACGTCCGAGGAGCTCGAAAAGGTTGAGGAGCTTGTAAACGAAGAGATCCTGAGAGCCGAAAAGATCGAAACGGTCGAGACCGACATGGAATCGGCGAAGAAGGCGGGCGCGATGGCGCTCTTCGGTGAGAAATACGGCGCGGTCGTGCGCATGGTGAAGATGGGGGACTTCTCCGTCGAGCTCTGCGGCGGCACGCACTGCGCGAACACCGCGAACGTGGGTCTGTTCCGGATCATTTCGGAATCCTCCGTGGCGGCGGGCGTGCGCCGGATCGAAGCGGTGACCGGGCGCGGCGTCCTCCGACTGATCGCCGAAAAGGACGCCGTGATCGCCGAGACCGCGAAGGCGCTCAAAGCCGGCTCCGCGCTTGACATGGCGTCGAGAGCGGCCGCGCTGAACGCGGAAATCAGCCGTCAGAAGAAGGAAATCGACGCGCTGAACCAGAAGATCGCCGCCTCGAAAACGGACGCCCTGCTCCGCGACGCCATCGAGCTGGGCAAGGTGCGCCTCATCACCGCCGACCTCGGCAAGACCGGCCTCGACGCGGCGCGCACGCTCTGCGACACCTTCAAGGATCAGCATCCCGATCTCGTTGCGGTGTTCGCGGTGCACGACGGCGACAGGCTGAACTTCATCGGCGCGGCGGGCGCTGACGCGGTCAAGGCGGGCGCGCACGCGGGCAAGCTGCTCGGCGCGGTCGCGGCGGTGACCGGCGGCAAGGGCGGCGGACGCCCCGACAGCGCGACCTCCGGCGGACGCGATCTCTCAAAGATCGCCGAAGCCCTCGCAGCGGCGAAGGACATTCTCGCGGGACAGGTGAAATAAAGGGGAACGGAAAGAGGACGCGGCTTTCCCCGAAATGAAAGCTGACGATGCTCCGCATCGTGGGCAAAGAACTTTTATACGACTGGTGCGGCGCACCGCTTGAAGTACGGATCGGGGTAATGTGCGGCGTACCGTTTGGATCGTTTTTGAGTTCCCGTGCTGACATTCATATTTGCGCGCAAAACAGGCTGTCGCAAATAGTCCCAAAAGTTTTCGTCCACCTTTTTCAAAAGGTGGTGGGGTGTCGGGGCAACGCCCTGACCCGAGGTCCGCAGACCTCGGAACACCCAAGACACAGTAAGAGTTCCTCTTTTTGGTCCTTTTTCTCCTCGATAAAGGAGAAAAAGGACAGCTGTCGGCTCTGAAAAGCAAGAGGGCTGTTGCATTTCTCCGTTTTCTGGAGTTAATGCGACAGGCCCTTTTCTCATGATCGCGGCAAAGAACTCTATACAAACGACGGTGCGGCGAAGCGTTGGATCGTTTTTGAGTTCTCGCGATGACATTCATATTTGCGCGCAAAAAGGGCGGAACCGAAGTTCCGCCCTTTTCATTTGGCTTATTGGGTTTTGCGAACCAAGTGCGCGTGGTTCAAATTACTTGTTGTAGCCGTTAAGGAACTCAACGAGACGCATGCTGATGACGGCCAGATGCGCACGGATGAAGTCGCCTTCGGGATCGAGTTCGGCGTTTTCGTCACCGATGAAAATGCCGGCCTCAACGGCGTCTTCACCGATAAACGCGGAAACGATGTCGATGGCCTGCTGACGGTTCAGATCGCCGGTTGCACCGGTGGCAAAATTAGCTTCGACGGCAGCAGCGATCGCGTTCGCAGCCCAGTCTTCGCCGACGGTGTCTTCGCCTGCGTGATTCACGCGGAGAATATCGGCGTAGAGCGCCGCAGCGGCGATCGGAGCTTCCGGTTCAACAGTACCGTCGCCGTTGCCGACGATGTAGCCGTGAGCAGAAGCATAGTCGAGGTACTTCTCGTACCAAGCGCCTTCCGGAACGTCGTCGAACTTCACAGCTCTGTTCTCGAGCGTGACAACAGTGTCAGCCGGAACGTTGAAGATGACCATTTTGCCATCTTCGGTAAAGGTGTTGTCGAGGACGATTTCGTCGCCGTTTTCGTCGACGTAATAAGCGACGACACCCCAGCCGAGTTTCTGGGTTTCGGGAGTGAACGGGATAACGAGGTCGATGTCATCAACGCCTTCGGGAAGAACCGCGGTGATGTCGGAGCCATCCCACAGGGTGACCGGAACATCGACGATGCCATCAGCCGCATCCTCATCGGAAACGGTGATGATGGCGGTGCCGTCAGGAGTTACCTGGGCAGTGGAGCCCTCATCGTTGGTAGCTTCCTGCGCGGTACCGGAAACGATCTCAGCGGCGAACCCGCTGATGGCCATCGTACCAAGAAGGACGACAGCCAGGATGCTTGCCAAGATTTTCTTCATAGCAAACCTCTCTTTCTGTACCCTTTTCGGGAAGTGTATTTCATATCAGGAGTTTGCTGTTTGCGCACTACAGCAACCTAATGATATGCGGAATGGAAATGGGGTTCGTCTTATTTCTTTGCGGATTTCGAACCCGTGCGCTTTTTGCCCTTGCGGTCCTTCTCGTTGCCATAGCCGTAGCCGTAACCGTAGCCATAGCCGTAACCGTACCGGGCATATTTGGAATAATACGCGCCGCTCTTCTGCTCGACCCGGTTCAGTACGGTTCCGAGGAGCTTGCAGTTCGCGTACTCAAGCATCTTGATGGAAGTGGAAATCAGGGAACGCGGCGTGGAGCCGCTGCGGACAACCAGAAGCGCGCCGTCGCAGTAGGACGCGATCAGACCGCCGTCGGAAACGTTGGTCAGCGGCGGAGTGTCGACGATGACGTAATCGCTCACCGACGCCAGCCGGTCGAGCATGCTCGGGAAGCGCTCGTTCTGTAACAGGATCGCCGGGTTCGTCACGGTGTGGAAGGTCGGGACGATGAAGCCGTTGCGGATGTTGGTGGCGTAGATGACGTCTTCAAGCTCCGCCTGGCCGGAGAGATAGTACGCGAGCCCCGCGGGGTTGCCGTCGTTGTCTTCCGAGGTGATTTCATACCGGCTCCGGATCACGGATTTGCGGATATCCGCGTCGAGCAGGATCACTTTATTGCCCGCCTCGGACAAAAGCCGCCACAGATTCATGGACACGAAGCTCTTGCCCTCGTTCGGCACGCTGCTCGTCACGAGCACCTTCTTATACTGCTTGCCGCAAAGTCCGAAGTTCACGCGGAGACGGTTCATCGCCTCCTCCGCGCCGTACGGCAGCGAACTCATATTGTTGATAATCAGTCTTTTCATATTCCCTCATCTGTCAGCACTCATTCGGCGGAAAGCGGAGCGGAAATCATTCTTCCGCGATATCGGTCACGCCTTCCTCTTCGGGAATGGTGGTCAGCGGCATGGTGCCGAAGTACTTTTCCATATCCTCCGCCGTAACGACGGTATCGTTCATCAGCATCCGGATCACGAGGACCGCGCAGACGATGACGATGCCGAGCAGCCCGCCGATCATGACGTTGCGCGTATAGCTCGGGCTCGATCTGCCCTTCGGGGCGACCGCTTCCTCGACGATGTTCGGGGTCTTGCCGTTCATCGCCGCGGGCAGCCATTCGCGCGCCACCTTTGCCATTTCATTGGCGATGTCGCGGGAGAGCGCCGGTTCGGTCGTGGTCGCGGTAATCTGCAGGATGCGCGTGCCGGAGGTGTTCGAAACGGACAGCATGCTGCGGAGCTGCGAGGTCGTGCAGTCAAGCTGCAGATTCTGGATCACCTGCTCCAGCACCGGCCTGAGCAAAATCAACTCCTTATAGTCCGCCGCAAGGTTCGTGCCGATCTGAAGGTCCGACAGATTGATCACGTCGTTCGAGGTCGAAACGATGTACAGCTTTGCGGACGCCTTATAAAGCGGCGTGACGCCGAAATAAGTGTACAGACCGGCGAACAGCGCGCCGAGGATGGCGAACAGCAGGATCCATACGATATTGCGTCGGAAAACATACAATACTTCAAGCAGGTCTATGGTGACTTCCTCGTCCGCGGCCTGTCTCTTGTTTGCGTCCATTCCTTGATCTCCCGTCAGTCGATTCTTGTGTAGAAGAGCGAGAGTATCTTCTCGGAGAGGTCGTTCTCATCCGGGTAAAACTCCGCGTAGGTATTGCCGTTTGCGTAGACAACGTATTTCGTCTCGCCGTCGATGGTGACGATGCCGCCGTTGTCGCAGCTGAAAGCGGTGGCCGCGATGCTTACAAGCGCTCCGGACGTGATGTCCGTCACCATGTAGGGGCCCGCCGTTTCATAGAGTTCGTTGATGATGCCGGAATTGCCGTGCATCTCTTCTTTCACGCGGTCACCGAAGGCGTTGAGGTAGGCCCTCTGCCGTTTCATGCGGTTCGCGTTGGTGCCGTCCGAGACCGACATTCTCCCGCGCACGAAATTCAAAGCGTGCTGTCCGACGAGCTCGACCTCCTCGCCCTTGACGAGGGTCGGGTCGGAGGGGAAATCGTCTTCGATCTTCACGCGGATGCCGCCGACCGTGTCGTTCAAACCGGGGATCGCTTCATAGAGAAGCGCCATATATCCGTCGATCTCGAGGTCGCCGTACAGGCCGAGCAGTCCCGAGACCGCGCGGACCGCGTTTTCGCAGCTCTTTTCATCGCCCGTGCCGTAGGTATGAGCGAAGCAGATCTGCTGTTTTTTCGTGATCCCGCTGCCGATCCGTCCGCCGTGCGCGTCGAGGATCTCAACGTCCGTTATGGTGTCGCGGTCGATCTGGAGCACCGTCCGGCGCTGGTCCTCTTCGTCGACGACGAGGAGCAGAAGCACGTCGCACTGTCCGCCGATCGACTGGTTGGTCGATTCGAGATCGCCCCTTTTATCGATACCCATCAGCAGGTATGCCGAGAGGTCCTTTTTCTTTGCGTAGGGCACGCCGTTCACGACGACGTCCGCCTCGCGCGCGTAGATCTCAGCGATCAGCGCGTCGGCGCTCTTCCCGTTTTCCTCCGGGGCAGGCTCTTCGCCGCCGCGGCGGGAACAGGATGGGAAAAGCAGAATGCTCGCGAGCAGAAGAACAGCCATCCGTTTGAGGATGCTTTCCATGCTCTACTCCTTCCTTTCGGCAGCCGATCCGCCGGCGAGGCCGAGGAGCTTCGCGCCCGTCTCGTCGATCTTGACGAGCGCTTCTTCCCCGAGCTTTTTGCCGAGGAGGGCGCGCGCCTTCGAGAGATTGGGAGCGCGGGAGCTCATGTTGTGCGCGTCGCTTCCGAGCAGGTGGGCCTGCCCTTCCCCGAACATTTTGATCCAGCGCCTGCCGGAAAAGAGGGGGAGGACGGACGCCGCGTTGATCTGGATCAGGACCGGAAGCTTGGCGAGCTCGCTGTAATACTTGTTTTCCTTCTGAAACTCGGCAAAACGTTCGTAATGCGCGAGGATCACCGTCAGTTTTCTGTCATAGCAGAGGGACGAAACGGCGTTCAGCTCGTAGCTTGTCCACGAGGCGAACGGCATCTCGAGCAGGAGCGCACGCGTTCCGGCGATACAGAGCCGATCGAGCTCTTTTTCTTCTTCGATGCCGAAGTAGAACGCGACCTCCGCACCGGGGATGACGGCGGGGATTTGTTCGCCCGCGGCTTTCTCGAACAGGTGGGAGAGCATTTCTTCCCGCCGGGCGAGAAAGCGGTCGACGCTTTCGTTCCGGTGATAATAATGGGAGGTGGCAACCGCGATATCGACGCCCGATTCCTTCATTTCCCGGAGCATGTCGAGGGACATTTCCGTATTCCGGCTCCCGTCGTCCATGTGGGGCAGGATGTGGGTATGAAAGTCGATCACGGGCAGTTTCTTCACCGTTTGCCTCCCGGCGTGTTCTTCTTGCGAATGGTACAACAAAATAACGTCTTTCCCCAATGATAGTTCATTATAGCATAATAACGCTCAAAATGCAAGACCTTACGAAAAATTTTTTATGACCCTGCAACTTTGCGCAGTTTGAACGAAGAACGGCTCCGCGCCGCGCTTCAAATCGTCTTTTCCCGAAAAACGCCGTGTTTTTCGGAGACGGGTCTGCCGCGCGTGTTCCGGAATACTGAGATCTGCGGCGGACCCGCTTCACGGAAAGAGCTCCCATGCGGACTCTGCCGCATGGGAGCTCTTTGTCATTTTCCGTTTTTGAGCAAAGCGACTCGGAACGCTGCGGTCCGGGGCGCTGTGATCCGCGGGCGGTTTATTTCGCCTTTTCGAACCCGAGGAGCTTGTACATCAGATTCGTGATCTCCCCGACCGGTCCTTCGAGACCGTTATCCGCGATCTTCTCGAGGATCTTCAGAGCGTGCGCGGTGCTGTTCATATCCTCGTAGATCTTGCGGTAAAAGTCGAGGATGACGCGGTTCGTTTCCTCGCGCTCGTGAACGAGCTTGCCCAGCGCCGCCGCCTGATCCTCCGAAGCGGTTTTCAGCGATTCGATGGTGTTTTTGATGTGTTCGTCGTCCGCGCGGACGAGTTCGATCTGCTTCAGGATATAGGCGAGATCGAGAGCCTCTTTGTTTTTCATTTCATTCAGTTCGGGCATGTGTTTGTCCTCCGTATCGACAAATCCTGTTTTCGGGGACGTCAGCTGGATCGTATTTTCGTCGATCCGCCGCGCCCTTCCTTTATTTACAAGTCCCCTTGCCCGTTTCGGCCAGGTGGTTCCGATCGTTTTTCCGTTTTCATCCGTGACGCTTACGTTTTTCTCCATGGGTGTCTCCCCCCCGTCTTCATTGATGGGCGCCTCCGTTTTTTGTCATGGGTGCCGCCCCCGCGCGCCGCTTACATTATACCACAACGCCGCCTCCCTGTCAAGCGCGCCCGCGGATTCCCGCGGCGGTTTTCCGCGTCAAATCCCGCCGCAAATCCCACAGAGGCCGTGCGGCGGCAGGACTTCTTGAAATTGTCGATATTTGTTCAAATCTTCCGTTTGATTTATGAAACCCGATGAGGTATCATTAATATGAATTGTTATCGCCTCGTAATTGTACCATTACCAAACCTTTCACCAAGTTTCAGATACGAAAAGGAAATCAGGCATGAGCACCAACTCCGGCACCATGCTTTCCCTCGGCATCGACGTCGGCTCCACCACCGCGAAGCTCGCCGTTCTTGACGGGGATACTCTGCTCCATACTTCATACAAACGGCACTATTCCCGCATCCGCGAAACCGTTCTCGCGATGCTCGACGACGCCGCCCCCCTGATCGGAAAGCGCTCCTTCTGCGCCGCCGTCTCCGGCTCCGCGGGACTCGGACTGGCATCTTCCATCCCCTTCGTGCAGGAGGTCTGGGCGACCTCCCAGGTCGTGAAGCGGCTCGAGAAGGATATCGCCTCCGTCATCGAGCTCGGCGGCGAGGACGCGAAGATCATCTTTTTCGAGGGCGGCGCGGACGAGCGCATGAACGGCACCTGCGCGGGCGGGACCGGCGCGTTCATCGATCAGATGGCGTCCCTGCTCGACGTGACGCCGGACGAGCTGGACGCGCTCGCGCTGAAGCACAAAAAAATCTATCCCATCGCCTCCCGGTGCGGGGTGTTCGCGAAATCCGACGTCCAGCCCCTTTTGAATCAGGGCGCGTCGAAGGAGGATATCGCGGCGAGCATCTATCAGGCGGTGGTGAACCAGACCATCGCGGGTCTTGCGCAGGGGCGCAAGATCGGCGGCCGCGTGATGTTTCTCGGCGGTCCCCTGTATTTCTGCCGCGGACTGCGCGAGTGCTTCACCGAAACCCTGAAGCTCGACGAAGAGCACGCCGTCTTCCCGGAATGGGGGCGCAACGCGGTCTCCCTCGGAGCGGCGCTCTATGCCCGCACCGTCCGGGTGAGCGACGCCGTGGACGCCATGACCCTCGACGGGCTGAAAAAGAAGATTTCCGAAGCGAAGCTCGCGCCCCCCGCCTCCCGGACGGAGCCGCTCTTTAAGAATAAGGAAGAATACGCCGCCTTCACCGCGCGGCACGGGAGGGCGTCCGTCGCGCGCAGCTCCCTTGAGGGCTTCTCGGGGCGGGCGTATCTCGGCATCGACTGCGGGAGCACGACGACCAAGCTCGCGCTCATCGGCGAGGACGGCGAGCTGCTTCACACCTATTACGCGCCCAACCGCGGCAATCCCGTGAGCATTGTGCGGGAGGAGCTGACCAAAATCTACGCGCTCGCCGGGGATCGGGTACGGTTCGCCGGCTCCGCGGTGACGGGCTACGGCGAGGATCTCATCCGGCACGCGTTCGGAGTCGATCACGGCATTGTGGAAACGGCGGCGCATTACACGGCGGCGAAGCATTTCCGCCCGGACGTGGATTTCATTCTCGACATTGGCGGGCAGGACATCAAGTGCTTCCGCATCAAGAACGGCGCGGTCGACCGGATCATGCTCAACGAGGCTTGCTCCTCGGGATGCGGCTCCTTCCTCGAGACCTTCGCGCACTCCATGAACCTCACGGCGGCGGAGTTCGCGTCGAAGGCGCTGTTCGCGCCCGCGCCGGTCAATCTCGGCAGCCGGTGCACCGTGTTCATGAACTCCCAGGTCAAGCAGTCCCAGAAGGACGGCGCGACCGTGGAGGACATTTCGGCGGGGCTTTCGCTCTCCGTCGTGAAAAACGCCATTTACAAGGTCATCCGCGCCCATTCCCCGGACGAGCTCGGCAAGAGCATCGTGGTGCAGGGCGGGACCTTCCTCAACGACGCGGTGCTCCGCGCCTTCGAGCGCGAGATCGGACGCGAGGTCATCCGCCCGGACATCGCGGGGCTGATGGGCGCGTACGGCGCGGCGCTCTACGCGAAATCGAAGGCGCAGCCCGGCGTGCCGTCGACCCTGATCGCCCCGGACGCGCTCGCTTCGTTCACGCACGAATCGAAGACCGCGAACTGCTCCGGCTGCGCGAACCGCTGTCTTTTGACCGTGAATCTCTTCCCCGGCGGGCGGAGGTTCATCTCCGGCAACAAATGCGAAAAGGGAGCCGGAACGTCCTCCGTCTCGGCGGACGTCCCGAACCTCTTTGAATTCAAGCGGAAAGCCCTGCTCGCCTCAGCGCCCGACAAGGTACCGGAAAAAACCGCGCCGCGGGGCGCGATCGGCCTGCCGCTCTGCCTCGGAATGTACGAGCTTCTGCCCCTCTGGGTCGGCGTGTTCGAGACGCTCGGCTTCACGCCCGTGATCTCCGGCATGTCCTCGAAAAGGATTTACGAAAAGGGCCAGTTCTCCATTCCCTCGGACACGGCGTGCTATCCGGCGAAAATCATGCACGGACACATGGAAAAGCTCGTGGAGACGGGATGCCCCACGGTCTTCTACCCGCGCATGACGTGGAACCTCGATGAAAAAGCGGGCGACAACCATTACAACTGCCCGGTCGTGGCGTATTACAGCGAACTGCTGCGCGGGAACATGGACTGCCTCAAGACCGTGCGCTTCCTCTACCCCTATCTCTCGCTCGACAGCGAAAAGGAGCTCGCGAACGGGCTTTACCGCGAGCTTTCAAAGAGTTTCCCTGGCATCACGCGCGCGGACACGAAGCGTGCGGTGTCCGTCGGCTTCAAGCGCCTTGCCGCGTACCGGGAATCGGTGCGGGCGGAGGGCGAGCGGGCGCTCGCCTACGCGCGGGAGCACGGCATGCCCGTGATGATCCTCGCGGGGCGGCCCTATCACGTGGACGACGAAATCGGGCACGGCATCGACAAGCTCGCCCTCTCCCTCGGCTTCGTCGTCGTCTCGGAGGATTCGGTCTGCCACCTTGCCCCGTCCCCGGACGTGCGCGTGCTGAACCAATGGACCTTCCACGCCCGGCTGTACCGCGCCGCGGCGTTTGCCTCCGAAAATCCCGACGTTCAGCTCGTTCAGCTCGTATCCTTCGGCTGCGGGGTGGACGCCATCACGACCGACGAGGTCAAGCGCATTCTCGAAGCGCACGGAAAATACTATACGCAGATCAAAATCGATGAAATCGCGAATCTCGGCGCGGTGAAGATCCGCCTTCGCAGTCTTGCCGCCGCGCTCTGAAACAGGTGCCAGCCATGAACAAGAATTACGTCCGGTTCACGAAGGAAATGAAGGCGACCCACACCATCCTGATCCCGAACATGCTGCCCGTCCATTTCAAGCTCATACGGCGCATCCTCGAGAATCACGGATACCGTGTCTGTCTGCTTGAAACCACGGGGGCGCACATCGCGGAGGTCGGGCAGAAATACGTGCACAACGACACCTGCTACCCGGCGATCCTCGTGATCG
This sequence comes from Clostridia bacterium, assembly GCA_017540175.1. Taxonomy (GTDB): domain Bacteria; phylum Bacillota; class Clostridia; order Oscillospirales; family CAG-272; genus UMGS1696. Next base: position 13,053 of record JAFYBN010000041.1, on the reverse strand, counting down.
GGCAGATGCTCGACGCGCTGTTCTCCGGCGGCTATGATCCGGACAAAACCGCCATTCTGCTCTTTCAGACCGGCGGGGGATGCCGCGCGTCGAATTACGTTTCGCTGATGCGCAAGGCGCTGGAAAACGCAGGGATGCCGCAGGTTCCGGTCATTCCGCTCTCCCTCGCGGGGATCGAAAAGCACCCGGGCTTTGAGAACTCGATCCCGCTTTATTACCGCATGGCGTACGGGGTGCTCTACGGCGACCTTCTGATGTCCCTCGCGAACCAGACCCGCCCCTACGAAACCGAAAAGGGCGCGGCGGACGCGCTCTCGGCGAAATGGACGGAAAAGCTCGTGGACGAGCTTTCCTCGGGCGTGATCCGCTACGGGCGCGTCAAGAAGAACTACGCCGCCATCATCCGGGATTTCGCCGCCATAGAACGAGAAAAACTGGACGCGGTGCGCGTGGGGATCGTGGGAGAGATCTACGTGAAATTCTCCCCGCTCGGCAACAACGGGCTGGAGCGCTTTCTCGAATCGGAGGGCGCGGAGGTCGTGGTGCCGGGTCTGCTCGACTTCTTCCATTACTGCGTGTACAACACCATCGCGGAATACGGACTCTACCCGAACACTCGCTCGCGGGTCAAATACCTCGGCGCGAAGATCGCGCACCGTTATCTCTTAAGGAAGCAGCGCGACCTGATCGCCGCCATCCAAAAAGAGGGGACCTTCCGCCCCATGACCCCCTTCGACCACACGCTGAGCCTGACGAAGGATTTCATCGGCTACGGGACGAAGATGGGCGAGGGATGGCTCCTGTCCGCGGAAATGCTCGAGCTCTGCGACGCGGGGGTCATGAACATCGTCTGCGCCCAGCCCTTCGGCTGTCTGCCGAACCACATCTGCGGCAAGGGCATGATGAAGCCCATCAAGGAGGCGATCCCCGGCGCGAACATCGTCGCGATCGACTACGACCCGGGCACCACCGCCGTGAATCAGGAAAACCGCCTCAAGCTCATGCTTTCCTCCGCGCGGGAAGCCATGGAAGAGGAAAAAAGAAAGGCGGCGGAATGAGCCGCGCCCCGTTGAACGGCGGTCGGCGAAGCAATTCTAACGGATCAAAAAAGAGAGGTTCACGCCTCTCTTTTTGCTTGGGATGGTCTTCGGTTATTCCGTCTCAATGTTCACGGCTCTCACATACCGCCTGAGCGGGTACTCCCCGTCATGGGAGCCGCCGATGAATTCCGCGGACATGTGCCCCGCTGTCATCACGCGGCACACCCCGGCGCGGATGAGAAGCTCCGTCAGCCTTTCCCTTTTTTCGTCGGACGCGATCAGCCCCGCCGTCTGCAGCCGTCCCTTTGCCTGACGCAGGACGGGCAGCAGATTCTTCTCCGGCAGGCGTTTCACGAGCACATCCCCGTACAGGGGCGAGAGCTCGAGCGCGCTGTCCCGGCAGACCGTCAGGGAGCAGTTCTCCCCCTCGTAGACCCGCGCGCCCCGGTCGTCCCGATCCGCGTCATTCCCTCCCGCGCGCGCCGCGGCCCGTTCGAGCCGCCTGCACCACGTGCGGACCGAAAGCTGCGCCTGCTGCCCGATGTCCGCGGCGGGATGCTCCCGCGCCGCCTTCTCGAGGACGGGCAGAAATTCCGCGGTGAAAGCCTCGCAGTCCTCCATGCGCGCGGTGTCGAGATAAATGACCTGACATGAGGAGCAGAGAAGCTGTTTTGTTTCGATGATGTGCCGTGCGAGTGCCGCGTATTCCTCTTCCCTGTCCCGATACCCGGACAGGTAGGCAAAGCCGAGCCGGTGCCCCCATTCGATGAGCTTCACGCCGGGGGACGCCGCGGCGCGCACCGCGCGGATCGCCTCGTCCCCGCCCCAGACCGCGATGCCGTCCGCCATTGCCGCCATTTTCCCGATCGCCGCGGTGTCGGAGGAGGGCGTGTCGAAGACGGCGAGAAAATCCGCGAGCTCGGGCTCTTCTTCGATCAGCTTTTCAAGGATCGTGAGCGTCAGTCCGTTGTCCGCCGACGGAAGCTTTACGATGTTGAAATTCCCCGTCAGAAGCCCTTCGAACGCGCTGAACGCCGCCATCCCGTCCGCGTTTCCCGCCGCGATGTGCAAAATCGTCCCGAGGGGCTCGAGCCGCGCGCGGACCCGGATGCCGCCCTCTCCAAATACGGGAAGAGCCGCCTCTTCCGCGTCCCCGAGCTCGAGACCGCACCGGTATTCGAGCGCCTCCCGTCTCATGGCAAGCGCCGCCTCCGCTTTGATCCGCCGCGCGTCTGCCGCGCCGAGCAGGTCGACGAGCTGCGCGTCGAACTCCCCGGCTTCAAGCCGCTTTCCGAGCGCGTCCACCGCGCGGATGACCGTTTCCCGCAGCAGGCGCTTCGTTGAACGGATCCGGTTGATATAGGCCTCCAGCCCCGAGAGGATCTCGTCCTGACGGCCGCTGTCCCATAATCTGCCTTTTGCGAGAATCATGTGCCCGCCCCCTCTCCGAGAAGCTCCGCCGCGCCCGCCGCGCAGGTTTTCACGTCCGCGAGCCCGACCCGTCCCAGGATTTCGAGCCACGGCGACTTCACGCCGCATCCGCATTCCTCGGCGGGATGCAGGATGCCGAGGTCGTCCGTCAGCACGCTCGTCACCGGGGTAGCCCGGATCATGGGCGTAATGAGATTCACGAGTCCGACCCGTCCTATCGGCAGGACCTCGAGCGTGCGCGCGTCCCGGATCAGGACGCGGGAATAGATCGGGATGTGGAAATGATGCCGCGCGCAGTCGCAGTACAAAATCGGATGCTCCGCCGCGCCATAGCACTCGATGATCTCGTCCTCCGGCACGCCGAGCGTCTCTTCCGCGAGCCGGTACAGCTCGTTTTTGTCCACCGCCTCGCGCCAGAACTGCTTCCAGCCGCCGCCGAGCATGATCTTCGAGCCGGGGGGCAGTCTCAGCCGGATCCCCCTCTCGCGCATGCGCTTCATGGCGAAGACCGTATAAGCGGGAAATCCGATGGTCCGCGTCGGAAAGGGGGATTTCTCCTGCCGCTCGAACGCGCGGATGACCGCGTCAAGATCGGGGACGTACTTCCCTTCCCGGTATCTGAGGGCGAAAACGCGGCTCAGCGCCGGGGCGAGGAAGGTATAGCCGAACGCGGTTTTCGCCGCGGCGGCGCGGTTGGAGATCCGGGGCTCGTATCCGAACACGACGTAGTGGCACGGGCGCGCGGAGAGGATGCCCCGCGGCGCGAACACCCGCCGGACCATCTTCGCGCCGGAGACGAGACTGCCGAAGTCCATGCCGATCTCGCTCGCCTTGCCGCTCGTTCCGGAAGACGAGGCAACGATGGGCATACGGGCGCGGGGCATGGAAAAGAGGCGGTGGGTCTTGAGAAACGCGGTCGGAAGGAAGGGGAGCCGACCGAGGTCCGCGGTCGTTTGAAGTTCGTCGGGCGAGAAGCCGAAGTCCTCAAGGATAGCGCGGTATTCGGGACAATGCGCGGCGTGATAACGCGCGTTTTCCCGCACCGCCGCGGCAAACAGCGCGTCCGTCCCCTCCGTATCGTAGGGATCGCGTCCCGAAAACAGCTCTTTTCTGAAGTCCATGTCGTCCTCCGGTCGGATTGACCTGTATTGTCTTCATTATAGCGCAGCCGGAGCAAAAAAGCAAGAGCTCTCAGGCGGATGGGAGGCGCTGCCGGGGGAATTGGTGAAAAAAAGCGAAAAACCTCTTGACAAACCCCCGCCGTCGTGCTATAATACTCCTTGCCGAGAGGGAAACCGGATTCGGCAACGCGGAAGTGGCGGAACTGGCAGACGCGCACGTTTGAGGGGCGTGTGGGGCATCCCATACGGGTTCAAGTCCCGTCTTCCGCACTTTAAAGACAGCATCCTTTCGTCGGGAAGCTGTCTTTATTTTTCGCTGCAGTTTGTGGGACTTGAACGGGCGCGATAGAGAAAACACGCTGCGAACCCCTGCCGGGTTCGTCATTCACCCCTCAAAAAACCGCCGCGCTTCGTTGGAGAAGCGCGGCGGTTTTAATCTTCATTCGGTTACGCGGAACAGATCCGCGCGGGATCATTTCCCGAAGAGACCCTTCAGAGCGCCTGCGGCGTCGGAGACCTTGTCGACCGTGATCTTCGCCTTGACGCCGTCGACGATCTTATTCACCTGATCGTCCGGGAGATCGACGCCGATCAGCTTTTCCACCGTCGAAACGGGGCTCTTCGTGAACTGGCTCTTCAGAGCCGCGTCCCCGGTGATCTTCTTGACCAGTTCTTCGATTTTCGCTTTGATGTCCATGTGAATCCTTTCCGCGCGTGCCGCGCTCAAAAAATAATCAAATGTCAGTGACCCTGCTGCCTTTGTCTTCGACCGTCACGCGTCGTATTCCGGCGGATGGGTGCGGCGGCCTTCGTCGAAGATCTCCTGCATTCCGTTCAGCTTCGCGGAACGCTCTTCCTCCACCCGGTCGGACAGAATGGTGCGCACCTCCTTCGCGTGGCGGATGCGCTTGATGGTGATCTCCGGCGTGGATTTGTCGGAGGAGCAAAGGTGGATGCTTCCGAGTCCGAGGATGCGCTCGCCGAACGAGCGCTTCAGCGTGATGTCAAGGATGCGGTACAGGCGGATCTCGTCTTCCTTCACATTGAAAACGCCGCTTTTGATGAACAGACAGGTGTCGGTCAGCCGGTAGGTCGTAAAGGTCCAGGGCAGACCGAGAAAGTTATGCTTTCTTCCCGCCCAAAGAGGTGTTTCAGCCATATTTTTCGCTCCTTTCCGGATTATTTCGTCTTGATATACTTCTTGATCAGGGCGTCCGCTTTATCCGCGAAGCAGGAAAGCATGTCGGCGGATTCCTCGCCGAGATAGTACCGGCGCATGATCTCGCCGTCCACCGCCGCCGCGCGGTCGTGGATCGGGAAATAGTTCTCCACGAGGAAGGACGCGTATTTCTGGAAGCGGAATTCCCCGACAAGGCGGTATTCCTTCGAGATCGAGTCCACGGCGACGGAATAGCGGTCGCGGATGGAGCGGATCAGATCCTCACGGGTGTTTTCCTTCGCGAACACGATCGTGGAGCAGATGTCCGCGTTGCGGTTGTGCTCCGTCGAGCCGTGGGTGTCGGTCGAGCCGACGATGGGATGGATGCGGCCCTGCCGGTATTCGTCGTAGTAAATGGCGGTCTGGAAGCCGTTCTGCTCGTAGTAGTTCTCCCCGCCAAGCACCTCGAAGGCGTCGAAGGGGTGCTTCTCGAGCATATAGCGCGTGAAGGCCTCGGGAACGTGCCACATATCGGCGATCCAGTACGGATGCGCGAAGATGCCGAGCCCGCCCGCCTCGCGGATCTTATTGAACGCCCAGACGCAGACGGCATACGAACGGAGGTCGACGTTTTCGGGGCAGTCGTCGATGCCCGCCTCGATTTCCTTCAGTTCCTTTTCATACTGCTCGTCCGTCACGAACGGGGGCGGGGTGACCGTCTCGTCGAGGCGTCGTCCGTCGAGCGAGCCGTTCGTCTCTTTGCAGTTGTCTCTCGCCGGGAAGAGCCCGTTGACCGAGAACACGCCGCCCGCGTTGACGATATGGACGCGCGTCTGCGGAAGGTGTACCTCCTCGCCGGGCAGGATGTTCAGGGGGCATTTCGCGCCCGCGTAGTCCCTCATCGCCTCGAGGGAGGGATAATAGCGGTGGTGGTCCGTGATGACGGCGAAGTCGTAGCCCTTCGCGCGGTAGTTCGCCGCGACGATGCCGGGATCCTCGTGTCCGTCGGATCGGCAGGTGTGCATGTGGAGATCGCCTTTGAAAGGAATACGGCACGCGAGGTCCTCGTCCACGGCATAGACGCAAAGCTGCGCGAGCTTGCGCTCACCCGACCAAATGCGGATGAAGAGTTCGCCCTCCGCCTCGGCGGTATAGGTAAAGCGCAGACAGCCGTCCCCGCACAGCGGGGCGTCGAAGGGGAACCGGTTCTCCACGATCGGCTTGTCGCCCACCGCCGCGGAATCGAGTCTGTGGACCGTGACCTTGACGTTTTCGGGGAACTTCACGTGCTGACCGAGCGGACGGACGGTGATTTCCGTGGGATCGCCCGCGGGAAAGACGAGGGGATACACATCGTAATCGTAAAGAACTGCCTTCATGCTGCACCTCAAGGATGAATGATTTGCCGCGCGGAGCTCGGGAAAACCGTCTCAAATCGACGGCCCCCGGCGTGAGGTCCCGTTCGGGCCGGCACGGCGCTATACTTCATTATACCATGTCCGCGCGTGGATGGCAAGGGGAAAACGCGCAAAAACGGAGCGGCGGCGCGAAAAACCGCGTTTATTCGTTGCGAAGCGCCTCCACCGGATCCTTTTTCGCCGCGATATGGGACGGGATCAGTCCGGCGACCATGGTGAGCAGCATGGAGATCACAACGAGGATCACGCCGCCCGCCACGGGGAGACGCGCGAGTCCGCCGATGTCCGTAAGCGCCTTGATGATGAGATTCGCCGGGATGCACAGAAGCAGGGTCACAAGGATGCCGAGCGCGCCGGCGGCAAAACCGACGATCAGGGTCTCGGCGTTGAACACGCGCGAGATGTCCCGCTTCGACGCGCCGACCGCGCGGAGAATGCCGATTTCCTTCGTGCGCTCGAGCACCGAGATATAGGTGATGATGCCGATCATGATCGAGGACACGACGAGGGAGATCGAAACGAACGCGATCAGCACGTAGGAGATCACGTTGATGATCGTGGAGATGGACGACATCATGAGCGCGACATAGTCCGTATAGCGGATCTCGTCCTCCTCACTGCCTTCCGCCAGACGGTCGCGGTTGTATTCGGCGATCATATCGGAAATCGCGTCCTTGTCGGCAAAGAGACTCGAATAAATGCGGATCGTCTTCGGGCTCGACCGGTCGACCGCTCCGAGGGTGCCGAGCACGTCCTCGAGTGCGGCGTCCGACACGACGGCGGGAAGATACTCCTCATAAAGCTTCGCGACAGACGCGTCGTCGAGAAACTCAAGGCTCTTGTCCAGCGCCGCGGCCAGCTCGTCCGTCGTCATGGCGCCGAGGGCCGCCTCCTTCCCCGCCGCGTAGTCACGCTTCGCCTGCTGCATGAACAGCTGCTCCGCCGTGGCTGTGATCTCCTCGTCGCTCATCGCGTCGAGATAGGCGGAAACCGTCGCTTCGTCCATCCCGCTTTCCCGGATCATCGCTTCGGCGAGCATCGGGCGCAGCATGTCCGGGGTCATGGTCTGCATCTGTCCCGCGATCATGGCCGCCGCGTCCTCGTCGGACAGGGTGGTTGCGGAGCGGGTGTAGGCCGCCGCCTTTTCCGTCGCCGCAAGTTCGGCGAGCGCGCCGCGGATGGCGGCCGCCTTTTCTTCGTCGCTCAGGGTATCGTTGTTGAACTCTTCCGTCGCGAAGGGGAGGGAGAGGAGCACGTCGGTGTCCGGGTTCGCCCGCTGTTCACGGACGATCTCGGCAGCGTCGGTCTTTTCGATGATGTGGGCGGTCAGCGCGGGCAGATACCCGATCGCGCCGTTCAAGGAGGTGGCGACCGCGTCCGGATTCGGGCGGACGATGCCCGTGATCGTGATGCGCTCGCTGTTCTGCAGCGTGAGCTTCATGAAGGAGGCGTTGTCCCCCATGTACTCCCATTTTCCGTCGTTCTTCTGGTAGAGGTCGGTCGGAAGGATGAGGGCGAATTCGGTGCCGATCAGCTCGTCGAACGCCCAGCTTTCGCTTTCGATGTCGATCTTCTCGCCTTTGAGAACCGCCTCCATGATCTCCCGGTATTCTTCCCGGTCCTTGATCCCGAGCGCATAGAGATAAATATCGTTGATCCGGTTCTGCGAATCGACGGCGAGCACGACCTCGTTCCAGTTCTCCGCCCACTTGCCCGCGATCAGCTCATACTGCTCTTCCATCAGGCCGCGGTTGTCGATCATCTCGCTCCAGGTGTTGAGCGAGTTCATTCCGAAGCCGCCCGTCCGCCGCGCCTGACCGAGTCCCGAGCCGAGTCCCGAGCCGGAACCCGAGCCGGAGCCGGAGCCCGAGCCGCCGCGCGAAAACAGGGAGGGCGGGTTGATCCGGATCGGGAGACCGTCCTCGTCCGTGTCGCTCAGGGAATAGAGGTTCAGCGGCACGTCGTAACCGTAGGAAATCGCCGAGGCGTGTCCGTCGAAATCGCCCCCGTGGGCTTCGATGTATTCCATGAAGCGGGTCAGGTTGTTCTTCTGCGTCTCGACCGAGGTGAGAGAATCGAGCAGCTTGAAGGTGACGGTGTTTGAATACACGCGGTTTTCGTCCGTCGGCGCTTCGGGATCGTTCATTTCCTCGCGGGCGGAGGTCATCGCCGCAAGAATGGAGCTCATGTCGACCGTCTCCGCTTCGATCTGGATGGGGTAGGCGGAAAGCGTGTCCTCCTGCACCTTCGCGATATAGACGTTGATGCCGTTCGAAAGCGCCAGGATGAGGGCGATGCCGATGATGCCGATGGACCCGCCGAACGCGGTCAGAAGGGTGCGCGCCTTCTTTGTCAGAAGGTTGTTGAGCGAGAGGGAGAGTGCGGTGAAAAACGACATGGAGGTGCGCTGTTTTTTGTCCTTCGTCCCCTTCTCCACCGTCCCCGTCTCGTAGGTCTCCGCTTTCTCCTCCTCCGGGTCATACGGATCGGTGTCGGAGAGCAGATGCCCGTCGAGCAGGCGCACGATGCGGGTCGAATAACGCTCGGCAAGGTCGGGGTTGTGCGTCACCATGATGACGAGCTTCTTTTCGGCGACCTTTTTGAGAATCTCCATGACCTGCACGGAGGTCTCGGAGTCCAGAGCCCCGGTCGGCTCGTCCGCGAGCAGGATATCGGGGTCGTTCACAAGCGCCCGCGCGATGGCGACGCGCTGCATCTGTCCGCCGGAAAGCTGGGTCGGCTTCTTTTTCATCTGATCGCCCAGCCCAACCGCGATGAGCGCGTCTTTCGCCCGCTGTCTGCGCTCCGCCTTCGGCACGCCGGACAGGGTCAGCGCGAGCTCAACGTTCTTTAAGACGCTCTGGTGAGTGATGAGGTTATAGGACTGGAAGACGAAACCGATCGAATGGTTGCGGTAAGCGTCCCAGTCGCGGTCCGAGAATTTCGCCGTCGGCACATGGCGGACGGACAGCTCCCCGGAGGTATAGCGGTCAAGCCCGCCGATGATGTTGAGAAGGGTGGTCTTGCCGCAGCCGGAGGGACCGAGAACGGACACGAACTCGTTCGAGCGGAAAGCGATGGAAACCCCGTCCAGCGCGGTCACGTCTCCGGATGGGTAGACTTTGGTGATATCACGCAGATAAAGCACGGAAAACCTCTGTTCCTTCACAATATTTTGCTGTTAAGAGTATATCGGTTTTGCGCGCGGATTTCATGGGAATTATGTAAACAATTCCAAACGGTTTTATTATTTCCGGGGATCGGAAAAACCGCCCCTTCCCGTTTTCGGGAAGAGGCGGTCGATCATGGGTTCCGATGTTGTGAAATGAAATCAATATTCCATTTCCTTGATGGTGGTCATGAGCTTTTCGAGCTGCTTGTTGATCATCTTCATCGCGGATTTCGTCTGGGAGGTGAAGTTGTTCTGCTTGCCGTCGTAAATGCCGTTGTAGCAGTTCTGGAAGCCGCCGCCCCAGGAGAAGTCGACCGCCCAGTCGTATGCCTTCGACTCAAAGATGATGTCGAGCATCTGCACGGATTCCGGGTCGCGGACGAACTTCGCGCCGAAGAGGACGTCGTACAGCGCGTAGCGGAGGGTCTCGTGCGAGAAGGCGCAGATCGCGTCGAGGATGATGCCGATCTGATCCGCCTTATGAACGTTCGTCATGGGGATGCCGTACGCCGTGCACCAGCCGTTCGAAATGTATTCGCCGTAGTGCTCCTGCGCTTCGTCCAGCTTCGGCATGGGCAGCACGCCGAACTCGGATTCCATGTCGCGCAGTCCGCCGATCGGGCCGAGCATCGTGCCGAGGAAGAGGATGAGGTCCTGCTTGAAGGCGCCCGAGTTGCCGGTATAGGTCATGGAGCGGTCGACCATGTAGCTGTACAGCGTGTCGATCGCGCGGATCTGGCGCTCGTTGGTCAGGCAGACCTCAAGGGAGCCGTCCTCGCCGATGTTCAGGGATTTCTCGCCCATCGCGTAGATCCAGTGCTTAACGTGGTCGTTTTCCTCGCAGTGACCCACAACGTCCTTGCCGACCATGAGCTTGCCGTCGCCGTTCAGATCCTTTTCGGCGGTGTGCGCCATCTGATAGAATTTATCGATGGTCCACGTGCCGGCGAGAACTTCGCCGTAGGGATATTCCATGTTGTTGTCCTGGCAGAGCTTCTTGTTGAAGAAGATGACCTCGGCGGCGAAGTCGTCGTAAATGTTCAAATCTCCCGCAAGCCAATAGAGCTTGTTGCCGAAGAGGGTGAAGGCGTCAACGATGTTTCTGTCCCACCAGTAGTCGTCGGTGTCGATGGTGCCGATGTTTTTGATGTTGAGAAGGTCACCGTTGTACATGTTCGTGCCGATGAAGTCCATGCGGTTGAGCACGGTGTCGTACTCCGTGGTTCCGGCGAGCACTTCATTGTGAACCTGCGTGCGGATCGTGTCGACGTTCGAGCCCCAGATCGGCTCGATCGTCATGTTGAGCAGCGCTTCGGCGGACGCGTTGCGGTTGAAAATCGCGTCGTTGATGATCTCGCCGTTGATCTCCTCGGCATAGACCTCGTTGATGCCCGCTGCCACCTGCGAATAGAAGTGACCGTCGGTCGGGATCGCGAGGACCTTGTACACGTATCCATTGAGATTCGTCGAGGCGTAGCGCTCCTTGATGGTATCCGCGGCGGTGGGCTCGTCCGGTTCCGCGTCGACGGTCTCCGCCCCCGGGTTCGCGCCCGTTTCGATGTTCGCGCTTTCGTCTGAATTCACGTTCGAATCGGAGCAGGCGAGCATCGGCAGCGCAGCCAGCAGAATGCTCAGGATCAGAGCAAGAATGCGGTGCTTCATAATGACTCCTTATACAGTGATATCAAGATAGTTTATTATATCGCAACTTCCCGGGTGTGTCAAGATATTTTTTGAAACTTCCGTCCGTGCGGGGGTGAAGCCGGAGAAATCTCATTTTGCGAACGAGAACGAGCCGTTCAGACCATGGAAGAAATAGAGCAGCGCGCAGACGGCGACCGCGGCGGCGACGGCAGCTGTGACGACGGTCGTGCGGATCGCTCTCTTCTTTGCTTTCTCCGGGTCTTCCCCGTCCTTCACGGCCGCGGACGCGCCGAGCGGGGACGTGAATCCTGCTGCGCGGACGGCACGGGAGATCGGCTGATAAATGAGGAAGACAAGCGCGGCGTTGAAGACCGCCTTCGTGAGATTGAACGGCAGAAGCGTGGTCGGGATCATCCCGGCGACGTCCTTGGCCGTGACGCCCATATAGAACGGGGTCACGATCAGATTCGCGAGCATCATCACCCCGGTCATCGCGGCAACAGAACAGCCCATGCCGACAAGGGCGCCCTTCATGGTGCGGCGGAAGGAATAGATCGCCGAGCCGACGCACACGAACGTACCGCTGGAGAGCACGTTCATAATCAGCCCGTAGAGCCCCGTGCCGCTGATGGTCACCATTTCGATGAGCGACACGACGACGCACATCACGATCCCGTAAAAGGGACCGAACATCATCGCCGCGCAGGTCATGACCGCGTCCTTCAGATCGAAGGTCAGAAACCCGGCGTGGAAGCGGAACAGCACGCACGCGACGTAGGCAAGCGCGCAGAACACGCCCGCCGCTGTCATATTGCGGATTTTTTCGGTGGATTTGTATGTAAGCGCAGACATAAGCAACTCCCTTTGATCATCAGATTTTGAAAGGGAGAAAAGAAAATCCCGGATCCTGCGCAAAAAAACGCGCAAAAAACCGGGAAGCTCGTTTTCTCTCATCCGGACTTTCCAGACCTCAGTCTGAACCGTTGGTACGGGAATTTCACCCGTTCAACCCAGCGGGGCTCGTGGACTGTCACCACCAGTAAGGAATTTCACCTGTTCCCGAAAAATGAATGCTTTTTTGAAGGCAACGGGGAAGGAACGCATGTCCCTCCCCCGCTGTCGATGGATGTGATTTAATTACTGATCGATCTCGATAACAACGCCGGAACCGACGGTTCTGCCGCCTTCACGAATAGCGAAGCGGAGACCCTTTTCGATGGCGATGGGAGTGATCAGCTCAACGCCCATGTCGACGTTGTCGCCGGGACGGCACATTTCAACGCCTTCAGGAAGCTTGATGGTGCCGGTAACGTCGGTCGTTCTGAAGTAGAACTGCGGTCTGTAGCCGGAGAAGAAGGGCTTCTGACGGCCGCCTTCTTTTTCGGTCAGAACGTAAACCTGGCCAACGAACTTGGTGTGGGGATGAATGGAGCCGGGCTTGCAGAGAACCTGACCTCTTTCAATGCCCTTCTTGTCGATACCGCGGAGAAGCAGACCGACGTTGTCGCCAGCCTCAGCGGAGTCGAGGAGCTTGCGGAACATTTCGATACCGGTGATGACGGTGGTCTTCTTCTCTTCGGTCAGACCAACGATCTCAACGGTGTCAGCCATCTTGACGGTGCCGCGCTCAACTCTGCCCGTAGCGACCGTCCCGCGTCCGGTGATGGAGAACACGTCTTCAACCGGCATAAGGAACGGCTGGTCGGCCTTGCGGTCGGGAGTGGGGATATAGCTGTCGACGGCGTCCATCAGCTCGAGAATGGAGGCGTAGACGGGGTCGTTCAGATCGGTGGAGGTGGACTCGAGGGCTTCACGAGCGGAGCCGCGGATGATCGGAATATCGTCGCCCGGGAAATCGTACTCGGAGAGGAGTTCACGGATTTCCATTTCGACGAGCTCGAGGAGCTCTTCGTCGTCGACGAGGTCGGTCTTGTTCATATAGACAACGATGGCGGGAACGCCAACCTGACGGGCGAGCAGGATGTGCTCGCGGGTCTGCTGCATCGGACCGTCGGAAGCCGCGACGACGAGGATCGCGCCGTCCATCTGAGCAGCACCGGTGATCATG
>JAFYBN010000040.1 GCA_017540175.1 Clostridia bacterium | reverse complement strand
CATCCGCGCCACGATGGGCGACCCGGATTACTGGTACAGCGTGAAATTCGAGCAGTGCATCCCACAGCTCATCCGCATGACCGAGGAATAAGCCGGATCTGCGAGATTACCTTCCGCAAACGGAAAAACGCCGCCCTCCCTCACTGTGGGGGAAGCGGCGTTTTCTTCTTTCGCGGCGGCGCGCGGCGTCAGATCTTCTTCATCCATTTATATCGGTTCACCTTCACGACCGCCACCGCGCATTTTAAGATCTGGTCCGCTTTCAGGCAGATGAAGATCACGACGGGCGGCAGCTCAAAGACGAACGCGGCGAGATACGACGACGGCAGGATGATGCCCCACATGAAGATGAGGTCGTTGATGAACACGAAGCGCGTGTCGCCCCCGCCCCGCACAATCCCGGTGAGGCACGCCATCTGGTACGCCGTCCCCGCCACGGTCACGCTCAGCACCGCCATGAACCGCGCGGCGAGCGCCTCCGTTTCGGGGGTGAGATCGTAGAAGCCGAGGATCGCATGGCGGGAGAAGAAGAGCGCAAGTCCCGTGCTCACCCCGAGGATCAGAAAAATGACCTGCATCCACCCGGCGCGGTGCTTGATTTCCGCTTTCAGCTTTTCGGGGTCCCCGCCCCGGTCCAGCCCCCCTTCCCCGATCGTCTTGCCGATCATGACGGAGGACGCGGTCGCGGAGCCGTAAATAAAGACGGACATGATCTGGAACACCGTGGATGCGATGCTGTTCGCGGTGATGACGGAGTCCTCAAGCCGCCCGAGGATCGCGGTCTGCAGCCCCATCGCGATGCCCCACGAGGTGCCGGATGCGATGACGGGGAGGGCGACCTTGAAGTATTTTTTCGTGATCTCCCGTTCCGTGCGGAAAAGGTCGGAGAATCTGAGGTTCAGCTTTTTGTCGAAAAAGGCGAGGTAGACGATCACAATGAGAAGCTCGACCGCGCGGGCGGCAAGGGTCGCGATCGCCGCGCCCCGGATGCCCATTTTCGGAAAGCCGAGCCGTCCGAAAATCAGCGCGTAGTTGAGCGTCAGATTCACAACGAGCGCGGCGCAGGAATTGATGAAGCCGATGAACGCGCACTCCACCGAGCGCAGCATTCCGAGCAAAATCTGCGTCGCGGCGAAGAGCACATAGGTGAATGCCACGATGCCGAGGTATTTCACCGCCTCGTCGATCACGTCGGGCTTGTTCGTGAAAATACTCAGGATCGGCCGCGGGAAGAGCAGCGCCGCGGCGAGGAACGCCCCCGAGAGGATCAGCCCGAAGCGCAGGGCGGCGGAGGCGGCTTTTTTGATGTCCGCGATGTTCTTCTCGCCCCAGTACCGCGAGCAGATCACCACCGTGCCGTCGGAAACCCCGTTCATGATCATCTGCAAGAGAAACTGGATCTGATTCACGATGAACACGCCCGCGATCGCGAGCTCCGCGGCGTCGCCCAGCCGCCCGATCATGATGTTGTCGAGCAGATTGACCCCGTAGACGATGATGTTCTGTCCCGCGATCGTGAGCAAAAGTTTCCCCCACCGACGCCAGAAATCGCGGCGGACGGCGGGGGCTGAAAGTGTCAGGGTTTGGTCGGTTGTCATGGGAACCCTCCCGGAGAAAAGATGGTGCGCGGAGCGGGTCTTCCCGCTCTCGAGTTCTTACAGTCTATTCTCCCGCAGGCGGGACAGATTGATCGAGCCCTCGGGCATGGTGGAGATCTGATCCAGACTCTTGCCCGTGCCGATGGCTACGCAGGAGACCGCCTTGTCGGCGACGCGGGTGCGGATCCCGGTCGCGTATTCGATCAGCCGGTCCAGCCCGAAGAGCAGGCTCCCGCCTCCGGTCATGACGATGCCGTTTTCGATGATGTCCCCGACGAGCTCCGGCGGCGTGCGCTCGATGACGGAGCAAACCGCTTCGATGATCGCGGTGATCGGCTCCTCCAGCGCGTCCGGGATCTCGGTGGAGACGACGTGCACCTGACGGGGCAGCCCCTGGATCAGGCAGCGGCCCTTCACGTCCATGGCGCGGGGTTCCTCGCGGGGCCACGCCGCGCCGATGCGGATCTTGATCTGTTCCGCGGTGCGCTCGCCGATGAGGACGTTGTGCTTGCGGCGGATGTGACGGATGATCGCCTCGTCGAATTTATCCCCCGCCACCTTGATGGATTCGGAAACCACGACGCCGCCCAGCGACAGCACCGCGATGTCGGTCGTGCCGCCGCCGATGTCCACGACCATGTGCCCGACGGGACCGGAAATGTCCAGCCCCGCGCCGAGCGCGGCGGCGACGGGCTCTTCGATCAGATAAGTACGGCGCGCGCCCGCCTGCGTCGCCGCGTCCACCACGGCTCTTTCCTCCACCTCGGAGATGCCGGACGGGACGCAGATGATGACGCGCGGATGGAACAAAGTCGTCCCACACGCCTTCTTGATAAAATATTGGAGCATGCGCAGCGTGAGGTCGTATTGACTGATGACGCCGTCGCGGAGAGGTCGGAGCGCGACGATATTGCCGGGGGTGCGCCCCAGCATGACCTGTGCCTCCCGGCCGATTTTGAGAAGCTTGCCGGAGGTTTTGTCGACGGCGACGACGGACGGCTCTTTCAGAACGATGCCCTTGCCTTTTACATAGACGAGCACCGTGGCGGTACCGAGGTCGATCCCGATGTCCTTGCTCATGCCTGTTCTGCCTTTCGTGTGGGAACTCTATCGTAAAGCGCGCTTCCCGTTTCATTTTTCAAAGGAAACGCGCGGAAAAAACGCCTCATTTTCTATTATACAACAAGAAACCGCAATTTGCAAGGACAAGATCGAAATTTCACGCGGGGAAAGAAGGGGATTTTTCGATTTTTTCTCACAGCTCCCGCGCGCTGCGCGTTGCCCTCCCGTTTCCGTCACCGTCTCCTCTTTCCGCGCATATGATGGAACGGAACGAAACCGTCGGAGGCTGATATGAAAGTCGTGATCTGGAAGAGCCCGAAGCTGTGCGCGCCGTTTTTGAGGCGTTTCTTCCACATACGGAAGGGTTAAAAAGGCGCGGGGGGAGGGCATGCTGCAGGCTGAACGGAGCCGAGCGCCCTTCCCCGCGTTTTTTATTGCGCCGTGCGCTCTTTCTTTGGCATTCTGCGGAGCGAAGCGACGAAGAATCTCCCGCTCGGCGCGTAAACCGGGACGTTATGGCGGGAGGCTTGGCCTTGCTTTCGTACTTCTCCTTTCTATTTGGCTTCCTTTTTTTAGAGTCTATGGAAACAAATAAATAGGGCAGAGAAATTACGAAAGCAAAGAAAAAAACGCCTTACGCTGCGTCTCCCCCGCCGGAAAAACATCTCATCAGCGTTTCCGCATGAACCCGGACGGAGTCGGAAAGAATAAACCCGCGGCGCATCGCCGCAATCCGAGCAAACGGAGGTCGTCAAGATGGACCGGAACGAAAACCCGTCCCATGGGGACGCCGTAACGGTGGAAATGCTTTCGGAAATGTACCGCAACGTGACGATGGGGAGCGAAAGCCTCTCCGCCGTCGTGCCGAAAATCCGGGATAAAAAGCTCATGTCGAGCGTGACCGCGCAGCTCGAGCAGTACGCGGAATTCACAAACCGGACGGGAAAGCTCCTCCGGCGGCGCATGGTCGATCCCGAAGAGCCTTCCTTCCTCAAGAAAACCATGACCCGCGGAGGCATCCTGCTCAACACAGCCTTCGATTCCTCCGACCGCCACATCGCCGAGATGATCGCCAAGGGGACGAAAATGGGCGCGCAGAGTCTCGAGGATAAGCTCTTCGAGTTCGAGCCGCAGGGATGCGCGCGGGACGCCGCCGACCTCTGCCGCGAGATCGTGACCTATGAGTCCGAAGAGGCGGCGAAGGCGGCAAGTTACAGCGCGGGCTGAACATGGCACGGGGAAAATGAAATCACGGCTGTTCTGAAAACCCTCAAAGCAGCGTAGGAAAAAAGGCAGAACAAAAGGGCAGGTCTTCAAAAGAAGGCTTGCGGGAAACAGAGTATAAAAGAAACTTAAGACAGAGAGACGGAGAACCCCAGTTTTTGAAGGGATTTG
>JAFYBN010000039.1 GCA_017540175.1 Clostridia bacterium | reverse complement strand
GACGCCATGCGCTGCACTGTCGGAGCCGCTTCGGTGGTGATAGGAGCACAGATTGGATGGCCAATGGGCCCCGCACGGGGGGACCTGCGGCCTGAGCTGGTCCCCCCGTGCCGCCGTCCGCGTAGGACAATTTCAAAGCCGTAATTCTCAAACGCGAAGCGTTTGTTTCCTTAAAGCCCTCTCCGTCACCGTCTTACGACGGTGCCACCTCTCCCACGCGCCAAGTGCGACAGCGTCGGCACGGCAGTCGCACCGGCGAGGCAAGCCGACAGCCCTCTCTTTGAAACGAAGCGCGCGCCGCGGACAGTTCGTCCTCACATAAACTCCGTCTCCCCGTCCTCAAGGAGCAGCTTCGTCCGTGTGATCGCGTGCCAGTGCCCCGCGTCGGGGGGCAGCAGCGCCTCCGCCGCCTGCGCGATGTATTCGGGGTTGAGATAATTGTCCTGCCGCGCCGACGTGGTCGCCGATACGCGCAGAACCCCTTCCCCGTCCACCGCCGCCCTCAGCGTGCCGGGGCGTATGAACGCCGTGATATCGACTTCTTTTTCGCCCGATTTCGAGCGTTTGGACATCATGACCGGGGCGCGGAACAGCGTTTCGATCTGCTCCGCCGTATCGGAGGAGGCGGCGGTCCCGTGCCATTCGATCACGTTTTCCGCCCATACGGCGTCGGTGAGCTTCGCCTTCTGCTCGTAGACCTCCGTCACTTCGATCCCGTTCGGCATCACGGCGCGGAGCTTTTCGAGAATATCGGCGTTCTTCACCGCCTTCATGAGCCGGATATCGAGCACCTCGCGCTCGCCCCCGCAGCCCACGGAAAGGGGCGTGCCGAACACGAGCTTCGGCTTCGGATTGAAGCCCTCCGAGTAGTACACCGGCAGCCCGGAGCGCACGACGGAGCGCATCACGGTCTTCGCCATGTCGAGGTGGGAGATATAGAGCATCGCGCCGAATTTGCGGAACCGGACGCGGATCTGCCGCGCGGGCTTGACGCTGCCCTTTTTCGCCTCATCCTGAGGCTCCCGCGGGGCGGGCGCGCCGTCCGACGTGATCTTTCCCGCGCTGTCCGAGCTTTCGGGATGGCCGGGACACCAGCGGCAGAACGCCTTGTCCACGAGCCGGTTCACGCCGCACCCGGAACAGGTTTCGCGGCAGGACGGGGTCGCGATCGCCTCCTGCGCCTTGTGCCGCTCGGAGAGCAGGAAGCGCTTCGTCACGCCGCAGGAGATCATGTCCCACGGAAGGATCTCGTCGTCGGGAATGGTGCGGTTCGCGTAGAACGACGGGTCGATGCCGACCGAGGCGAAGATGTCGAGCCAGCCGTCGTAATCGAAGCAGTCCTCCCACGCGTCGAAGCGGACGTGCCGCCGGACCGCCTCCTCAAGCGCCTTTCCGAGCCGCCGGTCCCCGCGGGCGAACACCGCCTCGATACGGGAGACCTTCGCGTCGTGATAGTTGTACCGCACCTTGCGGTCGGTGATTTTCGAGGAGAGGAACGCCTGCTTCTCTTCGAGCTCCTCCGGGCTGTTCTGCCGCTCCCACTGGAAGGGGGTGTGCGGCTTGGGGATGAAGCACGCGACGGAGAGCGTGACCTGGGGCTGGCGCGCCTTATTGCGGTTCGGGGTGCGGTAGTATTCGTCCACGACATGGGACGCGAGAGACGCGATCCCGGCGATGTCCTCGTAGGTCTCGCCCGGAAGTCCGTCCATGAAATAGAGCTTGATCTGGTTCTTGCCCGCCTCGTACGCCACCCGGCAGGCGCGGAGGATCTCCTCCTCCGTGATGTTCTTGTTGATGACGTCGCGGAGCCGGGGTGTTCCCGCCTCGGGCGCGAAGGTCAGGGTGCTCGAGCGGACGGATGAGATCTTCTCCATCAGCTCCTTTGTGAAGCTGTCCGCCCGCATGGACGGCAGGCTGAGATTGACCATCGCGTCGTTCGTCCACGAGAGCAACCGGTCGGTCAGCTCGCTGATTTTCGTATAATCCGAAATCGAGAGGGACGAGAGGGAGATCTCGTCGTACCCGCTGTTTTCGATCATGGTCTTCGCGATGAAGTCCAGGGTCTCGGGGCTCTTTTCGCGCACGGGGCGGCAGACCATCCCGGCCTGGCAGAAGCGGCAGCCGCGCGTGCATCCCCGCACGACCTCGATCGTCACCCGGTCGTGCACCGTCTCGATGTTCGGCATGACCGGGCACAGCGGCGGGATGCAGCGGTCGAAATCCGCCACCACGCGCTTCGTCACGACTGAGGGGATCTTTTCGTCCGCCGTGCGGATCTCCTTTACCGTGCCGTCGTCGTTGTAGGCGATCTCATAGAACATCGGGACGTAGAAGCCGTCCAGCTCCGTCGCCGCGCGGTAGAGGAAATCCCGCTTCGTATAAGTGCCGTCCTCCTTCATCGAAAGCCAGAGGCGGGCGAGCTCGGGCAGGGCTTCCTCCCCCTCGCCGATCGAAAAGATGTCCACGAAGTCCGCCATCGGCTCGGGATTGTAGGAGCAGGGACCGCCCGCGAGGATCACGGGTCCGTCCTCGCCCCGCGCGTCCCGCCGGATAGGGATGCCCGCAAGGTTCAGCATATTGAGCATCGTGGTATAGCAGAGCTCGTACTGCATAGTGAAGGCGACGACGTCGAACTCCCCGACCGAATCCCCGCTCTCATGCGTGAACAGGGGAATGGAGCGCGCGCGCATTTCGTCCTCCATGTCGATCCACGGGGCGTAGACGCGCTCGCACCAGACCCCGTCGACGGAATTGAAGCAGTCGACGAGAATGCGCATGCCGAGGTTGGACATGCCGATCTCATAGGTGTCCGGAAAGCAGAACGCCACCCGCATCTTCACCTCGTCCGGATTCTTGAAAACGCTGTTCGTCTCGCCGCCCGTGTAGCGGCCGGGCTTCTGAACGTTCGCGATAAAGCTTCTGATGTCTTCTCTCATGGTTCGGTCTTCGCCTTTCTTCCTGATACTCGCATTCCTCTTCATTATACCGGATTCCGTCCGAAAAAGCAAGGGGGGAGCCGCTCAAACCGGCCGCAGATTAAAAAACGGTGAGATTTGTTTTTCCCCCTTGACAAATCCTTCCCGGTGCGGTATAATGTCAATGTGATATCAAATCGATATCAAAAACAATCAAGGAGGACATCATGGCAAAGTTCATGGAAAGCAAATATCAGAACGTCGAGGAGAAGGTATATCACGCGAAAAGCGGCTGGCTCATGCTCGTCTGCTCGCTTCTCCTCTACGCGCTCGCGATCGTGGGCGTCGTCTTCGGCGGCATCAGGCTCGACGCGGACGAGGCGGACCCGGTCGGCATTCTGCTATTCGTCGTCTCGCTTCTCTGGCTCTCCCTCGGCTGGCTCCTCTGGATCGGTCTGAAGGTCGTCCGTCCGAACGAGGCGCTCGTGCTCACCCTTTTCGGACGCTACATCGGCACGCTGAAGGAAGACGGCTTCTTCTTCGTCAATCCCTTCTGCGTGTCCTTCAATCCCGCGGCGAAAACCAAGCTGAACCAGTCCGGGGACGTGAAACCCGAGAACTCGATCGTCTCGGGCATTCAGGTCAACACGGCCTCGGGCGCCTCGGCGGGAACGGTCAGCAACAAGATCTCATTAAAGGTCATGACCCTGAACAACAACCGCCAGAAGATCAACGACTGCCTCGGCAATCCCGTGGAGATCGGCATCGCCGTCATGTGGCGCGTGGTCGACACGGCGAAGGCGGTCTTCAACGTGGACAACTACAAGGAATACCTCTCCCTGCAGTGCGACAGCGCGCTGCGCGAGATCGTCCGCATTTATCCCTATGACGTCGCCCCCGGCGTGGACACCACCGGCGACGGCATCGCGGACGAGGGCTCCCTGCGCGGCTCCGCCGATCTCGTCGCCACCCGCATCCGCGACAAGATCCAGGAAAAGGTCCACTTCGCCGGACTCGAGATCGTGGAGGCGCGGATCACCTACCTCGCCTACGCGCCCGAAATCGCCGCCGTCATGCTCCAGCGTCAGCAGGCGTCCGCCATCATCGACGCGCGCAAAATGATCGTGGACGGCGCGGTCGGCATGGTGCAGATGGCGCTGGACAAGATCAACCACGAGGACATCTGCTCACTCGACGACGAACGCAAGGCGCAGATGGTCGCCAACCTTCTCGTGGTCCTCTGCGGCAACCGCGACGCGCAGCCGGTCGTGAACACCGGCTCGATCTACTGATCCCGTGACGGACAAGGACAAAAAACAGATCCCCCTGAGGCTCTCGAAATCCCTGTACGACGAGTTGGCGCGTTGGGCGGAGGATGACTTCCGCTCGCTGAACGGACAGATCGAATACCTCCTGACGGAAGCGGTCCGGCGGCGAAGGAAAGGGGCGGTACAGGGGGACGCAAAAGATAAAACCGAAGAGTGAAGGCGGGGATTACACCCCAAAACAACAGCCGCCGCGTTTCGGCTCTCCCAAGCGGAGGACATGAACGCGGCGGCGTTTTTATATGGTTTCGTGCTCTTCCGGATTTTCCGGTTCCTCCGGACTTCCGGGTTCGTCTGAATTCTCGGACTCTTCCGAACCCCCGGATTCCTCCGGATTCTCAGGTTTTGCCGGATTCTCGGTTTCCTCCGGATTCCCGGGTTCTTCCGGGCTCCCGGGTTCGTTTGTATTCCCGGATTCTTCCGGATGTTCCGGGCTCGCCGGTCGCTGCGGTTTCTCCGCGCTCTCCGGCTTTTTTCTTTTCCGCTTCCCGTGCTTCTGCGGCTTCTCCGGCTTTGGCGGCCTCCCGCGCTTTTCGGGGAGCCCGCGGGACGAAAGACGGTACTTTGCCCCGATCCTGTCCGCCCAGCGCTCGCAGTACAGCCGCGAATAGGGGATCCTTTTTTTCCGCCGCATCTTCTCGAAGGCCGGCAGCCCCGCCCAGATGAGCGACGGCAGCAGCACGACGAGTATGTAAAGCGGTCCGAGCAGCATGGACTGCCACGTATGCCCGTATTCGTGCAGATGGATCCCCCCGTTTTTCGGGCAGAAAACGAACATCCCGAGCGATACGCCGTCGTCCCTGCCCCATTCGGTGCAGACCGCGCCGCCGAAGGTGTAGCTCTTTCTGCCCCGCGCGCGGCAGAGCAGAAAGACGACAAATCCCGCGAGGGTCTGCGGCAGGCCCCAGGTCAGCTGCCAGAGCCGCCAGAAAAACCGCGCCGCCCCGCTCATTCATCCGCCTCCGGGCTGTGCTCGAGCAGAAACCGCGTCAGGTCCGCGAAGGGCTCCCCGCTCCCCGTGCCGGAAAAGAGCACGTGCCGCATTCCGGGGTACACCCGCGCTTCGGCAGCAGAGAAGCCCATGTCGCCGAGAAAGCGCTTTGCGTAAGCCGCGCCCCGGTCCCCGCCCGCGGCGGGATCGAGTCCGCCCGCAAGGAGCAGGAGGGGAAAATTTTTCGGGGGCTTGTCCCACGACGCCGGATCGTAGAAATCCCGCGTGAGCCGCGCGAGCTCACGGTGATCGTTCAGCGTGTAGTCCCGGCAGCAGAGCGGATCCTCCAGAAACGCTTTCCGGACCTCCGGGTCGTCCGAGATCCACGAAAGCGGAGCATCGTCCCCGTTTTCGCGGAAGGGCTCCGAATACCGCGCCTCCGCCCTACAGTTCACGCCCGCGGCACGGGCGTCTCCGCCGACAAAAAGGGAGAGGACAGCGAGTCCGAATGGCCGCGCCGCGGCGTTTTTGGCGGGAAATCCCGCTAAAATGAGCCCGTCGATCTTCTTCCGTCTGTCCCGGTGCGCGGCGTACAGCCCCGCCATGAGAGCGCCCATGCCGAACCCGAGCAGAAAGCGCGGGATGCGCTCCGCCGCGTCCCGCGACTCGGGCTCATCCGGCGGATCGGCAAAGGGATCGTCGCGCAGGGGGTCTTCCTGCTTGGAGTTATCCGGCAGGGGGTCTTCCTGCGGGGGGACTTCCTCCTTGGAGTTATCCGGCACGGGGACGTCCGACAGGGGGTCTTTCTGCCCAAAATCATCCCGCAGGAGCCGTGCGGGGACATCCGATTCGTCGAACGCGGCGGGGTCGGGCGGGCATTCGAAATCCTCGGCGTCGACGAACGCCTCGTACACGCGGTCGACGTCGTCCCAGAGGATCACGCGGTCGTATCCATATGCGCGCAGGGCGGGCGCTTGATCGTTTTCACCGCCGCAGAAACCGCGGCAGTCCCGCAGATCGTGGATCAGCGCGACGCCGCCGTGCGCGGCGATATCCTTCATGAACGGAAACCACAGTTCCTTGCGCTCGCAGAAGCCGTGGAGGATCTGCACCGCGAACCGCGGACGGCCGTCCGGGATCGCGCGCGCCGCGGCCAGCGTCCACGAATCCTTTTTCCCATACCGTTCGTAATCAAAGATCTCAATCTCTCCCATCGTCTACTCCGTTCCCTTCCCGCATGGAAAAGCGGGCGTCGGACGCGTATTCGTTCAGAACGTTTTCAAACCAGTTGTCCGTTTCCGGAACGGGCCGCACGGGCGTCATCCGGCACGCGGCGGTCAGCGCCCCGTCCTTTTCCGAAAGCGCCGTCTCGAGCACGAAGCCCGCGTGCGCCGAGTCAAGCTCCTCCCTGCCCCGCACGAGGTAGGAGCCGCGGGATGCGCCCCCGTCGTCGAGATAGGCGAGGATGGAGGAGAGGACCGCGAAGCGCGTGACGAGCACGTCGCGGTTGATCGCGAGTTCCTTCAGAGCGCAAAAATCCTTTGCGCGGAGCGCGTCAAAGCGCTTAAATTCTTCCCGTGTCTCACAGAGCAGCGCTTCGATCCCCTCCCGGTCGCGCAGAAAGGCGGCACAGCGGTCGTGCTTTCTGCCGCCCTCTTCGCGCAGGCGCAGCACCGCGCGCGTGTCCAGAGCATCCGCCCCGGAAACGGAGGCGGACACGGAGGCGAAGGCGGGGTCGAGCTGTGCGGCGAAGGCTGCGCACGCGGCAAGCTGAGCGGAAATCTCCGCGTCCGCCTCCGGCGGCTCGGCGCCGTCGTGCGCGATTTTTTCCGCCGCCCGCATCGAGCCGACCTGCGTGGAGTTCAGCGCGGAGCCGCCCGGTCTTTTGATGCCGAACACGCCCGCGCATTCCCCGACGGGATAGAATCGTTTCAAAGTGGGGCTTTCGTACCAGATGCCGCAGCTCAACCCGCCGTTCATGTGCTGAGCACAGACGCCGATCTCAAGCGGCTCCCGCTCGAGGTCGATCCCGTGCGAGAGATAGAGCCGGTACGCCTTTTCGTTCATCTGCCTCAGCCGTTTCACGGGCGTTTCCCCGAGCGCGCGGGACGACACGAGATAGCGGTATGCCGTCTCGCCGACCGTTTCGGGGGTCAAGCCGTCCCGGGCGACGGCGCGGGGATTTTCCCGGAAATCGAGAAAGACTCGCCGTCCCGCCTGCGTCTCGCGCCATACGGCGAGATCGACCTCGGACGAGCGGCTGCCGCGCCCCATACCGACCTTTGAGGGATCGAAGGGCCATTCGTACCCCTTCGCGAACTGTGCGGCGAGGGCATCCTTTTCATTTTCGAAGGCATCGGGAAGGAATTCCCGTTCGATTCCGTTTTCGTCCGCGGACACATACCGGGGCAGGACCTGCTGATAGGAGCCGGAGAGATTCCAGCGGAACGCGAGGGAGGCGATGCCGTACTGCGATTCCGTGAGATTCGACGCCTCCGCGCCGGCGAGCAGAGGCGCGCCGAGCGCGCAGGTCTGGCTTTCCGGATAGACGGAATTGTGATATAGGGCGGACGGTCCGCCTGCCGCCCACACGACCGCTCCGGCGAGCACGGCGACAAGTCCCGCGGGGTTTTCGGGCGTGATCTCGCGCTCCGCCATGCCGACGATGCCCGCGGCCGCGCCGCCGCGCGTGAGCAGGCGGATCACCCTGCATCCGTCGAAAAAGCGCACGCCTTCCCCGCGGCAGGCTCTCTCGAGCGCCTCGGTCATGTACCGCGAGGTGAGCGGACCGGCCGACGCCGCGCGGGATTTTTCGTCATGATCGGTGCGGTAGCCCGTGTACTCCCCGTACCGGTCGGACGGGAACGGCACGCCGAGGGCGACGAGGCGGAAAAAGCCCTTCAGCGAGCCGAGCGCCTCCGTGAGTGCGAGATCTCCGTGCATCGAGCCGCACGCGAAATAGTCCCGCGCCATATCGTACGCGCAGTCGGCGGAGCGCGCGCCCGTCGCCTGCTTATAATAAGTCTGTTTGTCCGAGCCCGTGTTCCGCGAGGTGCCCATATTCATGCCCTCTGTCACGACGAGCAGTCCGTCCGGCTCGCGTCCGCGCTGACGCTGACGGTCCTGACGGTCCGACCGGGCAAGCGCGAGGGCCGCGCTGAGCCCCGCCGCGCCGCTGCCGACGACGACGGTCCTCACGCGGAGCACGCGCCCCGGGAATCGATCGATTCTTGTTTCCATACCGTTCACAGGAGCTGGCAGAGATCCGCGAGGGTCCGCGCGAGCGAATAGGCGAAGGCTCTCACCTCGCCGAGCGGGGGCTTTTTCCCCTTCTCGAGCTTTCTGCGCCACGCAAGGATGCGGGCGGTCGGCGGGTTTGCCATCGGGGTCATATCGCAGCATTCGAGCAGGTTTGCCGCGTGCTCGCACGCTTCGAGCAGCACGCCGATATCGCTCGGGCGGTAATCGAACGCGTCGTCGGTGTATTCGGTGAGCGCTTTTTTGATTTTCGCGACGGCGCGCGCCGCGGAGCCCTCCCGGTTCGGCACGGGCAGGACCATGATTTCGGGATCGCGGCACCGGAAGCAGCCCATCATCGCGGCGACCGTCGCGGGGTCGCGCACCGTGCCGTCCGGGTAAAAGATCCCGTGCTCGGAGTCGCACCGATCGTGGATCATGAGCTCAAACAGGAGCCAGCCCATGTTGTGCTTAAAGCAGAACTCGAGCGCGAGGTCGTAGGGATTGGAGCAGGCGAGGCACCCGGTCTCCGTCTGGATCACGGGAATGCCGAGCTTTTCGCCCCACTCCTCCGCAAGGCGGTAATTCTCGCCGATGACGGCACGGGTAGCGTTGTAGTCGTGGAAGGACAGGATGTCGCATATGGACGCGGTGCTTTCCTCGATCTCCCACGCGGTCGTATAGCCGACGGTGATCGGGTTCTCCTGATCCAGCCCGCGCACGAATCCGATGAAATGCCGGAGGAATTCCCAGACCTTTTCTTTTCTGCGGGTTTTCTCCTCCACGTCGGCGCATCCGTCGATCCACCAGCAGCAGAGGGGTTCGTTCATGATATCCCAGAAGAGCAGCCCCGGCTCGTCCTTCAGCGCGGTCACGATGTCGGCGGCATACGC
This sequence comes from Clostridia bacterium, assembly GCA_017540175.1. Lineage (GTDB taxonomy): Bacteria > Bacillota > Clostridia > Oscillospirales > CAG-272 > UMGS1696. The sequence goes on along the minus strand of JAFYBN010000039.1, from coordinate 40,898 downwards.
CTCGTAATCCCCGCGCTTCTCCTCCCACGCCGAGGCGGAGTTTTCGCCGTTGCCGTTGAAGAGGATGGGCATGACGCGGTATCCGCAGTCATACGCGATCCGGACGGATTCGACGAGGCGTTGGGTGTACGCTTCTCCCTCGCGTTTCCACGCGTCCGCGGAGAGCCAGACTCTGAGCGCGTTGAGGTTGACGCGACGGCCGTAGCCGAGCTCGCGGCGGAGCCGTTCCTCGTCCGTCGGGAACGGATAATAGTTTACCCCCCGGATGCCGGGGCAATCCACGGTTTTCATGCGGTTATACTCCTTTTCTGAATTTCATGCGGGAAAACCCGCCTGAGGCGAGAAAGATCCGTTTTCGACGGGGATCCGCACCGGCGGGTTTGTTTTTTACGGAACGCCGCCTCCTGCCTCGCCGGTGCGACTGCCGTGCCGACGCTGTCGCACTTGGCGCGGCGGCCGAGGGAGCCGCGGCCCTTGCTTCACTCTTCCCCAAGCTCCAGCGCATTCTGCGACCGGATCAGAATCTCCCCGATGTCCTCTTCTCCCGCGGCGGCGACTTCGCCGTCGCCCTGCGTGAGCACGATCAGCCCGGCGGACAGCAGGGCGTTCTTCTGCTCGTCCGACAGGCGCGGGGCGTAATAGGCGAAGCGGCCCTCGGCGAACAGGGCGCGCTCGAGCAGGCGTCCGGTCTCCTCGTCCGGCACGCCGACCGTCAGGGGGCGCTGATTCATATACTTCGCGCGCTCGTCCTTCGTCAGCCGAGCGGAGGAATATGCGCCCGCCTCTTCGGTCTTGAGCGCCTCGGTGATGATGCCGCCGCCCGAGATCTCGTATCCGTCCACGATCACGAAGCGTCCGGTCGCGGGGAGGGAGGCGTCCGTGTCGAAGGCGATCTCCCGCTCGCACACAAAGGTGCAGTCTGCGATCTCGTGCCGCCCCACGGATTGGGGCTGCGCGGTCTTCTCGAGCGATGCCGCGTTCAGGGAGGAATGGATCGCGGTGATCCTGCACGGCGTCTTCGCGGTGCACGCCTTGACAACATATTCCCGCCCGCTCACAAGCGGCGTTTTCCCGAGCCAGAAAATGCTCGCGCGGAACGCCCGTCCCGTCTTCGGCGGCGTCTCGCCCGCCCGGCAGGCGATCTCGCCCCTGCGGACATAGATCTGCTCCTCCGTCGTAAATCCGCAGGATTTCCCCGCGTAAAAACGGGTGGGGGCGCGGTCCTCGTTCCCGTCCATGAACCACTCTTCCAGGGTCTTCACGACCGCGGTCTTGCCGGAGGGGTAGAAGACGACCTTCTCCCCCGCGCCGAGCGAGCCGGATTCGCACAGCCCCGCCACGATGCGGCGCGTGTCCCCGTCCCCGGTGAATTTGTACACGTCCTCGACCGGAATGCGCAGGGGCAGGCCCTCGCCGCTTCCCCCGCAGGGAAAGAGATCCAGCGTCTCGAGCACGTCGGGGCCGGAATACCACGGCGTCCTCTCCGAATGGGAGGCGATGTTGTCGCCCTGTGCGGCGGAGACGGGGATGTATGCCGTCGGGGTGATGCCGATCGAGGCGAGGAATTCGGAATAATCCCGGCAGATCGCTTCGTATGTTCCGCGGTCGTAGTTCACAAGGTCGATCTTGTTCACGAGCACGGCGATCGCGGAAATGCCGAGCATTTCGAGCATATAGCCGTGGCGGCGGGAATTCTCGCAGACGCCCTCCGCCGCGTCGATGACGAGCAGGGCGGCGTCCGCGCGGGACGCGCCCGAGATCATGTTTTTGAGAAATTCGATGTGCCCCGGCGCGTCGATGACGGTGCAGCGGCGCTTTTTCGTCTCGAAGAAACAGCGGGCGGTGTCGATGGTGATGCCCTGCGCCCTCTCGTCCTTCAGGGCGTCCAGCAGAAAGGCGTATTCAAAAGGCTTGGCGGTGCGGCGGCACAGCTCCCGGATGCTCTCGAGCTTGCCCTCCGGCAGCGCGCCCGTGTCCGCGAGCAGGCGTCCGATCACGGTGCTTTTGCCGTGGTCGACGTGCCCCGCCACAACGATGCTGAGATGTTCCTTTTCCGTGGCGCTCATCACATATACCCTCCGCGTCTCAGTTCCTCGAGTCCGCCGCCGTCTTCCCGGTCCTGCTCGCGCCCCGCTCGTTCGGCGACGCGGGCGAATTTGCCCGATTTCAGCTCCTCGATGATCTCGTCCAGCGTCGAGGCGTCGGAGTCCACGGGCTTGGTGCACGGCCAGCAGCCGAGAGAGCGGTAGCGTTTGCCGTCCCCGTGATTAAAGTACAGGGAGACGACGGGCACGCCCTCCCGCCGGATGTATTCCCAGATGTCGACCTCCGTCCAGTCGAGCAGGGGATGGATGCGCACATGGGTGCCGGGGGCGAAATCGGTCTTGTACTGCCCCCAGAATTCCGGAGGCTGATCGTCCGCGTCCCAGTCGCCCCGTCCGTCGCGCGGGGAGAAATACCGCTCCTTCGAACGGCTGCCCTCCTCGTCCGCGCGCACGCCCACGATGACACCGGTGAAGGGCTCGCGGTTTTCGTCCGGCTCATAGGTCCCGGTTTCGTGATTGAGGCGCATGCGGGTCCAGTCCCCGGCGAGGGTGTGGGTCAGCGCCTCGGTCTTGAGGCGGCGGCAGCATTCGATGCGCGTCGTCCGCCCGTCCGGGAAGGTTTCCTTCTTTTCGAGCGCGTCCCGGTTCTCGCCGTAGATCATGTCGAGATTCCACTCCATGGCGAGCCGGTCGCGGTATTCGATCATTTCGGGGATCTTGTAGTGCGTGTCGATGTGCACGAGGGGGAACGGGACGTGCCCGTAAAACGCCTTGCGCGCCAGACACAGAAGCACGGTCGAGTCCTTGCCGATCGACCAGAGCATGCAGAGATTTTTGAACGCGGAATACGATTCCCTGAGGATGTGAATGCTCCTTGATTCGAGCATATCGAGATGGGTGTACGGCATAAGCTCTTCTACCTCACTTCTTCTCCGGTTCGGGTCCGGGTGGGGGCAGGATCAGCCCTTCGAGCGTCCCGCGGCGGTTCGCGATCCGAAAGCCCCGGCGGTTGACGGGATCGGGACGGTTTGCGACAAGCTCGTCCCCGTACGCGTCCGTGAAGATCGCGCCCGCCTCTTCGCAGACGATCTGCATCCCGGCGGTGTCCCATTCCTTGGTGAACGCGCCGACGCGGAGATGGAAATCCGCTTTTCCCTCGGCGATGAGACATCCCTTGAGACAGGAGCCCGCGGTCACGACCCCGGCGATCTTCTCCCGGTTCGCCTCGAGAAAGGTCTTTGTCGTCTCGTCCGGATGGGAGCGGCTGACGGCGACGATCAGGTCCTCCGTCCGCTCCGACACGGCGAGCCTCTTCCCGTCCCCGATCCGGAAATCTTCTCCGAGATCGGAAAACGGGAGCTTGTACGCGCCGGTTTTCTCCATGGCGTAATAAAACACGCTCTGAGCGGGCACGGCGACGACGCCCGCGCGGACCCTGCCGCCCTCGGCAAAGCCGACCGAAACGCAGAACTCGCCGTTGTGCGAGAGAAATTCCTTCGTCCCGTCGAGGGGATCGACGATGAAGACGCCCGCCCGGTTCGTGAGCCTCTCCCCGTCGTCCGCTTCCTCTTCCGAGAGGATCGCGTATTCGGGGAACGCCTCGGTGAGCGCGGCGGAAAGGATTTTGTCGGACGCGAGATCGGCGTCGGTCAGGGGGGATCGATCCTCCTTTTCCCGCACGCCCGCGCCGGTGCTGTAATAACCGAGAATGGCGTCCGACGCTTCCCGCGCGGCGCGAAGCAGGACGGAAAGCAGCCGCTCCCCGCCCCGGTTCACAAAGAGCGCGCGGTCGGCGAGCATCCCGGCGCACGCCTCGGCGGAGTTTTTGGCGGTATCGAGAATGAGGTCGGGAGCCTCGGGCTCCTCGTAGGGCGCGCTCACGCCGGTGAAATTTTCGATCTCCCCGGCGAACGCCTTTTTGTAAAGGCCCTTCGGATCCCGCGCTGCGCAGACCTCCACGTCCGCCTTGACGTAAACCTCCGAAAACGCCGCGGCGGGGGAGACGATCTCCCGCGCCTGTCTGCGGCTCTCCGCGGTGGGCGAGATGGCGCACACGATCACGATCTGCCCGCTCAAGGCGAGCAGCTTCGCGCACTCGGCGATGCGTCTGAGGTTCTCGTGCCGGTCCTCGGGCGAGAAGCCCAGTCCCCGGCACAGCCCCGTCCGCACGGTGTCCCCGTCGAGCATGACGGCGGCGTGACCCGCGTCGATCAGCATTTTTTCCGCGAGAGAGGCGACGGTGGATTTGCCCGCGCCGGACAGTCCCGTCATCCAGTACACCGCGGGGCGGGAGCCCGTGAGCCTCATGCGCCGCGCCGCGTCCACACGGGACCGGTACGGCGTGAGGGCTGTGTCCGTCATAGCCATGGAAATGCCTCCGCTCATATTGCAGTCATCATGAGTATTATAGTTTAATCGCCCCGTCCTGTCAACGGATTGGGCAAAAAAACCGCTGAAATCGCGGATACGGTCAAAAAGTGACCGGGAGGGGTTTTATGAAGAAAACCGCAGGAAAACCGACGCCGGAACAAAGGGAGCCCGCCCCCGTCCGCCCGGGGAGGATCCGGTACGGGAGGCGGTACGAGAGCCGGAACGGGAGCGGCGGCGAAAAGGACGGAGAGCGGCGGAAGAGCGTCCGGCGCTCTCCGCGGGAAAAAGCGCGGGGCACGCTCGTGCGCAGAAAAACCGGCGCGGCGGAGCGGCTCCTCGCCGGGCTCGGCGTGCTCGCCGCCGCGCTCATGCTGATCCTTCCCCTCGCTTCCACGAACGCTTCCGCGAACGCTTCGTCAAACGCATCGGCGAACGCGGAAAACGGAGCCGCGGGGCGCGGGGAAGCGGTTCCGGTCATGGCGCTGAGCGCCGCGCGGGATGAGCTTCGACCCCCTTCCATGCCCGCCTCCTTCGGCGAGGACCGGTCGGTGTTCGACGCGCTGGGCGAATTCATCGTCAAGCTGATTTACGGATGACGGCGCGGGCGCTGTTTCCCCTGCTTGCCGCGGTCCTTCTGCACGAGCTCGGACACCTCGCCGCCGCGCGGCTCTTCGGCGTGCCGATCCGCGCCTGCCGCGCCCATGTGCTCGGCGGTCGGCTGACGTTCGATTTCTCCCGCGCGGGGTACGGGCGGGAGGCGCTCGTACACGCGGCGGGACCCGCCGTCGGGCTGCTGTCGGCGCTGGTTTTCCGGAACACGCGCCTCGCGGATTTCGCGGGGCTCTCCTTCGTTCTCGCGGCGCTGAACTTTCTCCCGATCGCGGGATTCGACGGGGCGGGACTGCTCCGCTGCGCGGTATGCGCCGCCCTGCCTCCGGACCGCGCGGAGGGCGCGCGGCGTGCGGACCGCCTTCTGCGGGGCGCGTCGCTTGGCGCTGGGTTTCTCTTCTGGCTCCTTGCGGCAAGGCTCGCCCTGAAGGAGAGCAGGCTCGGGATCCTGCTCTTCGCGACAGGGGCGCTGTGCGGGCTTGCGTGAGGCGGATTTGTCCGTTTTTCATAAAAATCCGTCCGGTTTTTTCTCCGCTGTCTGTTGCATTCTTCCGGACGCGGTGTTATAATTAAGCGGTGTTATAATTAATTTGGTAGACCGGAAGCCCGGACGCGTCCCGCGATCCGATCCGCCGCCCGACTTCCGATTCAATTGAGGGAGGCTAAAGATACGAGATGAAAAACACACTTGCGAAAATAACCCTGGGCATCCTCTTTTCCCTGCTGGTGCTCCTGCCCGCGCTCTGCGCGCCCGCCGCCGCGGACGCTTCAAACACCATCGAGCTCTCGCTCGGTCGGAACGATCTGGTGATCGACTGGACCGGCGAGAATTACACGCTTACCTTCACGCCCTCGGAGGACGGCTGGTATAGCTTCGAATCCTCCGGTGACGAATGCAATCCCGATGCCGTTTTCGAGGAAATGATATGTGGAAGAGGGGGAGCGGACGACAACTTTGCCTTCGCGCGCGAGCTGACGGCGGGCGAATCGTTCTCCTTCGAGCTGGTGTTATGGGACGACGAGAGCACTTATTCGCTGGCGGTCGCCGTGGCAAAGCTGAGCCTTGCCCACGTTCCGGGCGAAGAAATCGCTCTCTCGCTCGGTTCGAACGAGCTGGAGCTTCACTGCGACCCCTTCGATCCCGCATTATATACGCTTTCCTTCACGCCCGAGGAGGACGGGGTGTACTGGTTTGAATCCTTCTGCGACGAATGTGATCCCGACGCCCGTGTCGGGGACTTGATATTTTATGAATGGAGTGAAGGGAACCACAACTTTCGCTTCGCGCGCAAGCTGACTGCGAGTGAGCCGTTCTCCTTCGAGCTGCAGCTGTGGGGCGACGGGATCACCACTTCACTGGCAGTAGCCGTATCGAAGATGACTCCACCACCCATCGAATCGAGCGAAGAAATCACTCTCTCACCCGGCTTCAACGAGTTCACGTTTTACTGGACCGGCGAGAATTTCACGCTTACCTTCACGCCCGAGGAAGACGGGTGGTATCGGTTTGTATCCTCCGGCTACGGGTGTGAGCCCACAGCCATTCTCGAGGACCCGATTTATGACGACTGGGGAGCGGACTTCAGCTTCACGCGCGAGCTGACCAGGGGCGTGCCGTTCTCCTACGAGCTGGGACTGTCGGACGCCGAGAGCGCCTATTCGCTGACAGTCACCGTGGGCAAGGTCCAACAAACCATCACCATTTCCCACGAGGACGAGAATTCGCTTATGCTTGGGTTCAACGACCTTGAGATCGACTGGACCGGCGATGATTACACGCTTACCTTCACGCCCGAGGAGAATGGGGTGTACCGGTTTGAATCCTTCGGCTACGAATGTGATCCCGACGCTCAAGTCGGGAACGAAGAATACAGCAGCGTCCAGAATCCCATGTACTATAGCGACAACTTTCTCTTCACCCGCGCACTGACAGCGGGCGAGAAGTTCTCCTTCGGACTGAAACTGCAGAATGGTGAGAATACCTATTCGCTGGCAGTCTGCGTGGGCAAAGTCCGACAACTCCTCACCCTTTCCCACGAAGACGAGAATTCTCTTAAGCTTGGGTTCAACGACTTCACTGCGAACTGGACCGGCGATCCGTACACGCTTACCTTCACACCCGCGGAGGACGGGGTGTATCGGTTTGAGAGCGCCGATTCCAACGGGCTCGATCCCACAGTCTATGTCGAAAGCGATTATTATGAGGGAGGTGACGGCAGCGGCAACTTTGCTTTCACACGTTGGCTGTCGGCGAACGAATCGCTCGCCTTCGAATTGACGCTGCAACAGGCTGATGTGAACGAAATCTGCGCGCTCACGGTCATCGTGACGAAGCTGGACGTGCCCCACGTCCCGGGCGAAGCAGTCGAGCTCTCGCCCGGTCCCAACGTGCTGGAGCTTTACTGGACCGACGATCCGTACACGCTTACCTTCACGCCCGCGGAGGACGGGGTGTACCGGTTTGAGAGCGCCGATTCCAACGGGCTCGATCCCACAGTCTATGTCGAAAGCTATTATTATGAGGGAGAGGACGGCAGCGGCAACTTTGCTTTCACACGTCGGCTGTCGGCGAACGAATCGCTCGCCTTCGAACTGATGCTGGAACAGGCTGATGTGAACGAAATCTGCGCGCTCACGATCATCGTGACACGGGAATACTCCGTCACGGTGACGAGCAGCGGGAACGGAACCGCGGGGGCGGACGCCGAAACCTCCGCCTCGGGCAAAACGGTCAATCTGACCGCGACCCCGGACGAGGGATACCGCTTCAAAGAGTGGCAGGTGCTGAGCGGCGATGTGACGGTGGAAAACGATCAATTCGAAATGCCCGCGCAAGCCGTGGAGATCAAAGCGATCTTCGAGCTGATCCCGGCTTACACCCTGAGCGCGCCCAACCCGGTTGAAATCAACCCGAACGACGTCTGGACGGCGATGACGTTCGACATGCCCGATCTGAACTTTGATCTGGCGGACGACAACGACGACCGGACGCCGGAGCGCATCCGTCTGGTGCTGGAGGGCGGCACGCTGACGAATCAGCAGGACAGCGGCAAAGCCATACCGTTCGCCATGAGACCCGTGCAAGAGACGCCCGTTTACAATATCAGACAGATCGACTGGAGCGCCGCAAACACGCCGCAGACCATGTACCTCTATATCTCCCCGAACGACTGGAGCGCGGCGGAGCCGGGCACCTACACCGGCAGCATCAGCTGTCATTACATATGGATCTACGCGACAAACCCGCGCTTGTCCGATGAGTTCGGCTCCTTTACCATTCCCGTTACGGTCACCGTTCCCGAACCCGTGCCCGCGTTCGACGGTCAGCAGCTCGTACTGAACGGACAGCTCGGCATGTACTTCTACATGGAGATCCCGGATGAATACGTCGCGGACAGCACGATGGAATTCACGATCAACGATGTGACGACGACCGTTCGCACCGCGGACGCGGTGCTTCAGGACGACGGCCGGTACTGCTTCCTCTGCACCGTGAACGCGCTGCAGATGGCGGATACCATCACGGCGACCTTCCGCTACACGGACGGAGAAGAAACGGAGACGATCTCCGTGCAGACGACGGTGGAGAGGTATCTGAACATCCTCATCACCGATCCCGACTACGCGGACGCTATGGACGCCGCGAAGGCGATCAACGACTACGGGTATTATGCTCAGCGGGCGCTTCACAACGACGTCATAAACCATACGGCAATGTCGACGGCGTACAAGAACGAAACCGAGCTGATAGACGGCGCGTCGTTGATCTCCGACGGTTACCGGGCTGCCGCGCATCTCGGCGGGCGGTACGTAACGGGGGCGTCCTACTCCCTGAGCGCGACCTCGGAGACAGCGCTCAACCTCTATTTCAAACTGAACGACAGCGCATCTGAACTCGAATTCGACATCGAGCCGTACAACCCGTTCATCCCGGAAGCAAGCTTCGACTATACGGTGAAAAAAACCGGTGACCAGTATAAAATTCAGATCACGGGAATCAACGCGGTCGAGCTCGGGACGCACTTCAACATCTACGTCAAAGGCGAGGGCTCAACGGTCAGCGTGTCCGCACTTTCCTATGTGCTGAGCGTTCTCAACAGCGGGGACGTTTCGCTTGAAATGAAATACACCGCGGCGGCGCTCTACGCCGTCCATCAAGAAATGTGCGCTTACCTCGGCATCAGCGTCGAGTCTTAAGCGCGCATGAAAATCATGGTCAGCGCGTGCCTGCTCGGAGAGAACTGCAAGTACAGCGGAGGGAACAACAAAAACGAAGCGGTCCTCTGCTTCGTCGAAGATCCGGGGATCGAGGTCATCCCGGTCTGCCCGGAGGTGATGGGGGGGCTCCCCACCCCGCGCGCGCCCGCCGAGATCCGGGACGGAATCGTCGTCACAAGGGACGGGAGAACCGTAGACGCGCAGTTTCGCGCGGGGGCGGAAAAATGCCTTGAAATCGCCCGGCGCGTGCGTCCCGATCTCATCATACTCCAGTCCCGCAGCCCGAGCTGCGGCGTGAAGCAGATCTACGACGGCACGTTCACGGGAACGCTCATCGACGGGATGGGCGTGACCGCGCGCCTGCTTCGGGAGAACGGCTTCCGCCTCGTCGACGCGGAGGAGATCGACCGGATTTCGCTCGAAAAATGAAAGGGACGGGAGACCCGCCGCCGAAAAGAACGGCGCGGGAAGAGACAAAAATGGATAAACAAAAAAAGGCCCTTTCATTCCGCGACGGAATACGGGACGCTCTGCCCATCTGTCTCGGCTATCTTTCCGTGAGCTTCGCTTTCGGCATGATCGCATCCGACCGGGGGATGCCGGCGTGGATCGCCGCTCTCTTCGCCGTCACCTGCGTGTCGGGCACGGGACAGTTCGTCGGTCTGAACCTGCTCGCGGACTCGGCGCCCCTCTTCGAAATGTTCTGCACCCTCGCGGTCATCAACGCGCGTTATCTGCTCATGTCCGTGTCCCTTTCCCAGAAGCTGCCGGAAAAGACGAACCTGTGGCAGCGGCTCGTGATCGCCTACGGGAACACGGACGAGATCTTCGCGCTCGCCTCGACCTCCTCGGCGGCGCTCACCTTTCCCTACATGCTCGGCATGATCCTGATCTCCGTCCTCGGCTGGACGGCGGGGACCGTTTTCGGCGAAGCCGCGGGCGGCGTCATCCCGTCCTCGGTGGTATCCGCCGTGAACATCGCGCTGTACGCCATGTACATCGCGCTGATCGTCCCGGACGCGCGCAGATCGCTGCCCGTGACGGCGGTGGTCCTGTTTGCCGCGGCGCTCTCCTGCCTTCTGACCTTTCTGCCGCCGGACTCGCTTGGCAGCGGTTGGGTCATCATCATCGCCGGGCTCGCGGCGTCCGCGTTCGGCGCGGCTCTGTTTCCCCGCGGAGCCGGAGAGGAGGAAGAACCGTGACGACGGGTTTCATGCTTCTCGGCATCGCGGTCATGAGCGGCGTCACATGGGCGATCCGCATGATCCCCCTCGCCGTGGTCCGGAAGAAATTCAAGAACCGCTATTTCCTGTCCCTCCTCTACTATCTGCCCTACGGCGTGCTCTCCGCCATGATCTTTCCCGCGGTCTTTTCCTCGTGCGGGAGCATTCCGGCCTCATCCGCAGGCGCGGGTGTCGCCCTAATCCTTTCGTTCTTCCGCGCGAAGCTGATCGTCGTCGCCGCGGCGGCGGTGATCACGGCGTGGATGGTGGGGATGATGATCGGATGAGAGGCGGGCAGAAGGCCTTTATAAAATCAGATATCGGGAATTTAGTCAAAAGCTCTGCCGAGCGTGTACGACAACCACACGCGCGGCAGAGCTCTTTCCATTTTCAGTTTACTTATAACATCGTGCGCTGCACGTTACCCCGAGCCGCACTTTGAGCGATTTACTGTTTAGGTCGTATGAAAGTTCTTTGCCCACGATGCGAAGCATCGTCAGCTTTCATTTCCAGAAAGCCGCGTTCCCCTTCAATTCACTCCTCACCGATCCTCTCGACCATCGGCAGCTCGGTCAGGCGGATATTCGTGCATCCGTAGGGGATGAAGCGAACCGTTTTCGTCGGGGCGACGGGCATTCTGCAGAGGGGCTCTTCCCTCGCGGTCATCTTATACGGGAAGGCGTACCCCCAGTTGATCTGCGCCGCGGGGACCTCAAGCGAGCACGGGGCGCTCTCCGGCGCGAACGGGAAGTCGCCGATCTCACCGGTCTCCGAGACGCGGATATCCCGTGCCGCGTCGGTGAAATCGAAGGCGTACTGCCATTCCGTCGTCGGGAAGACCTCGTAATCGCAATACGGGTATTTCCGCTCCACGCCGCCCCGCTCGTATTCGCGCCGCACCCATTTTTCCCCGATCTCGAGCGCGTAGACGAGGGGACCCCGCTCGAGGCTGTAAAGCCCGGAGGGTCGCGGGACGAGCGCGGTCTCAAAGCCGAGCGTCAGGGTGACGGCCGCTCTGCCGCTCCACTTTCGTTCAAGCGTGACGACGGAACCGGGTTCGACCGGCTCCCCGTCGAGCAGCGCGGTCTTCGCCGTGCCCGGCACGCGGACGGCAAGCGTGAAGTCCGTCTCGCCCTCCGCCGTGACGAAGAAATTGATTTCCCCGCCGAAGGGATAGAGCGTGTCGCACTCGACCGTGACCGGCGCGCCGCCGATCTCCGTTTTGAGGATCGCGGGCACGGGGGAGACGATCTCCACGCCGCTCGCGGTTTTCATCATGGCGCTGCGCGCGAACTTCGGCCAGCCCTGACCAAAGTTTGCCGTGCAGCAGCCGTAGTTCGGCTCGAGCCCGTAGAGTCCCGACTCCGCGCCGTTTGTGCCGTAGATCAGGTGAGCGGGGTCCTGCACGGTACAGGCGACCTGGTTCGTCTGCTGATCGTACTGGTGCGCCCACATGTCCGGCGTGATCGTGGCGGGGAGGGCGTTGAACGCGAGCTTTTCGAGCCGGTCCGCCCAGACGGGATCGCCCGTGAGCGCGAAGAGGATCTCATAGGAGTACATCGTCTCCACGACGCCGCACAGCTCCGTGCCCTGAATGGGGGAGGTCCCTATGAGGCACTCGTCGCCCGTGAAATGCCCGACCGCCGAGCCGTGGTATTTGAACAGCTGCGAGATCATGAACTGCGAGAAGCCGTCGTCGGCCTCTTTTTCGGGACCGTCCAGGAGGGACGAAAGCGCGCCTTCCTTCAGCGCCATGCCCTGATTGACGACGTGGGTCTCGTACGTCCAGCGGCGCTCGAAGGACCCAAAGCCGGGGTCCGTGTAGATTTTTTCATAGCTCATGCCCTGCTCGCGGAGCAGCTTTCCGAGCTCGAGCAGCCACGCCTCCCCGGTCATCTCGTACAGGCGGAAGATCGGGATCAGGCACTCGAACCAGCGGGCATGCGCCCACGAAAAGATGGGAACCTTTTTGATATGCTCATACAGATTTTCGAGGGAGCGGCGCACGACGCCGGGAATGCGCTCGTCGCCCGAGCAGTCGTAATAGAGCGTGAGCACCTTGTCGATGAGGAAAAGCGCCCACATGTCATAGCCCGCCCGCTCTTCGTCGGTGCAGGGGCAGAGCCAGCCGTCCTCGCGCTGATTCGCGACGATGGCGTCGACGTATTTTTTCGCGCGGGAAATCATGTCCGCGTCGTCGAGAAGATAGGCGAGGGGAATGAAGCCGTCGAGCCAGTACGGCACGCGCTCCCAGCCCTCTGAGTCCCCGCCGATCCAACGGGAATCGCGCACGTCGCGCCAGACCTTGTCGAGATTGCCCGAAAGCCCCTCAGCCTGGATTTCAAGCTGACGGCGCAGCCATCCCGCGGGCTTCAGCTCGGTCGGGGTAAAGAATTTCAGCCTTTGCATGGTTAACCCTTCCTTTCGTTCGGTTCGGTATTATTTCATCGCGGCGCGGGATGCATGGACGGCCCGAAGGAAACCTCCGCAGCGAGCGCCCGGTCGATCCGGTCAAGGACCGCGGCGGCTTTTTCGCCGGTGTCCGCGTTCTGTATGTCGCCCACCTCGCTCCAGTAGAGCGCGGTGATGTATTTCCAGAGAATGGGCGCGGCGGCGGTCTCGTCCGCGTTCCACGCCCTCTCCCGCGCAAAAATGCGCAGGGCTTTTTTCGCCCGCTCCTCGTCCGTGAGCGGATCGTCGCCCGCGAAGCCGACATATCCGAGGGTGAGCGCGGCGTTCAGGGCGGTGTCCTCCCCGGCGAGGTTGCAGTCGATCAGCCCGGCGAAATGCCCGTCCTCCGTGAGAAGGACGTTCGTGTCGTTCGCGTCCGCCTGAAAGACCGAGGTCGGCAGACGTGAATAGAGCGCGGCAAGGGCGTCCCGGTTCGCCTTCCATTTGCCGTATGTCTCCCGCCAGCGGGGCAGCAGCGCGGGAAAGCGGCTTTCGATCTCGGCCCCGAGCTTTACGGCGCATTCCTCGACCTCGTCGGTCTCCTCCCCGTCGAACGGGACGAGCCGGACGTAGCCCGACATGCCCCAGCCCCCGGGAAGACGAGCCGCGGCGAGCTTCGCGTACAGCGCGATCAGCTCCCCCTGCCACGCGGGTGAGCCGTCCTCGGACTTTGGCCGCGCGGCGTCCTTTTGTTTGTATGCGTCCATGCCGAATTCCTCATCGGTCTGGGCGAGGGGGTATGGCGCGAACTCCTCCCGCCACGCGGTAAAGATCTTCCCGTCAAACTCGAATTCCTCGCTCAGACGCCCGGAAAGCGACGGGATCAGCGCGGGCATATACGCCCCGAGCGCGTGGGATTCGCGGATGAGGTTTTCCCATCCCTCGATCCGCCTCGGCGTGGTAAAGGCGTTCGACGCGATCTTGACGACGGTTCTCACGCCGTCCTCCTCGAGGACCGCGGCCGCGCGGAAATCGTTTTCCCGCTCGCTTTTCGAGAGAAGCGTCAAAGACCCGGCATCGCCTGAGACAAAGAGCTGTGCCGCGCGCCTCAGAGCGCCGTCGAATTCCATTACCAGATCAGCGTGGCGGCGCGCAGGACGATCTTCGCGGAGATTTCAGCCGCGTGCCGGGCGAAGGAGGGGTAATCCTCCACCGCCGCACCGTCCGCGCCGTCCGAGATCGAGCGGATCACGGCGAACGGAACGTTGTTCGCCTCGCAGACCTGTCCGACCGCGCCGCCCTCCATTTCGCAGGCGACCGCGCCGAAGGTCTCCGAGATCCATTTCTTTTTCGCCGCGTCGGCGATGAACTGGTCCCCCGTCGCGACGACGCCGCTCATGATTTTCGCGTCCGTGCCGGCGAGGACCTGTTCCGCCGCGATCTTCAGCTCGCTCTTCGAGAGACGGTCGGAGCTGTGCATTTTGACGGTGTCGAGGCCGGAGATCCAGCCCACCGGGTCCCCGATGGGGGAGGTGTCCATATCGTGCTGGACCACGTCGGAGGCGATCACCACGTCCCCGATGCCGATCTCGGGCGAAAGCGTCCCAGCCACGCCCGTGTTGATGACGCATTTCGGCGCGTATTTGACGATCATGGTCTGGGCGCACATGGCAGCGAAGACCTTGCCGATCCCGCAGACCGCCACGATGAGCTTCGCGGAGCCGATCTCCCCGCCCTCGTTTTCCATAAAGACCCGTCCGACGGTGAAGCGGATGCCGCCCACCGTCTCGGTGTGCGCGTCGTGCATGGAGGCGATGATCTGCTCCGCCTCCATATCCATCGCGGCGATGATGCCGTATTTCCCTTTATCGATCATGGTTTTTCATCCTTTCCTGCCAATCATCCGTTTATCCGATTATCCGATCATCCTGATACTACCGTTCTGAGGTTTGCCGTGACTCTGCTCACAGATCCGTTCCCGCGTCGCTGGGCATCATCCAGTCGCCGCGCGGGGACAGCCCCACCGTGCCGACCTTCGGGCCGTCCGGCAGGGCGGAGCGCTTGAACTGCTGGGTCCGGAACCGGCGCAGGAACACGCCGAGCCACCTCTCGATCACATCGGGCGTGAAATCGCCCGCGAACGCCGCCTTTGCCTCTCTCAGGACCTTGTCCGGGCTCTCGCCCCAGCGGACGGTGTGGTAGAGGAAGAAGTCGTGCAGTTCATAGGGTCCGACGAGGCTTTCGGTCTTTTGGGAGATCACGCCGTTTTCGGGCGGCAGAAGCTCGGGGCTGACCGGGGTGTCGAGCACGTCACGCAGCACGTCGCCGAGCGTGCGGTCCGTGCCGTCCGCGTCCGCGATCGGCTTGTCCCCTCTCGTTTCGGCGTAATACGAAACGAGCTCCCGCACGAGGGTCTTCGGCACGCCGCCGTTCACGCCGTAGTTCGACATCTGGTCCCCGTTGTAGGTCGCCCAGCCGAGCGCGAGCTCCGAGAGGTCGCCAGTGCCGACGACCAGCCCGTTTTCCGCGTTGGCAATGTCCATGAGGATCTGCGTCCGCTCGCGCGCCTGCGCGTTTTCGTAGACCACGGAGTGATCCTCCGGGTCGTGCCCGATGTCGCGGAAATGCACATCGACCGCTTCCTTGATGTCGACCGTGCGGAAGGAGGTTCCGAACGCCGCGCCCAGCCGCTCCGCGTTCGAGCGGGTGCGGGAGGTCGTGCCGAAGCAGGGCATGGTGACGGCGATGATGTGCGCGGGATCCCTGCCGAGCAGTTCCATCGCCCGGGAGGCGACGAGCAGGGCGAGCGTGGAATCCAGCCCTCCCGAGAGTCCGATGAGGCAGGTATCCGCCCGCGCCGCCTCGACGCGGCGGGCAAGCCCTCTCGCCTGAATTTCAAAAATACGCGCGCAGACCGCTTTCCGCTTTTCGGGATCGGCGGGGACGAACGGGCTCTTGTCGATCACGCCCTTAAGGTCGACCTCCCCTTCTCCGAGCGAGAACGGGGCCGCCGTGAGGCAGGTCATGCGCGCCGCGCGGGTCTTCATCTGTTCGTGCGCGAGATGCTTCGCGTCGATGACGGCGGTGATGAGCTCCGCCCCGCCGAAGGGCTCGTTTTCCGCGCGCATTCTGCCGCGCTCGGCGATCAGGGAGTGTCCGGAGAACACAAGGTCGGTCGTAGACTCGCCGTCCCCCGCTCCGGCGATGAGCAGCGCCGCGCTCGTCTCCGCGCTGAGCGCCTTTGCCCATGTCCGCCGCGCGTCTTCCCGCCCGACGATCTCCGCCGCCGCCGCGGGATTCACAAGCAGGGTCGCGCCGCATTTCGCGAGGAAACGCAGGGTGTCCCCGTCGTCTCCGACCGCGCAGCCGACCGTGAGATCCGCCGATTCGAGGCAGGGATAGGCGACCGCTTTTCCGAAGGGGATGAGCTCGCCGCCGAGCTCGGTCGAATCGTCCTCGGGCGCGGGGGAGAAATGCCGTCCCTCCGCGCGCTCTCCGGCGGCGGGGATATTCGCCGCCGTAACGCCGAGCGGACAGCCGTCCGACGCGGCGATCACGCAGTTATACAGTCTCCCGCCCCGTCTCAGCGGCGCGCCGAAGAAGACGAGCATGTCCGTGCCCTTCGTCGCGCGGCAGATCGAAAGGACGGCCTTTTCCGCACCTTCGATCAGGGCGTCGGAAAAATAGAGGTCCCCCGCCGTCGCTCCCGTGACCGAGAGCTCGGGAAATGCGAGCACGCCCACGCCCTCCTCCCGCGCTGCTCCGATCAGGCGGATGATCTCCTCCGCGTTTTTGCGCGGCGCCGCAAGATGCAGATGCGGGATCGCCGCTCCGATTTTGAAAAATCCGTGTTTCATGGCAGCCTCACTCCTAAAAATATGTACGCAGCTTTCCCTGACATGAAAGCTGACGATGCTCCGCATCGCGGGCAAAGAACTTGATGCTTGCTCCGGATCCAATCCGGGGCAAAACTCACGCGAGGGGTTTCGTCCACAGGGGGGTGTAAACAAGCTGACCGTTTCTGCGCTCGGAGCGCATGAGGGAGAACGCGCGCACCGTCTCCCGCGCGGGCGCGGGTTTCAGCCTTCGGAGCATTTCCTCCGTCTCGGGAGTCGAAGAGGTCGGGCGGAACTGACGCGCGAGGGTGATGTGGGGCTTCATGGGCCTTCTGTCGTACGGGATGCCCGCCCGATCCAGCGCCCGGCGAACTTTTTCGGCGAGCAGGCGGGATTCTCCCCCGTCCGCGATCCCCGCGCACCGGATCGCGCCGAAGCGCACCCCGCCCGCGAGTTCTGCTTCAAAAGACTTGTGCTCCACACGGTCAAGCGCGGCGATGACATCATCCGCGCTGTCCCGCTCGCCGATGAAGGCGAGGGTCAGATGGAAATTCTCCCTGCGGGACCAGCTTGCTTTTCCCCACGCCATGAGATCGCTTTGATACGCCGCAAGTGCGTTTTTGAAGTCCTCTCCGAAGAGGATCGCTACGAACAGTCTCACCGAATTCCCTCCCCGATCTCTTGCGCGAGCCGACGCGCCCCGTCCTCGAATTCGCCGAGAAAGCGCGCGAGGTGGAACCCGTCGGCGGCGGCATGGCTGATCTGCACGGAAAGCGGCATTTTGATCCGCCCCTCCCCCTCCCGCTCCTCCGCTCTGCCCCACACGACGAGGGGGCTGAGGGACGACGCGCCGCGCCTTGCTCCCGCCGCGGCAAAATGCCGCCACGGGACGGCGGAGGTCTCGAAGGAATTCGGCGGGGCGGGGATGTCCGATCCCGGCATTTGTTTCGCGCGCCCGATATCCTCCTTTGCGCGCGAAAGAAACACGGGGAAGGAGGGGTCCCAGCGGGTACAGACCGAGGTATAGGTTTCCGTTTCCTCATGGAAGACGTTGTGAACGGGATGGACCTCGTTCCAGACCGCGGGGAGGGGACAGGGCGCGTCCGGGGCGTCGACGGCGGTCATGCGGAATTCCTCCCTGCCGTTCACGACTTGCGCGACCGTGAAGAGGACGGCGAGATGGAAGGAGGTCTCCGTCTCTGCGCAGCGCGAAAACAGCGCGGTCACGTCGACGTCGTCCGAGAGGAAGATCTCGCAGTCGTCCTCCCAGAACTGCCGCCACCGGGGAGCCCTCGCCCACGTATCGAGCGCGATCATCCTTTTCATCATCCGATCCCCCTGCCCTTTTGACCCTATTATACATGATGGCGAAGGATTTTTCAAGAACGAAAAGCGCGCGGAGCAAAAAAGATGCGTCCGAGCGCACCCGGTTTTCCGAAAAACGATCTTTGTGCCAGGGAGACCGAAGATCTTTCTTGACATCGGGCGCGCGGGCGTGTAAAATGGAATCAAACGAATCGGATTTCGGAAGGAGACTGCTGCCATGACAAGGGAAGAACGCATCGCAAGGTATGAGGAGATCCTCGAGAGGGCGAATAGGATCGTCGGAGAACTGGAGGCCGCCCTCGACGCGTACGAGAGCGTGCAGGACGATCTCGCGGCGCTCGAAGCCTATTACACAGGTCCGGAGTGGCGGGAGGATTTCGAAGCGGACGAGGCGGGACTCCTGCCCCGCGATCTCAAGCGCGGCGTGCTGTCCGAGGACGGGATCGCGGACGCGCTCGACTGGATGAAGGAGCTCGCCGAGCGGCTGCGCGCCTATGCCGCCCCCGCCGAAGACGTTCCCGAAGAACCCCTGCCCGATGGATGCGGAGAGGAAGACCCTCTTCCCGACAAACAGGAAGAGAAAGAACCCCCCGTCCGATGAATGCGGATGACTCCCCGCCCGGCTGCGGGGATCGCGGAAGTGAGCCGATACGGCGGCACGGCAACGCGGCGGCGCGGGCAAACTGCCGAACAGACTCACACAGGACAAAACGGGATGCACCGAAAACAAACGAAAAAACGCCCCGGCGCCGGTCTCGCAGAACGCGAACCCGTGCCGGGGCTGTGTTTTTTGCTCCGCGTATTATCCGAACAGATCCGTGAGGGCGTTCGCCGCCGATTGCAGATCACCGGTCTGCTTTTTGAGCTCGTCCAGCTCTGCCTGGCTGATCTTGACGAACTTTGTCTGTCCGAACCAAAGCAGCTCGTCTTTTTCCTTGTCGTAGGTGAACTTCTCCTGTCCGCCGCCCGCGGTATCGACGGTGACTTCGTTATCCTTGATCGTCCATGTTCCCGTCGACTCGCTGCCGGTCAACAAAAAGCTCCCTTTGTACTTGCTGCCGCTGAATTCGGCGGCGACACTCAGCGTTTCGCTGTAATAGATCCCGTGCGGGCCGTCCCCGGTCCCGAAGATCGCATCCCGGACGGCGGGGATGCAGAGCAGCACGCCCGCGATCACCAGCACGCCGAGGACGATGCCGAGGACCGTAAACAGCGCGCGCTTCGATTTCTTCGGCTTCTGCTCGGGCTCGGCCGCGGCCGCATCGCGCTCCTGTTCGAACGGAATGGGCTGATAGCCGCCGAGGTTCGCCGCGTAGCCCGGATTCACCTGCTGCGCGCTCGCGGACGGCTGCAGCGGCTGAGCCGGCTGGGCCGGCTGATTCGCCGGGCGGTAAACGGACGCGTTTCCGGCAGGCGCGGCGGTCCCCATGTTCGGTGCGGCGGTCTGAATCTGGACGGGGGTCGACGGCTGGTTGGCAGTCCACGCGCCAAGGTTCATCCCTCCGCCGCCGGACCACGCGCCGGAGGGAGCGGCGGCTCCCATGTTCGCCGTCGCTCCGGAGGTCGGCACCGATCCGGAGGTCGTCCAGCGGTCGGCGGTTCGCACGTCAGGATTTGTCCTCACGTCAGGATTTGTCCTCACGTCAGGATTCGTCCACGCGCCGTTTGTCCACGCGCCCGAGGGGGCGGCGGTTCCCGCTCCGGCAGTCGGAGACGCAGTCGCGGTCGGGGTCGGAGATGGTGAGGAGGTCGACGGCCAGTTGGCGGTCCATGCGCCCGGATTCGTCCCTCCGCCGCCGGACCAACCGCCCGAAGGCACACCCGAAGGCACGCTTGACGGCACGCCCGAAGGTGCGGCGGTCGGCGCAGCTGTTCCGACATTCGTTTTCACCGGGGCCGGGGCGCTCACGGGTTTTGCCGCGGCGGGATTGCCCGGCTCGAGCACGGTCCCCTGCGGCAGAGCCTTTGCGGTCGACATCAGAACCTCGACCCGGACTCTCTGTCCCGCGCGGCGGGCGCAGTCCTCGCAGAAGGCGACGACCGTCTTGTCCGTTCCCCTGACGATTCTCGCCGCGATCACGGCAGGCTTTTTACAGATATCACATTCCTTCGGCATAACGGTGCACTCCTTTATGTCCTTTGTTGATGGGTCGGGCCGGTCAGACGGCCAGCCGGGTCAGGCCGGTCAGTCGAGCTTGGAGAAGTCCTTTACGATCCTTTCGAGGGATTTCGCCGCCAGCTTCTGGTTCTTCGCGAGGGCGGAGGCGAAATCGGTCGAACCCTTCGCGGCAAGCTGCTGGAAGATGTCGCCGACGCCGACGGAGTAGAAGCGCCCGATGTCGTACACGCGGTTGGCAAGCGCGATGTCGAGCATTTCGGAGGATTCGCTGTCGCGGGCGTATTTGCGCGTCAGGGCGATTTCGTAGTACGCGGGCGTCACGTCGATGAAGGACTGGATCGCCATGCCTTCGAGCACGGAGGTGATCATGCCGATGTCAAAAGAAGTCGTGGGGACGCACGCCGTGGAGGAAATTGCGTTGCAGTAGGTGTAGTGCTTTTCCTGCATCTCGTCGTATTTCGGGATCGGGAGCACGCCGAAGGCGGTCTCCATCTCGCGCACGTTCACAATGTAGCTCAGCACCTCGCCGTAGAACAGGACGCGGTCCGTCATGAACATGTTCTTTCCGACCGCAACGTCCTTCGGGATGCGGGTGATGTTGTCCTCGGAGATGATCTTCACGACCTTCTCGAGCGTGGCAACCGTCTTCTCCACGTCGATGTCGAGCGCGGGAATGCCCTCCGCGTCCGTCGTGACGAGGGTCAGGCCCGAACCGTAGAAGAAGGTGCAGGGACCCTCTCCCGTCGTGACGTATCCGTAGCGGTCCTCGTCCGTGTACTGCCCGTCGCCGTCCAGATCGGCGGTCACGTTCACGCACATTTCGCGGAACGCGTCGATCGTCCATTTGCCCTCGCGGACGAGATCGTAGGGCACGTCCAGCCCGAGGTCGGAAATCAGCTTCTTGTTGAAGAGCTGGATGTAGGTCACGTCGTTGTCCAGGAAGTTGATGTCCCCGTTCATGAAGTACACCTTGCCCATGATGTCCATCGCGAGCGTTCCCTGGTCCCACCAGACGTCCGTGAGATTCAGGTTGTCAAGCTGCATATAATCGAGCAGCATTCCGTTCTGCGCCATGCCGGTCGCGGTCGCCATGTTCGGGAAGGCGATCTTGTACGCGGCGTCCCCGGCGCTCACGGACTGACGGACAAGGTTCATCACGTCGCCCGGCTGCAGGAAGATCTCCAGATCAAACCGTTTCGCGAGCGCGAGATTGCGGTTGAACACCGCGTCGTTGACGACGTCGCCGGTCAGATCCTCCACCCAGATCTCCTTTTCGGAGTTTCCGGTTCCCGCCTGCGACGCGATGCCGAAGGAGGCTCCGTCATAGCTTGCCGCGGGGATCTCTTCGAGCTTTTGCCGCGCGTAGGCGTAGGGGTCGTAATCTTCTTCCGTACCGGCTTCCTCTGCGGCGCCTGGCTCGGGGGATTCGGCGTCCGCTTTCACGCCGCCCTCCTCCGCGCTCTCGGTCGCCTCCGAACAGGCCGCGAGCGAGAACAGGGACGTGAGCAGCAGCGCGAGAGAGAGCAGCGCCGCAAGGACTTTTTTCGTTTTCATGTTTCCCGATCCTTTCTGTGGATTTTGATCCGTTCCCCGCTCCGCCGAGGGAGGGGGAGGGCTATGTTCCGAATTTCCGCCGCGCCTCGTGCGGGACGGTTCACTTTTCCCGGTCGACATCCGGGCAGCGCGGGGTGATTTTTACCTCCGCCGTGGTGTAGAGCTTCAGCCTCAGCCAGACGGTGAAGGAATCCGCGGCAAACCGCTGGGTGCTCGTGAGCCGCAGGTCATCTTCCCCGTCGAGCACGCGCACCTCGGCTTCGCAGTCCTTCGGGAAGCCCTCGAACCGCAGTCCGATCTCTTTCTCGGGCCTCTCGTTTTCTTCGTCGTCGGCGTAATACGTGACCATGACGGCGGCAGCCTTGCCGTCCATGTCCGTCGCCGCGCAGGAGTAGATTTCGCCGTCCCCATCGTCCGTGGGGATCCACGTGCCGAGCGCGCGCAGGTCGCGGAAAGCCGCGAAGGGATAATATCCCTTCAGACACTCAAATCCCCTGCCCTTCGCCCCGAAGAGCCCGTTCATGCCGCAGGGACGCGCGTCGCAGTACATGAGCATGTCGAGCGGGTTCGCCTGAGCTGTCGCGAGGACGGCGGCGATGAACGACGAGCCCTTTAAGTTCTTCTCCGTCTCGAGCGAATAGAGCCAAAGATCTCCCGACCATCCCCGGATGTAGTTCCATTCGTTGAGAACGGTCTCGGTCTTCGTCAGCCCGCGCCGGTCAAGCTCGCGCCGCGCCGTGCGGACGCAGTCACGGAAGCTCTCGGGCGTGCTCCCGTACCAGTGGTAGGAATAGAAATCAAGGGGCAGGCCTTGTGCGGCGACCGTGTCGAGAAAATCGCGCCGGAAGGGGATGGGGTCGGAGGAGCAGAACGCGGGACCGCCGATTTTGAGATCCGGGAAGCAGGATTTCAGGTGCCGGGAGGTCACACGGTAAAGCTCGATGAACTCCTCCTCCGTCCCCTGCCAGCAGGGATTGGAGCCGTCGGCGTTGCGGCAGTCCGGTTCGTTCCAGATTTCCCAATACTCGATGCCGAAGTGAAAACCGTTCGCCCAGCCCTCGTTGTAATGCCGGATGATGTGCTCGCAGATCCGCGCCCATTTCGCCGCGTCCGGGGGAACGCGGGTGCCGTACTTGTAGTCGTGCTCGATGGACGCGCCGAGTCGGTAGAAGACCTTCGTTCCGGCGCGGTACGTATTTTCCACGTAGGCGTCCGTCGGCTCGAAGATGTAGGACGCGGGGTCGTTTTCGTCCGCGGCGAAATTCTTGAAAATGCGGTGCACGTCGACGATGTGCTCGCCGCCGTAGCCCGTGAAAAACGACGCGTCGTGATTGCGGGCATAGGGGATGACGGCGTCGCGGTAGGCGTCGAAGAAGGTCGGGGACAGGCGGACGCCCGGGAACGGCGGTCCGTTGTTGACGCAGTTCATGCGCTTGATTTCCCCGGCGGCTTTCGTCCGGTCGATCGTAATGACAGCCATGGGATGCCTCCTTTTCCGTATCGGGCATGACGCCCGTATTGCACGCCCCGCGCGGCGTTCTCCCGGCCGGGCGGAATCATTTCCCAGCGAGCCGAACGCTTCCCGTCTGGGGCGGGGATCACGCGTCCGCTGCCTGCTCCTCCATGCCGAAGAATTTCTTCAGCCCTTTTCTGTCCTTGAGATGCTCGGCGTCGAAGCCGTAATGCCGCGCGGAGGAAAGATCGACGACCTTGTCGAGGAACTCCTTCCACGGCAGGGAAAACCACTCCTCCGGGATCGGCGTGCGGATCGTGCCGCCGTCGTTGTGTCCGCCTCCCCACCACCAGGCCTCGTCGAGCTCGGCCCGATAGGTGCCGTCGTCCATCTTTTCGAAGGCGTACCAGCTTGCCCATTCCCGCATGCCCTCGGGGGTGTTCGGCCCCTCGTTGTGGGGCGCGTCGTGCGGCTCGGACGAATATGCTTCACTGCCCTTGCCCGCGGAGCGCGAATAGACGAGAAAGCGTTCCCCGGTCTCGTTCGGTCTGCGCTCGAGGGTGATGTCGCCGCTCACATAAATGGGGCGCTTTCGTCCGGGAAGGCGGTTCTCGTCCCGGATGACCTGTGCGAAGAAGGGAATGGGCCCCTTCCGCTTCATCTCGCCTTTGATCCCGTGCGGTCCCAGCACCGCGTTGACCGTATCCCGTTCAAAATAACCGGGAGTAAACTCGGTCGAGGCGTTGCTGAAGACGTAATAAACGCCGATGTCCTTTCCCTGATACCGGACGTCGTACAGATCCGTGACGCGCATGACGGGACTCCTTTGAGCGAAGAGGTTCACACTTGATTGTATTATAATACATTTTTTGGTGATTGTCAACAGGAATCGGAGTGGGTTGAGAGCAAGTTTCGACTGATAGGATAATGGTTTTAAGCAACGACGGAAGGTCTCTCCGTCACCGCATACCCTCTCCGTCACCGTCATGCGACGGTGCCACCTCTCCCGCGTGCCAAGTGCGACAGCGTCGGCACGGCAGTCGCACCGGCGAGGCAAGGGGGCAGCCTTCAGCCTCCCCCGCCCTGAAAAAAGAAAAAGATCCTCGAAATCTTTCGACTTCAAGGATCCTTGTTTCCCTGTCCGGATCATCGGGAACAGCGGCGATATCCGTCGAAGCGCCGCAAAACATGACGCCGGATGACGGAACAGACAGAAAAGAACCTCAGCGGAAACCGGCGCTGCTTCCGGGAATGGGATATTTCCCGGCGTCGCGTGACCGCTTTCCCCCGACGGCCGCCGGATCCCGTATATACTGCGGCCGCCCGGTCCTTTCGGATCCGGGCGGCTGTATGCTGCGGTTTATTCTGCTGCGGCTTCCAGGAACACGCGGATCGCGTGCGCGATCTCGCCTCTCGTCGCGGGCTCGGTCGGACGGAGCATGCCCACGGGGGCATCCTCCAGCACGCCGGAGCCGCACGCCCACTGGAGCGCCGGGACTGCCCAGTCGCCCCATGTGAACGCGTCGTAGTAGCTGAGTATGTTCGTGTCCTCACCAATGCTGACGTCGCGGCCCTTGAATTTCGCGTATCGGTAAAGGATCGCTGCGAGCTGCTCGCGGGTCACGTCGTCGTCCGGACCGTACCGTCCGTCGCCGTAGCCGAGGACGATGCCCTTCGACGCCGCCCATTCGACGCCGTCAGTGTACCACATGCCCGCCGGTACGTCGGTAAACGTGCCGGCATACCCGACGTCCGGTCTGCCTTCCATGCGCCAGAGGACCGTCACGATCATGCCCCTCGTCAACGGGAGGTTTTCGCCGAACTCGGTTTCGCTCATGCCGATCATGATGTCGTTCTCATAGACGAACTCGATGTCGTCGTAGTAGGGCGAAGCGGGCGTAACGTCGGTGAACGGAAGGACGGGCGCCGCGGGTTCCGCCGGCGTGACGGGCGTCTCGGGAGCGTCGGGTTTCGTGATCGGGAAGAAGGGATAGAACGGGATCTCTTCATCGGGATCGTAATCGAGCGCCGGGACAGGCTGCGTTTCCGTTTCGCCGCAGCGGCTGCAGGTGCGGCTCTCTTCGCCCTCCTCATAGACAGTCGCCGGTTTGGTTTCCGTCCACTCGCTCCAGTCGTGGCCGGGCGCGGAGAGGATCACGTCGCGGTAGTCGGTGATCTCCGCCGTTCCGGCTGCGTCCGCGAACCACTTGCCGCATACGGAACATTCGTAATACTCTTTGTTCCCGTTTTCCTGGCAGGACGGTTCCTTTGCGGGGACGTGCTCAGGCTTGTGCCCGGCGGCCGGGACGGTGAAGGAGTCCGGCGCCGCTTCGGCGGTCCCCGCTTCATCCGTAAAGGTTTTGCCGCAGGACGTGCAGCAATAATGCTCCATTGTTCCGTCCGATTCGCAGGTCGGATCGGCTGCCGGGACCTTGACGATCGTGTGGACGTGAACCGCCCACTTTGCGAGAACGGTCACGTTCTCGCCGACGTTGAAGCTGTCGCCGGCGTCGCCCGCGTCCCATCCGTCAAATTCGTATCCGTCGGGGACCGTAAAGCTTTCCGGAAGCTCGGGCAGGATGAATTCGGAGCCGAGATCGACGACGGTCTTGACCGTTTCGCCGAGGCCGTTGTTCGCGTCCAGCGTGACGGAAGCCTTGTCGGAGACCACGTTGATCCGGATCGCCGAAAGGATGGGAGTCGCCGTCCCGTCGACCAATACGCTGTAATAGTATGTTCCGTCTTTCGCGCCGTCGGGTACATGGATCGACACGGTCCCGTCTTCGTTATCCGTCAGCAGGAGATCGCTTTCCGGGCCGGAGTTTTTTTCAAAACTCAGATCCCCCACTTTTGCCGGCGAAGGATCGGTGGTATAGTCCGTTGTCACCGTGTCGCCCGGGAACGTCGTCACCGTGTCGAGATCCAGATGCTGCAGGACGAAATCGCCGTCGCTGTCGGCGATCTCGACCACGCACTGCGCGATGCGGATATCGGCGAGCCCCAACTGTTTTTCAACGCCGACCGTCACGCTGTGGGTCGGCGTGATCCCCTTGACGTACACCGTCTTGCAGGTCACCATCCCATCGGGCACCGGGATCGTGCAGGCGGCGTCGGTGTAGATCTCCGCTTCGGTACCGTTCACATACCATTCGACCTCATAGTCGTCCCAGCCGGAAACATTACTCGGAAGCGGGCTGACGGTGAGCGGAGTGACGTCGCCGACCTTCGTTTTGAACGACGTTTGGTCGAGGACAAAATCGGCGAGAGCGGTCACGACGCCGGAATAGGTCTTGTTGTATGACGATTTGGTCCCGGCCGCCTTTTCCTCGGTCTCCCGCATCCGGGTGTGGACGTACACCGTTCTGTTCTTCTCGCAGGACAGCGTCAGCTCCCCGTCGGAGGAAGGATGCTCCGCTCCGGTCCAATCGCCGGGTGCTGCGGCCGAGTAGGTCACGAGGTATTCCTGATCCGTCTTCGCGTTCAGGACCGTGACATGATCGTAGGGGATTTCGGACGTCAGCTGCGGCGTGACGGGATCAGCGTAATTCCCCGGTTTTGAGACCTGCTTGGCGGCGCTGATCACCGATCCGGCAAAGCCGTCCGCCGTCGCGGTCAGGCGGATGTACTTCCCGAGGTCGGCGCTCGTCGGCGTGTAGCCCCTGTCCTTCTGTCCGGAGATGTCCGTCCAGCCGGAGACCCCGTCGTCGCTGATCTGCCACTGACAATGGACCTTCGCTTCTTCGTTCTGATACAGCGAGTTAATAAGTCCGGTGAATCCCGTGAACGCTTTCACCCCGGGCGAGGGGTTGTTCACGATGTAGATCTTTCCGGTCAGGTCCTCGACGGGGTTGATGTACCGATAATCGGAATAGAGCGCGCCGCCGTATCCGTCCTTCGTGATCTTTACGCGGATATAGTATTTGGCAAACGAAGAATTTGCGTACCAGGTGCTGTCCGCGGCATGCTTCGCGATATCGTACCAATCCGTTTTGTAGTGGCTGTACTGCCACTGGATCTTGTACGGCTCGCCCGGGGCGTCCGTCACGGTGAAGTCGAGCGTGTCTCCGACGTGTTTCACGCTTCCGTTCAGTTTGACCGTTCCCGTCAGCTTTTCGGCGTCGTCGACGTGGATTTTATAATAATAATCGTAGGTATCCTGATAAGTCGTGACCCGGATCGTCGCCGTGAAATCACCCGATTCCGTCGGCGTTCCGTACAGACCGCAGGGCTTCAGGAAGCTGTTCGCTACATACATTCCCTTCGGCAGACTGCCCTCCGTGATCTCGATGCGGGTGACGGAACCTGCGGGCCAGTCCTCCCTATGCGTGAATTGATTTTCCTTTACTTCGCGCTGGATCCCGATGGAAACCTCGTCGTACCGTCTGAAGGACAAAGACACGGATTGATATAAGTAGTACATAGGCGTATAGGAATGCTTCGGTTTGACGGTGATATTGACCGTATGCCGGAACACCTCGCCTGCCATCGTGAAGTAATCGAGCGTCACGCTGTATTCGCCCGGAGGCGTGGCCAGATACGAATTTCCCCTGATCCTGTTCTCACTGGTCCGTATATACGCCCGTCCCTTTACGTTCGGATCATAACCGAATTCCAGGGATACCGGCAGGCACCCGCTGAATCTCCGGATGTCAAACGTGGAAGCGCTTGTGTCAAAATTGAACCATATTTCATACAGCCCTCCGACGTTGGTGAAGGAGTAGGCGTTGCTCCACATCTGCACGCTCAAGGCGTCAAGGGCGACGTCCTGCGAAGAAGCCTTCAGGGACGAATAATCCGCGACGAGACATCCGACGGGCTTGGTGATCGTTTCGTTCTTTTCCGTCGTGATCTTCAGGGTGGCGACCGTATAGCCCTTTTTGTCCGGTTTTCCGGTCAGGACCACCTGATTGCCGGATACGGACAGACTCGTCCCCGAGGGGATCCCGCCGGCGGCGATACTGACCTCCCGGACCGGATCCCTTGTTTCCGCGATCACGGTGTTTCGGTCGGCGTTCAGCATGAGAACGTTCTTTTCGGGGACGTCGGTGCGGACGGGCAGCTTCCACGGACTGTCCGATACCTGATCGAAGCTGACGTTCCCCATGCCGGGATAGGGATCCTCCGCCGACACGATGATCGGGAAAGCGATGCCGTACTGCCGTGCTTCCTCAAGCGTGTAATTCCCCTGGCTCGCGTCCCACGACTGTCCCATTTCCGCCTTCATTTTCCAAAAGGCTTCGGAGACCGGCATCCGTTCGCAGAGTCCGTTCAGAAAAACGGACGCCATTGTGAGGTCGCCGTTGCTGCTGACCGATTCCGAATAGCCGTAAACGACGGAAACGCCTTTATTTCTCAGGGGAGCGCAGAATCTGTCCGTCTTCATCCCCTCGCAGGAACACAGTACGACCAGATTGCCCGGCGCGTCCTTTGTCATGTGATCGGCGATCGTCGTGCCGTCCACCGACCAGAGGTGATAATCGAGAACATCGTTCCCATTTTCTTTCTTCGTGCGTTCACCGTCGTCCGAGGCATGTCCGCACGCATAGTCATGAGCGGTCAGACCGTTATCCGTCGTCAGGCCGAATGTGCCGCTGTTGCCGTGCGAGCCGATGATCACGACGGCGCATTTCTCCACTGCGGCTGCCAGCCGGTCGATGGTCGCTTCCGTCCCCTTGTAGCACAGCAATTCCCCGCCGGTATAGGCGGCGACGGTTTCTCCCACATGCTCGAGCGCGCTGAAATTATTCCGCGCGGTTCCGTCATACGGAAGGAACACGCAGACGTCCTTCACGCCGGATTCCGGACCGTAGGACGACGCGCCGGCCGCGTGAACGCCGACCGCCATAACGCCTGCCAGCGACAGGATAAGAAGCATGAGCAGAACGCTCCGCAGCAAGGTCTTTTTCATGACAAGATCCTCCTTCAAACCGTCATTCGGAGGAAAGCTTCACCGATCAAAGAAGAAACGGCGCGCGCGGTCCTCCGGGCTGATCCGTTCCGGGAATGCGCTCCCGGGAACAAGGTCTCAAACAGACTCCTCACTTGGATAATTTACCACATTTTCCCTGCTCTGTCAAGAGGATCGGGCTATTTTCGGCCCTGTGTCGGGAATTTGTTCATTCCCGAAAAAAGAATGAAGTCCAAGGCGATCGGGAAGCGGATTGGGAAAGATCCCGCGCCTGTTTCCCGCGAGGTCAGACGCCGCGGAACGGAACGCCGGAAAGAAACGGCGGAAAATGAAAAAACACAATACACAGACGGCTTCATCCGTTCACACCGCTGTATATTGTGTTGTTTTCCCGGAGAAGGAGAGATTTGAACTCTCGCGCCGGTCATCCCGACCTACACCCTTAGCAGGGGCGCCTCTTCGGCCTCTTGAGTACTTCTCCGTACCAAGTATACGTCTTTTCGGACGGCAGGCGCGGCTTTGTCATCACACCATGCCCGATTATTATAATATAAACACACCGTTTTGTCAAGAGCTTCTCGGGAAAAAACAAAATATTTTCGTTTCCGCGCCAAGAAGTTTCCCCGCGGCGATTGACTTTTTTCCGCGAATCGTTTACAATAGAGTGAATCCAATTGCGCGGCGGAGGAGCGGACCCTCCCCCGCCCGTCATCTCAGAAAGGCATACAACATGGAAGAAAAAAGAAAAACCGAACTTGCCGAAATCGCCCGGCAGATCCGAGTCGGCATCATCGACGCGGTTCATTCGGCGAAGAGCGGACATCCCGGCGGAAGCCTTTCCATCGCGGACGTGCTCGCCTACCTCTATTTCGAGGAGCTGAACATTGACCCGAAGAATCCGGACTGGGCGGGACGCGACCGTCTCGTGCTCTCGAAGGGCCACTGCGCGCCCGGTCTTTACTCCGCGCTCGCGCACCGCGGCTACTTCCCCGTCGAGGATCTGAAGACCTTCCGTCAGACCTCGAGCTATCTCCAGGGACATCCCGACATGAAGCACACCCCGGGCGTCGACATGACCTCCGGCTCGCTCGGTCAGGGCGCGTCCACCTCCTGCGGCATGGCGCTGGCGAACAAGATCGACGGCACCTCCGTCCGCGTCTACGCCATCCTCGGCGACGGCGAGACCGAAGAGGGTCAGGTATGGGAGGCCGCCATGTTCGCGGGGCACTACAAGCTCTCGAACCTCTGCTGGCTGATCGACTTCAACGGACTGCAGATCGACGGTCCGATCGCGGAGGTCATGAACCCCGCTCCGTATCCCGAAAAGTTCACGGCGTTCGGCTGGAACGTCGTGGAATGCGACGCGCACGATTTCGACTCCATCGAAGCCGCGTACAAGGCGGCGAGAGCGTGCACGGACAAGCCCACCGTCATCATCTCCCACAGCGTCAAGGGCAAGGGCGTTTCCTATATGGAAAACAGCGTGTCGTGGCACGGCGCCGCTCCGAACGACGAGCAGTACGAAATCGCGATGAAGGATCTCGGCGAGAGATAATCTGTTCCCGCAGACCGTCCGGCACGCGAGAAAGGGGTGTTTATGTTAAGCACGTTTCCGAGAACCGAGGTCGGCGGGCTCAGCCTGCCGCGCATGCTCATCGGCACGAACTGGCTGCTCGGCTGGAGCCACACCGGAGCCGCCGCGGACGCCGCCATCCGGGAGAAATTCGCGAATCCGCCGGATTTCTGGCCGGTATTTGAGACCTTCCTCTCGGCGGGTGTGGACGCGGTCATGGCGCCGCTCAGCACCACGCCCATTGCCGCCGCGGCGGTCGACTGGGCGGAGCAGAAAGCGGGCAGGAAGATCATCCGCATCGACACCCCCGCCTTCTGTGTGGACGACACGCCGGAGGGGAGACGCGAGGCGCGCGCCGCCGTCCGGCACAGCCGCGAGATCGGCTCGGACTTCTGCCTCATCCACCACACGAGCGTGGAACAGCTTGTGAACAAGAACCTCCGCTCAATCCCCCGCCTGCCGGACTATCTTGCGATGATCCGGGACGAGGGACTCATCCCCGGGCTTTCCGCGCACATGCCCGAGGTCGTCCAGTACGCGGACTGGAACGAATACGACGTCGAAACCTATATCCAGATCTTCAACTGCATGGGATTTCTCATGCAGGTCGAGGTCGAAAACGTCGCCCGCGTCATCCACGAGGCAAGGCATCCCGTCATGACCATCAAGCCGATGGCGGCGGGGCGCTGCACGCCCTATGTGGGGCTGACGTTCGCGTGGAACGCGATCCGGGAATGCGACATGGTCACGGTCGGAACAAACAGCGCGAGAGAAGCCGCGGAGGACATCGAGATCTCCGTCGCCGCGCTGGAACACCGGTTCCCCGATCTCGAGGCGCGGAGCAGTCCCTTCCGGCAGGCGGTCCTCGGACACAAAGACCCCGGACACGGGACGAATTGATTGAAACGACGATAACGAAAGGAAAACGAAAAAATGGCTGACAAAATCGCAACCCGCGAGGCGTACGGCAAGGCGCTCGCGGAATTCGGCGCAATTTACGATAATCTGGTCGTGCTCGACGCGGACCTCGCGGCGGCGACCAAGACCGGCACCTTCAAGAAGGTGTTCCCGGAGCGTCATTTTGACTGCGGTATCGCAGAGAACAACATGATCTGCGTCGCCGTGGGCATGTCCCTCTGCGGCAAGATCCCGTTCGCGTCCTCCTTCGCCATGTTCGCGGCGGGGCGCTCGTTCGAGCAGGTGCGCAACTCCATCGGCTATCCCCACAACAACGTGAAGATCGGCGCGACCCACGCGGGCATCACCGTCGGCGAGGACGGCGCGACCCACCAGTGCTGCGAGGACATCGCCCTCATGCGCACGATCCCCGGGATGGTGATCCTCAATCCCGCCGACGCGGTCGAAGCGAGACTGGCGGTCAAGGCGGCGATCGATTACGTGGGACCCGTGTACCTCCGCTTCGGCAGAATGGCGGTCCCGACCCTCTTCGGCGACGATTACAAGTTCGAGATCGGCAAGGGCGTGAAGATGGCGGACGGCAGCGACGTTTCCCTCATAGCGACGGGCATCGAGGTCGAACAGGCGCTGGCGGCGCGGGAGCTTCTCGCGGCGGAGGGCATTTCGGCGTCGGTCGTGAACATCTCGACCATCAAGCCCCTCGACGAGGACCTCATCGTGGCGGAAGCCGCGAGATGCGGCGCGCTCGTCACCTGCGAAGAGCACACGGTCATCGGCGGGCTCGGCGGCGCGGTCTGCGAATGCCTCGCCGAAAAGCGTCCGACCCCGGTCCTGCGCGTCGGCATCAACGACGAGTTCGGCCGCTCCGGTCCCGCGAAGGAGCTGATCTCCTACTACCACCTCGACGCGCAGTCCATCGCGGAAAAGGCGAAGGCGGCCATCGCGCTGAAGGCGTAAGGGGGAACGCGGCTTTTTCGGGATAAAAGCTGCGATGCTTCGCATCGCGGGCAAAAAGCTTTTATGAGGGGGATCGATCGGCGTGAAAAACACATCGGTCCTACTCGAAGCAGAAAATAACAGCGCCCCGGAGGGATTTCTCCGGGGCGTTTTGCGTGGCATTCTGTAAACAAAGGGATCTCGGGCTCTTATTCCTTCATCAGCGCTTCCAGTTCGGCATCGGATTTTTCGGACAACTCCGCGTCCTGATAGAAACGGGTCTGAAGAACGGCGATCGCTTTTCCCTCGTAGGTGAAAACAAAATCGTAATATCCGGGTTCGCAGTCGTACGGATTCAGATAGAAGCTGCCCCAGTACCATTCTTCCGGAGTATCGCTGTCCACGGGATAATGCAGATCGCAGTAGTTTACAAAATTCGGCATCAGATCGGAAAACTTGCAGGTATTGTAATAATCCCAATCGTCGCGATGCTTGAGAGCCCATACGCGCAGAGCGTATTCCTTGTCGGTATCCGGGTAGAATTCCACCCACTCGTTCAGCTCAAAAGCGCAGCGGATCCCCTCGGTCGAGGTGGGTTTTGCATTGAATTCGCCGGTCCCGGCGCAATTTCCCTTCACCGTGACGCCGCGCAGGATGGACGGATCCCTGTCGTCAAGATCGATGTACGTGAGCTTGCCCGTCAGCCGGGCCTCGACCGCGCCGGAAGACCCGGACGAGCTGTTCCCGCCTGACTGCGTCGAGGCGCCTGATTGTGTGGAGTCGCCCGACTGGGATGAGCCGCCGTTTTGACCTGCGGAGCTTCCCTGAGCCCCGTCGTTCGAGCCGCCGCAGGCGGTCGCGCCAAACAGCATCAGGATCGCAAGAAGGAACGCTATGGTTTTTTTCATGACTTTTCTCTCCTTTTCCCACGGAATTCTATAGGATTTGTTTGTATTATACCCGTTCCGACCGCGCATGTCAAGAGGGTCCGCGCCCGGCGGACCTTTCCCGGCCGCGGATCGGGTATCTTTAACGGTTTATTCACAAAACGTCTTCCGAGGGACGGGGAGCGAGCGGTCATTCGGACGCGCTTTCCTCGCTGAAATCCGTATCCATCGCGACCTGAAGCGTATAATCCGGGTATTCCTTCTGAACGCTGTCGCAGACCTCGCGGTACACCTGCCTGCGGTCTTTCGCGTCGAAGCTGACGACGATGTCGAACCGCAGGGTCTTTTCCGCCTTGTCCAGATAAAAGCCGTGCGTCTGAAGAACGTAGGGATTCGAGCGGGCGAGCTGTTCCACCTTTTCCCGCGCCCGCGCCGCCTCGGGGTCCTTCGTGTTGATGGAATACACGCCGATGGCGGTGAGGATCACGTTGTGCTTCCCGTAGACGTCGACCGTCACCTTCCGGATGAGCTTGTCGAGGTCGTCCGCGGACAGCGTGTCCGGGACTTCGATGTGGACCGAGCCGTGATAGGCGTCCGGGCCGTAATTGTGCAGGACGAGATCATACGCGCCGCTGATTTCCGGATAGTTTATAACCGTGCTCTTGATTTCCCGCGCGAGTTCTGCGTCGGCTCTTTCGCCGAGGATCTTCGACAGGGTGTCCCGGAGCATTTCGATCCCGGACTTGATGATGACAAGGGCGATGATCGCGCCGAGCCACGCCTCGAGCGAAACATGGAAAATCAGATAGACCGCCGCCGCAGCGAGCGTGGAGGCGGAGATCACGGAGTCCAGCGTCGCGTCCTCGCCGGAGTGGATCAGGGAATCGGAATTCACCTTTTTGCCGACGTGCTTGACGTATCTTCCGAGCACGATCTTGACGACGACCGCGGCGGCGACGATGATCAGCGAAGCGGTACCGTAGTCCGGCACCTCCGGATGGATGATCTTTTTCATGGACTCCGTGAAGGCGGTGACGCCGGCGTACAGCACCAGGAAGGAAATCACCATCGCGCTCAGGTATTCGATCCTACCGTACCCGAAGGGATGCTTTCGGTCCGGTTCCCTGCCCGCCAGCTTGGTCCCGATGATGGTGATGACGGAGCTTGCGGCGTCGGACAGGTTGTTGACGGCGTCCATGACGATGGCGACGGAATTCGCCCCCAGACCAACGACCGCCTTGAAGGCCGCCAGAAAAACGTTGGCGAGGATCCCGATCACGCTTGTACGGACGATGACTTTATCGCGATTCGTGTGTTCGTTCATGGCTGCTTCACCCTCTTCCGTCCCGCGGCTCACCGAACCATGGACTTTGCGAATGCCGCGGCTGCCGCGAGATCGTCCGCGTCGGGCTTGCCCTTGTGCACACCCTTGAACTCGCCCCGGCAGTGGAATTCCCGCTCATCCACCGGGATTCCGATCTTGTCCGCCTCGGCCTTGACCTTTTTCCGCGTGGAATTCAGCATGGCGGCCGAGCCGAAATTGACGATGCGCCCCACCTTTGCCGGGTCGAGCGAGCGGATATACGCTCTGACCTCGGGGTCGATGCTGAAGGCGTAATAGGAATTGCCGAGGAAGAGAAGATCGACGGGCTCGTTCAGAGGCTCGCTGATCGGCAGGGCTTCAATATCGAGGGCGGCGGCGATCGCCTCCGCCAGTCTTTTGGTATTGCCGGTTTTCGTGTAGTATCGAACCGCGTATTTCATAAGTCTAATCCTCCGTTTGATGAGAATGGTTCGTGCGGCGGTTTCCTCACGATCATGCTTTTTTTACGCGCTTCAGCCGCGACAGCGTATATGCGGAAGATCCAAATCAGGATCATATAGCAGACGGTTTTCGGGAGCATGAGCATCCCGAGCAGGGGGACGATCCCCGCCGCGGCCGCAACCGGGATGTAGAACAGAAAGGACAGCGTGACGAGCAGCCACACGGGTCTGAGGATCCGCTCCTCCGCTCTCTTCCGATAAAAGAGCCATATAACGATGCAGCCGAGCGCGACGAAGGGGATATTGCGGACGACGCCCCAGAGCACGGAGCTTTCGTTCTCCAGCCATTTGTTCTGCGGCAGCAGGCACAAAAGGACGCGGAGCGCGGTCAGCGCGTAAACGGAGACGCTCAGCGCCCGGTTTTCGCGCTCGCCGTAAACCCTCGGCCACAGGCGGTACAGGAGCAGATAGAACACCGTCATGGTGACGGATGTGACGAGCTTACCCACCCCCAGCCATGCGGTGAAATCCGCTTTTACAAAGTAGTTCAGCACGCGCGGAATGAGATGGAAGGCGTCCCCGACGCCCAGGATCAGCACGGCGCTCCCCATGAGCTTTCCGACCGTGTCCCGGCGCCGCCGAAGGATGGAAATGCCGATCACGACGGCGAAGATCAGATAAACGATATCGAAAGCGCTCTCTCCGTATTTCATCGCGTTCTCCTGCAAGGATTCAGGTTGTCCGCCGCGCTTCTACCTGTTCGGAAAAACGCGACGGCGCGGGATCCCGGATCAGCTGCCCGGTACGGCTCCGGCTGACCGGGTGTTTTTTTCAAGTTCGGCTTTTGCCCCCGTGATTATTTCGCGAGCTCGGTCTCGACCGCGGCGCGGACGTTCTTCATATCCGCCGTGGGTTCGAAGCGGGTGACGACCTTGCCCTCCCGGTCGATGAGGAACTTCGTGAAGTTCCACTTGATATACGCCTTGTCGCCGAATTTCTTGTTGTTCATCGCGGTGAAGGTGTTCATCGCCGCGTTTTTCACGCCCTTGCCGAAGCCCTCGAACGGCTTTTCGGTCGCGAGGAATACGAACAGCGGGTCGGCGTTTTCGCCGTTGACGTCGATCTTCTTGAACTGCGGGAATTCCGTCCCGAATTTGAGGGTGCAGAAATCGTGGATCTCTTCCGCGTCGCCGGGGGCCTGATTCGCGAACTGGTTGCAGGGGAAGTCCAGGATCTCGAGTCCCTTTTCCCTCAGGTCCTTATACATGGCCTCCAGCGGGTCGTAGTGCGGGGTGAAGCCGCATTTCGTCGCCGTGTTGACGATCAGAAGCACCTTTCCCGCGTATTCTCCGAGGCTGACCTCGTTTCCCTTTCTGTCTTTGACCGTGAAATCGTAAACTGTGGACATTGTTTATTCCTCCTTGAAATTGTTTTTGGATTCCATATTTCTGAGCGCCTTGTAGGCGAGCGTGTACAGAGCCGCAAACTCCTCTCCCGTCAGCCCCACGCATTCGGCGATGGCGGGTGGGATGCCGAGCGCTTTTTCCTTCAGTTCCCTTCCCTTTTGTGTCAGGGTGAGGGTCAGGAGCCTTTCGTCCTCTTCCGAACGCTTTTTCGCGAGATATCCCGCCTGCTCCAGACGCTTCAGAACGGGGGTCAGGGTCCCGTAATCCAGATGCAGGCACTCCGAAAGCTCCCGCGACGAAACCGTTTCCTTTTCCCAGATCACCATCATCACGATGTACTGCGTATAGGTGAGGTTCAGTTTTTTCAGGTGCGGCCCGTACTGACGCACCAGTTCTTTGGAGCAGGCGTAGAGCGGGAAGCACACCTGATGATCCAGTCTCAGAATGTCGTAAACGCAGCCTGAATCGGTCACAGACGTTCCACCTCCTCAAATTCACTTTTGCACAATCGCTTGTACGCAAGTATTATACCGCAAAAGAATCCCCCTGTCAAGGGGGAAAATGGATTTTTTCAATAATTTTTTTCGCATGCTCCGCCGCGCGGGGCCGTCAGGTACGGATCCACCACTCCGGCGTCAGCTCGCCGAGCGTGAGAACCCGGTCTTCGTCAAGATCCATCATGATCTCGATGTCCTTGTAGGACTTCGGCATGAGCTGGACGAGAAGTTCCCGGCAGGCTCCGCAGGGCGCGCCGCTTTTTTTGTCCGGGAGGATGGCGAGCACCTTTCTGACTGTCTGTTCCCCGTTCGTGAGCATATTGAATATGGCATTGCGCTCCGCGCAGATGCCGAGGGTCGACGCCGTATCCACGCAGATCCCCGTATAAATGCGTCCGGAGGCGGACAGGATCGCGGCGGAGACCTCCCCGCATGTGACGTATTCCGAGACGCTGCGTTCGCGGCGCACGGCCTCTGCGGCGTCCCGCATTCTGAGCCATTCCCAGCGGTCCTTCGTCAGGAAATTGACGTGTCCGGTCCGCTTCTCGCCCATCTGGGGCACGTCCAGCCCCTCGGTCGTCCAGCCGTATCGGAAGCCGAGCTTTTCCTGCACGCGCTTCGATTTCGTATTGCCGTCGTAATACCCGCACCAGACCTTTTCCATGCCGAGGTCACAAAAAGCGCGGCACAGAAGCTCCCCCGCCGCCTCGGGCATGATGCCGCGCCCCCAGAAGGGCTTGCCGAGCCAGTAGCCGAGCTCGCATTCGTCATCCCTCTCGGTCATGTCCGTGTGCTCTTTCAGGCGCAACTCGGCCGCTCCGATCGCGCTGCCCGCGCGCACGCCCACCTCGTCGTCGTCCTCTTTCAGGCAGATCGCGTAGGCTTCGGGACGGCTGAATACGTTTTCGATCACCCAAAGGCTTTCCGCGGCGCTTTGATGCGGCTTCCACCCCGCAACAGGTCCCACGGCGGGATCCTTCGCGAAACGGTACAAGTCCTCCGCGTCGTCCGCCGTCCACCGCCGCAGGA
Organism: Clostridia bacterium; assembly: GCA_017540175.1. Lineage (GTDB taxonomy): Bacteria > Bacillota > Clostridia > Oscillospirales > CAG-272 > UMGS1696. The sequence continues at coordinate 2,836 of JAFYBN010000039.1, read as the reverse complement.
TGAGGCGCTCTGTTTCAAGCGCTCCCTCCCGCGCCGGAGAGCAGGGTTTATACTCCTTCCGTTCTCGTTCGTTTTGTCTTTTTGTCATATCGCACTCCCGAAGCCCGAAAGCCGGGGCGTCCTTTGCTCCGGCTTTCGCTGATTTCATCATATAAAACCGTACGGTATCGACCGTCATTATAGCACGGCGCCCCGATCCTGTCAACCGACGCGGAGCAAAAACCTCAAAAGTCCCGCTCACAAAAATGTTGTTGAGCGTCAGCCATCAGTATTGTCCCGGTCGCAGCGGACGGCGATGCGCGCCTGCCCGTCGTAATCGCAGGTAAAGAGGGTGAGATCCCATTCTCCCGCGGTCATTTTCGCAATGTCGGTCGCGCGGAGCACCTCGATCAGCCCGACCCGATAGGAGATCACGCTGCCGCGCGCGTCGGTGAAGGTCACGCGGTCCCCCTTCTTCATATTTCCGAAGAACCCGAAGTGCACGCGGAAATTGTGCCCGGAAATCACGAGATCATCCCCGGCAGCCGTTCCGCTGTATCGGACGGGCGCGTCGTTCAGCTTTTCGAAATCCCACTCGGCGACGACGGGCAGTTCCTTTCCGTAGCCGGGAAAGGTGAGGTAGCCGAGGTAATCCGTTCCGTTGATCGCGACGGTCGGTTCCCCCTCGTCTTCCTGCGCCGGCTCCGTCTCCGGTTCTGTCTGCGGCGGTTCGGGTTCCGGCGGCTCGGGTCCCGGAGGTTCGGGTCCCGGAGGTTCCGGCTCCACCGGCGGTTCGCGGTGGATGAGCTCAACGTCCGTCAGCTTCACGTCTGAGCCGGCGCGCTGAATGATCAGCACGGGCACGAGCTTGTCGCCCTCGCCGTTTTCGATAAAGACTTCTACATGATAAACCGTATGGTCAAACAGAATCGCTTCCGTATCCGTGTCGAGGACGCGAATGGTGAAGAATTCCTGTCCGACTTTGTCGTAGGAAAGCTTGAATTCGCCGGTTTCGCCGATTTTCAGCGTGATCTGATCGTAAAGGGTCTTGCCCTCGGCGTCGAAAAGTCCCACGGTGCATGAAGCGCCGCGGCTGGCAACGGAAATCGAAACCTCAACCGGTTCCTGCGCGAACACGCCCGTCAGGCACAGCGACGCCAAAAGGATCAAAGAGACCGCTTGAAGCAGCTTTTTGAGTACGCGCATTTCCGTCACCTCCTTTTCGGTTTGATCCGCTTTCCCGCGTTATTTGCTAATTAAAATTTCAGTTATCCGCGCTCTGCTTCGCGGATGGTTCCGAATACGATGAGCCGTGCATTCATGGTATCTCCCGAACAGGTCGACATCGCGACGATGCGGCAGTCTTCCTCCGGCTCTGTATAGATCTGCGCTTCCGCGCGAAGACGCTTGAGTACCTCCGCAGCGGAATGATGATGGGGGCTGAATATAACAGGATCGTTCCCGTCACCGTCGAGCGCGGCGAATAGATCGTACGCGTAAACCGCGTCCTCGGTCTGGATCGTTCCGGTTTTGTGTTCGTTAAAAAACTGTTCGTCGCGGAAATCGTCCAGGGAGCCGAACATCACGCCGTATTCCATGTGATGTCCGTAAATCATCGAATACTCGTCCCGAAAGAGGGGATCGTTCTCAAAATCGAGGAAAATCGCCCCGCTGATGGAAACTTTCCGCGCGCGTCCTTGTTCAGGTAATCGTAATTGCTCTCGCCCTGCATGACGGGAAAATCGATGGGCGTGTTGTCCACGGTCAGCCACGCGACCTGGTTTTCGAACACGACGGGCGAGGCCTCTTGCCCGCTCTGCTCTGCCGCCTCTCCCGCCTCCGTTTTGATCTCGCCGAGCGTCTTGTTCTGCTCGGGCTTGAACGAAAGGATGGAACTGTCCTTCGCGTGCCGGTAAACATAGAGGTTGTCGCAGAGCGAATACACGCCGATCGCAAGCAGAAGGGCGCATATGCAAAGCACCACAGCGTCGAGCGTGCCGTCCATCACACGGATTATTTTTCTGCCCATAAATCAGTCTGCAAATCCGCAAATCACGGCAGCGGAGGGGGAGGAGTTGCCCCCTCCGCCCTGAGCCGTGATCTTAGGATATCGAAATGGTGTCCGCGGGTCATCTCATGCCCGCGTTTTTCGTTCGGTTGTTTGTACAGCGACTGTTTGTACAGCGACTGTTTGTACAGCTCGCCGGTTTCCGAGATGACGATCTCGTTCGAACCGACCGCCGCGACCCGGGAGAGCGCTTTCTCTCCGGTCTCGGGGTTTCGGTACAAAACGACGTCGCCTTCGCGGTAACTCTTGTCGAGCTTGTAGGCGATCACGAGATCGCCGTCCATGACGAAGGGATCCATGCGGTTGGTGTGCTGGATGTGAACGCCGAGCACCCAGATGAAGGTGACCGCGGCGATCGCGGCGATCACGCCGAGCTTGATGAGGTAAGAGGTAAGAGTGAAGAGTGAATAGGGAGGCGAGGGCGTTCGGTGTGTCCTCTCACCAGCTGCAGCGCGGAGCGGGGGGCGATCGGGCAGTCCGGAAACGGGGGACGCCGCGGCATGACGATTTCAGCGCGCTATATATATTTTATGTCTTTGAAGGGAAATCTCAATTTAGGCTTTTGTCTATCCGATCAAATTCAACCGAAACGCAGCAAAGATGCGGCGTTTGCCTATTTTAATATTCGTGCGTTTTCCGGGCTTTGCGATGGATGAGCGGGCTTTCACCGTGCGTCCAGATCCCTATAATTAAGGAAGGAATCCTGCTGCATTTCGCTCCTTCCGTTCCCGTTTTTTATCGCTAAAACACATCCCGTCCCGGCTTCCTGCTTTCCGGCCAACCTTTTCT
>JAFYBN010000038.1 GCA_017540175.1 Clostridia bacterium | reverse complement strand
CTGTCGCATTAACTCCAGAAAACGGAGAAATGCAACAGCCCGCTTGCTTTTCAGAGCCGACAGCTGTCCTTTTTCTCCTTTATCGAGGAGAAAAAGGACCAAAAAGAGGATCTCTTTCTGTGTCTTGGGTGTTCCGAGGTCTGCGGACCTCGGGTCAGGGCGTTGCCCCGACACCCCACCACCTTTTGAAAAAGGTGGACGAAAACTTTTGGGACTATTTGCGACAGGCCCTTCCGTTTCTTCGGTCAGACCGGCGAACGAGCCCTTTCAGGGCGTGACGACCACCCGCACCGTGAAGGAAAACCCTTCGCATTCCGCCCTGAGGGAGGTTTCCCCCGTTTTCAGCGCGTAGAAATCCGAACCGTTCTCAACAGCGAGCACCGTTTCGTCATACCCGGAAAGATGGATCCCTTTCCATACCTCAAACCAGCTGCCGTCATCGTAGATCCCGCGCCCGCGGAGCTGTTTCAGCTCGTTCGCGGAGAGCGAAAGCCGGTATTCCAAAACCTGCGGGAGGAACGCGGCGAGCTTGCGCTTTCCCTCGTCTTCCGACCGGTCGGGCATGGATTCCGGCTGGACCGTGATCGGGAACTCGACGCACCGCCCCTTCCAATGCGCGACGGCGCAGGTGAAGCCGGGACGGAGCGGAATACAGCTCAGTCCCTCAAACCGCACGATCTGCGGGTCATACCCGTCCACGGTCACTTCCTCCTCCGGGCAGGGAAGAAAATTGTACGCGGTATCGCACCATTCGAGATCGATCCGCTCCGACCCGCGGGAAACCTTCAAAACGTGGAAGTGCGGCAAGGTCGTCAGATGGATCGGCCACGGCTCGTCGGGCATGGGCCATCCATCGACCGGGTATGGCGCGGCGGGTTTCTCCGCGTCCGAAAAATCCGGTTCGTCGGTCAATTCGATGACCGCGCTGTGAAAGCGCGTTCCCCAGAATCCCCACCGGCTGCCGTAGGCGTACCCGACGAGCGTGGAGTCCTTCAGAGAGACGTGCCTGTCCTCCCCGCCCGCGATCCCGCAGTTGTGGCATCTCTCGCCTACGTGCGTGCGGACCTCGCAGACACGGGTAAAGCTGAGCCCGTCGTCGGACTCGTAGACCGCCAGACAGCTCTGTTCGGTGAAGCGGCGATCTGTGCAGAGGATCAGGAATTTCTCCGCTTCGTCCACGTAGACGACGTCGCTGGAGTCACAGCCGCCCGGGCGTCGGATGGCGACTCCGCGGGGCGTCAGCGTCCGGGGCCAGTCGTCGCCCGCCGTGAGATCGGCCGTGGCGACGCGCGTCTGACTGAAGCCGCGGCCGTCCTTGTCCTTCGAGTTCCAGGTGTAATACATGTACAGGGTGGAGCCGACCTTCACGAAGCTCGGCTCTCCCGCGCCCCAGTTCTCCCACGGCTCGTCGTAGTAGACGATCGGAGCGGGATTCCCCTGCCAGCGGAGCGTGAGCGGATTCCCGTTCTCGTCCGTGGTTTCACGCGTCTCCCCCCAGCCGGAGCCGGTCCATTTCTGCCACGGCCCGTCCGGATTCTGGGATCTCGCCACGAAGGCGTTGTTGCATACGCCCCCGCCGTTTTCATAGATCGTGGAGGTATAGCCCATATAGTACCATCCGTCGATCCGGATGACCGCCGGATCGCAGACGGAAAAGAGATCCATGGATTCCGGCGTCGGGTACATCACGACCTTTTCGTCGGACCAAGTGCGGCCGTCGTCGTCCGAATGCTTGTACGTGAACCAGTCCGCTTCCACGCCGCCGCCCCCTGGGGAGGCGAACCACGCATCGACCCTTCCGTCGCCGTGCCGCATGATGGAAGGTCCGTAGCGGTATCCCCAGGTCTGACCCTCACGGGGCGCGAAGATGTCATAGCCTTCGTCAAGGAGGCGAAGACGGAGATGTTTGTCTTTCATGGGGAATCTCCTTTCTGATTTTACTGGTTATCTCGTTCCCGGACGCGCTCGTGCCTTGTGTGCGGACTCAGCGCGGCGGGGCGTTCGTTCCATGGCTTTAAGGATTCCAGATCCCAAGTTCCCGCTTCATGCGCAGGACGCGGGCGGCGGAGAGCTCGAGGCGTTCGCGGGAGATCGTTCCGTCTTCCACGGCTGCCAAAACGACCGGGAACTGCTCCTCCCAGTTCGAACAGCAGATCAGGTCATATCCGGCGAGTATCGCTTCCAGCGAGCCGTTTCCGGACGTGCAGAAGTCGAGGATCCCGCGCATCTTCATGTCGTCCGTGATGAGCACGCCGTCGTATCCCATGTTCCCGCGGATATACGCCGCGACTTTTGAAGAGACGGACGCGGGGCGCTCCGGGTCGAGCGCCGTGATGATGTGGGACACCATGACGGAGGGCACGCCGGTGTTCATCGCTCTCACAAAGGGGATGAGGTCAAACGCTTCCAGTTCCGCGAGGGATCGTCCGTCGTAGGCGAGCGCCTTATGCGTGTCGGATACGTTTCCATAACCGGGGAAGTGTTTGACGGAGGATGCCACGCCCCTCGCGTTGAAGACGCCGACAATGGTTTCCACGATCCGTGAGGTGGTTTCCGCGTCCTGACCCGGGGATCGGCTGAACATATAGTCCTCCGGATCGACGGAGATATCCGCGACGGGCGCGAAATTGCAGTTGACGCCTAACTTTTTGCAGAGCTCCGCTTTTTCGGCGGCGTCGGAGCGGATCAGATCGATCCCGCCCGTTTCATAGATTTCTCTGGGAGAGAGAAAGGGAAATCTCCGGTAGGCCCGGAACCTGCTGATGCGGGTGACGTCCCCGCCTTCCTCGTCCACCGCGATGAAGGGCGGGATCGCGGACGCCGCGGCAACCCGGTCCACGCCGGTGCGGAAGGAGGCGGGCGTTTCATTTTCGTAATCCTCGGCAAAGGTCAGATACCCGGCGAAGCCGTACTGCGCCGCGTATTTCGCCGTGTCATCCGGACCGTCGTAGGCGGCGATGAACATCTGCGCGAGCAGCTCGTGTGTGCTCATGGAGGCGATCTTCTTCCGTATCTCGGGGGAGAAATCGTCTAAGGATTCGGCAATCCGGCGCACGGGCGGCGATGGCTCTTCCACGGAGCCGCCGACGTTCCCGGGTTCATCGGGACGCTCGGTTTCCCTGGATTCTCCGTGAATCCCGGGAGCATCGGGCTCGCCGGAGGTTCCCGCCTTTTCCCCCGCGCCGTCTTCTGCCGCGGTCTCCGCGGTCGGCTCATTGGTCGGCCCAATTGGCGGCACAGTGGGTGATCCGCTGGGCGTCCCTTCGGGCACGGACACGGACGACCCAACGGGCGGCTGTTCGCTTTGCTCCTGCGCGGGTTCGGTCTCTCCCGGCGCGTTGCCGGGGACGACCTCTTCCGGCACACCCGGGGTTCCCGTTTCCGGAGCGTCCTGCCTCGGCGCATCCGAAGGGGAGCTCCCGTTTGCGGCGGGGGAGGCATGGGGCGCGCGCACCGCCGTGACGACCAGCACGCAGAGCAGCAGGCCGAGGATGATCGGGAAAACAATATTGGAAATGTTCCTTCGTTTCACGAGCTCTCTTCTTCCGTTCCCTCCGCATAGCATTTCTTTCCTGATTATATCAGAAAATCCGGGCGGTGTCAATGACGCACTGAGACACCGCTTCCGGGATCGTCCGCGTTTCACCTGGCGGCGTTGAACGGCGAGAGCCGAGACGGACGCGAAAGGGAAAGGGGGATTCGGGATGATCGGCGGTCGATTCTCCGAAGCGGGCGAAAACGCACCGAGCGGTGCGAAAACCGCACCGCTCGGGAAAAACGGGACTCGGAAGAGGAGCTCCCGCAGTATGATTTTTCAGCTTTCATAATCATATAGCCGATATGCCTTGCTCGCATCCGCCGGATCAAAAATCCAGAAACCGAACGCTCTTTCCGCCGTGATGCCCATGACAAGGCAGTAATCCCCGATCCGTCCGCAGAACTGGGCGATCCCGCAGGCGAAGGGGCATTCGTAAGCCGTCACCTCGCCCGTTTTGAGATCGTACCCGTAAAACGCCGTTCCGTTGTCGGTTTTGATCGTTTGAGCCCTTCCGTTTTCGTCGACATAGGTCCCGAGGGTGCGCTTGTCGGGGACCGTGTACCATAGCGCGTCGGCCGTGAACGTTGTCCATACCGGCGCGAATACGCAGATCGGCAGGGGCTCTTCGTTCCGCAATACCGAATAGCCGTTTTCCTCCTTCTTTGCGGAGATCGCAAAGAGCTCCTCCCCCTCAAAGAAGACCCTGCAGACGAACTCCCCGAGCGTCTCGACGTTTCCGCCGTCCATATCCATGGATTTGAGCGTGTATTCCTGCGTTATGTAAAGAATCCGATCTTCGTCGAATGCGAACCATGCCGCGAATTCCTTCTTCGGCGTGAGCTGCACGGACCGTCCGCCGTCCGTCGGGATCCGGAAGAGGCTGTTCGTGTCCTCATCCATCTTTTTCGTGTAATAGAGAAATCCGCCGTCAAGACCGATCGCGGAGGAGTAGCTTCCGAGGTCCCTGTCCCATACGTCCAGCATTTCAAGCCTGTCGGAAGCCGGATCGTACGATGCGACGAAGGAGGACTTGTCCCAGCCGGAGAACTCGGACCAGGACGTATCAAAGCCCTTGAAATAGAGTTTATCCCCGTCGCTGACCATGCTCATGATGACGAGCGATTCGATGCAGGATTCATGACGGCACAGCGGATCGGAACAGAGTCCCTGCAGAAATCCCGTCCTGCAGTTGAGAAGCCGGATGTTCCGGCCCGTGTTGATATAGATCCCCCCGTCGCACAGCGCGGCGACCAGGGTGCCTTCTGCAGCCGCGGCAAAGTCGGCGTCCCGGTTTTCCGAGAGGATGGCGGAGACGGCAGCCGCGTTTTCTTCCCGCAGTTTCGCTTTCTCCGCGGCGTCGGTATCCGCGGCGGCCTCCGCGGCCTGACCGTTCTGTTCCTCTCCGCCGGCGGCATCCTCCGCGCTCTGCGAGGGATGAGCGTTCATGATTTCTCCGTAGGTCGGCGGTTTATTGTTTGTCGAGCAGCCCGCCGCGCAGAACGGGAAGAGAAGGAGCGCAGCAAGGCACAGGATCAGACTTCTTTTCATGATTTTCTCCGATGTTTATGGGAAAGTTTTTTGAGGAAGACCACGCTTCAGATCCCCGACGCTTCGTCTCCGAACACGCGGTGATCATCGTCCTCCGGCGTCGTGGGATGAGGCTCGCTTCTTTCTCCGGGATATCCTGTATGGCGGAGCCGCTCCTGAAAGAGCGGGCTTTACCCGGCAAAATCACCGACCGTGAACTTACCGGTTCCCGTATTTAAGATCAGGGTGTCCTCGGACAAAACCAGCCTGCCGCTTTCATCCTTCTCCATGAAGAAGAACGCGAGCCAGACGTTGTCGCCGTCTTCGTAATAATCGAATAGAACCTTGTCGGAGACGCCCTGCTTGCCCGCGAAGAAAAACTCCGACGTCTCGCCCACAACCGTCCGGTTGCTGCCGTCGAGGTCCATCCGCCAGACTCGGCAGCCGTTCAGAATTTCCGTCAAGCCGTCCGCGCCCCGGGAATAAGGATCGGTCTTGACCTTCAAGCCCTCCGGGACGGGAGAGATCCCCTCCATCGTAAAGATATACCGCTCCGTCACGAGGAAATTGGAGCTGCCGATATCGTCCGCGATCCTCTCGGGTTCTTCGTCGGAATCGAGTTTCGTTCTCATGAGGGAATATCCGACCGCGCTGCCGTCAGCCCGCCTGTTTTCCGGATCGGCCAGCTCCACCGCAACGCGGAGGGAATAGCCGTATCCTTCGGAATAGACCCCCGCCATTGTCTTCACGCCGGATTTGATCTCCGTCCGGTTTTCTCCGTTGAGATCGGAGCGGAAGATCGAGGTCGTCAGGTCTTCGTCGGTTTTTGTCCAGTATATCCCGTCTCTGTCGAACATCAGGATCTTCGGGTAATCCCGGGTGTCGATGTATCCGCCGACCGTCCGATATGTCTCGGGAAGGGGAAGATCCTCGACGGAACCGTTCTTCCCGTCCGCGCGATGCAGACGGTATGTGCAGACAAGTTCATCTTCTTCTCGTTCCCATTCGGCGGTATGGTAATACAGCATATCGTCACGCGCGCCGAGGAAGATGAGGTCGTCCGTGTATTCCCGAAGAACCCGCGTTTCCCCTTTGGCGACGTGACAGGCGCACAGCCTTTCCGTGACAGCTCCGTTTTCATCCGGCGATGGGATGCTGCACCGGTAAAACAGAATCTCCCCGTCGACGGCACAGCCGCTGCATCCGTAAAACGGGCACTCCTCCGTGTCGTGCATGCACAGAGGATCCGTACAGACCGAGGTCGTTCTTCCGGAAACGAGATTCACCTTGTACGGGATCCCGGGCTGATTCCAGCCGATCGCCCCGTCTTCCATGCGATACACGTAACGATCGTACCCCGGTCCGCTTTCGGCTTCGGCAGACCCGGTCCCGCCCACCTCCGCCTTGTGTCCGGAGCTGCAGGAAATCATGCCCGACAGCAACAGGACCCCAGCGAGAATACCGCAGAGTACTCTTTTCATCGACGCGTCTCCTTTCACCGTTTTCATATCCTCAGCTCGCCGAAGCTGTGTCCCCGAACACATGGAGATAATAGTCCTCCAGCGTCGGAGCGACGGATCTTGCGCTTTCGGCGGGCTTCTCCCGATGCAGAACGCGCAGCAGCACCTCCCCCGTCGTCTCGTCCCGCGCGATGTTTGTCACGCGGAACCGATCCTGCATCGCCGGGACCTCCGATTCCGCGCACGGCACGATCCACACGCCGCCCTCGATCTTTTTCAGCAGCACCGCGGGCGGCGCGCTGTCCGCGATCACGCCTTTTTTGAGCAGGATGACGTCCCGCGCGATGAACTCTACGTCCGAGACCACGTGCGTGGCGATCAGCACGATCTTGTTGAAGGCGATTTTTGAGATATAGTTCCGGATGGAAATGCGCTGCTTCGGGTCCAGCCCCGCGGTCGGCTCGTCGAGGATGAGGATCTCCGGCTCGCCGAGGACCGCCTGCGCCAGCGTCAGCCGCTGCTTCATGCCGCCCGACAGCGCGCCGATCCTGCGCCGGGGAACGTCGTCGAGCTCCACGGCGGCGAGGATTTCCGGAATCTGCCTCTCACACTGCGCTTTCGTGAGTCCCTTGAGGGCCGCCATGTACCATAGAAACCGCTCCACGGTGAAATTCGGGTACAGTCCCGGATACTGCGGCATGAAGCCGAGCTTTTCCCGGAAGCGCTCGCCCATCGCGAGGGTGTTTTCCCCGTCGTATGTGATCTCGCCGGAATCCGCCTTCAGATTATCCGTCAGGATGTTCATGAGCGTGGATTTGCCCGAGCCGTTCGGTCCGAGCAGCGCGTAGATCCCCGGTTCCAGCACGGCGCTGAAATGGTCCAGAGCAAGGTTCGTGCCGTAGGATTTGGTAATGTCCGAAATGGTTAAAATCATTGTGACGCCTCCGGATATACTTTCGCCTCTCCGCTTGCGGTATCGTAGACGACCCGCCCGTTTTCCTTCTCATATGCGTACCAGACGCCGTAGTCCCCCGGCAATTCCTCGAAATGGGAATAATCGGTGTTGCGGTATTCGATCACGACGTACTGCCCAACCCGATGGATCTCCGTCTGGATCAGCGTGTAGGCGGGCAGCTCGAACGCGACGCTTTCCTCGCCCGTTTCGATGCTCGTACGGAACAGGATGCCGCCGGAAAGGTTGAACTGCTCCTTGCCCATGTTCTTGTCGTACCCGAGCGAGGGCGGGTCCTCCACATAGCGGGAATAGTAGATGAAGTCCCCGATGAGAGCAATATAGGCGGAGGGGAAATCGTCGATGAGGAGACGGTCCTCCCCGGACTCCATGTCATAGACATGCACCGCCATCCGGTCGAAATCGTAGGAACCGTCCTCTCTTTTCGGCGAATCGACGTAGATCAGCTTCCCGCTTTCGAGAAGGTCGGTGAAGCAGATCGCGATCCGCTTCTCGGAGAGGATCGTTTCCCGGTGATCTCCCTCCCGCACGTCAATGCCGTAGGATACGCCCGTATAGGACAACTCGGGCGTATAGGACAAGCTTTTTTTCTTATATTGCGCGAACGGTATAATGAAATCGTGATCGAGTACTTCGATCTTTCCGTCGTCGAGGCTGACGCGGAGCTGAAACGCGATCGTGTGATCAGCCCGCGGAACGCGGTACACGAAACATCCTTCAAAAAATCCGTAGGACTGTCCGTTTTCGATCGGAATGCTGTCCGGAACGAGCTCCCTCAGCTCGGGCAGGGAGGTGAGCTTTGTGACGCGCCCGGTGTCGAGGTCATACCGCATGATGTCGGAGTCCATGAGCTTTCCCCCCTCCGCGGACTGGAACCAGACCGCTCCGCCGTAGTAATGCAGCTCCTGCAGAGAATGGTAGCCCGCAAACGGACAGCCGTCTTTTTTCGTGTGCGAACAGAGCGGATCGGAACAGATCGGCGTGGTCGTTCCCTTTGCCGGATTGAAGAGCGCGGGCGTATCGATCCCGTCCACCTTCATGTCGGTGAGAAGAAAGGTGTCGAGAAAATCGTCGCGGTCCTCCGCAGTCCCCGCGCATCCGCAGAGGAGCAGGGCGGCGAAAAGAATGCAGATACGGTATTTCATGGCTTTCTCCTGTTCGTTTTTCAACCGAATGCTTCACGGTCGGCCTTATTCGACGTCCAGCAGCTTCCAGACCGTGTACCGCAGCTCGGACGACCAGATTTCTTCCGCTTCGATGTGCCTTTTGATGTCATCGATCCCATATACCTTGCCGGAAACAAGCAGCCGCCCGTTCCCCGCGTCCGTGATCGACTGGATATCGTACCCGAGATCGGAGAAGACCGCGCGCGTTTTCCCCGTTTCGAGATCGGTTGCCCACAGATCGCCGCCCGTCTCGCTCCAGATATAGGACAGGCTGTTCGGCGACGCGGGCGCGCTCCATTCGATGCTCCCCCGAAGCTCGAACCGCGCCGGCACGCAGTAGAGGGTGCTGCCGACGATGCACCAATCGGCTCTCGTGGAAATTCCGGACGTGAGCGCTTCCGTGGTGCCGCTGCCGTCAACCTTTGTCCGCTTCAGCGTGCAGATGTTCGCGGCGTCAAGCGCCTCGGGGTATTCGCCGATCATGTAGTCATACACATGCGCGTAGTTTTCGGGCTTCGGCTCGTCCGGCGCGACGGAGACGACCTCCCGCTCGTCGGTATAGTAGACCCACCCGTCCCGGATCGTGATGCTCCAGAGATTGTTGAGGCGCTCCATCACGATTTCCTCGGAAGCGAACTCGTCGTCCGTGCGGCAGAGCGTCTCCCCGCGCCGGTAGTAGAAGACGCCGTCTTCATAATGCTCGATGCGGTACCCGTCCGTCATGGCATCCTCGCCGAAGGTGCATTGCTCGAGCTCGCCTCCCGTCAGCGGCGCGCGCCAGATGTTGACGGACTGCACATCCGATTCGATCCCCATGTTCAGCGAGTTGAGGGTAAAATACACATGCGTATCCGTCAGCAGGTAGCTGAGACCGCCTGCCATATCGGGGATCGAGGTGACCACGCTGCATTTCCCTGTTTTCATGTCCATGGCAAGCAGATCCGAGCGCCTGCCGTACCCCCGGCTCGGATCGTCGGGATTTCTCAGAAAGTTCTCCGTGCGGAAGAAATACAGGATGAATCCCTTCTTCTGCGGAACCAGCGCGATCCGGGAACCCGGCGCGTTCGAAAAAGCCGCGCACTCATTTTTGTCATGGGAACACAGCGGATCGACGCACCCGACGTATACCGTCTGCTCCTCGTCCCCGATTTCGGTGTACGTCAGGAATACCCCTTTGCCCTCGACGGACTGCACGGAATAGATCCGGTTCCCGTACACGACCCGTTCGGCGGACATCACGCATTCCGGGAGAGGCTCGTCCTTCGCGCAGGAGCAGAGAAGCAGGAGCAGGGCAAAAAGGAGCGCGGCAAGCGGCGGACAGACGATTCTTTTCATTCCGTTTCTCCCTTCTTTTACTTCACAAACATCCTCTTCGCCGGCCAGAGCATCGCCGAGACCGCCAAAACCGCGACCGCGAGCCACAGAACGAGCATGGCGTATCCGCTGCCGAAGAGCGATATCCTTGCCGATTCAAGAAACAGCGGCGTCCCGGCGAGCAGATTCAAAAAATTCACCCGGTCCGCCGCCCGCAAACCGAAATACGCGCACAGGGCGGGGAGCAGGGTCAGGATCACCGACGTGCCAAGCACCGGGATATACCGCGCGAGCAGCTCGGACAGCGCGCAGACCAGCATCGCCATGATGAGCGCCCCGGCTGTCCGCATCAAGAAGAACAGCGCACAGTACTGACCCACGGTGATCCCGCCCGTCACGTCCGCGAAGCGCTCCACGGAGACGAGCGGCGCGTCCGCCGCGGGCAGGAGATACCCCTTCGCGATCACGGCGGCGTCCACCGCTTCGGTGAGGAGCGCGAGGATGAGCGCGATCATGCCGGAGGAGCAGAGCTTCGCGCGGAACGTCCGCAGGCGCCCGTTTTTCGTGGACCGGAGCAGCTGCGCGAACCCCCCGGAGGAGGACTTCGACACGTATTCCGCCGCGAAGGATCCGGTCAGAAGCAGGAGGATCGAGGCGTAAAGGAAGAGATCGGCGTCTCCCTCCACCAGCCGCCTCCACCCGGTGTCGTAGAGGAACCAGCCCTTCACGCCCGTTTCGGCCTCCTTGCTGACAAGATAGTCCGCGTGCTTTTCGATCACGGAGAGCAGCTCCGAGCGCGAATAGGCGTAGTTGTAATCGGAAAGGAAGGCGCGGTATTCCTCAAAGGAGATCTCTTCGTTGACATAGGCCTCCTGCATCGCGCTCTGCTTCGAGAGGGTCTCGTCGATCATGGCCCGCTCCGCGGCGAGCGTATTCAACTTATCCTCCGTGACCTCGCCCTCGAGAGAGGTCATGTACTCCTTGTAAACCGCGTCGGCATAGGATCTCATCGGCGTGTTGATTTTGACGGAGTACCATACCTTCACCGTCAGGATCAACAGCACGATCGCGAGGAAGCGGGAGGAAATCAGGGTCTTGAAGACCTCTGTCAAAACGAGGGAGCGGCTGTAAGAGCGAGACTTTTTCCTTCTGCCCACATGGGAGAGGGCGTGCCGCGCCTTCGCCGTTTTCGTGAGCACCCACGCGGCCGCGGCGTCCACCCACCCGATCCGGATGCCTGAGGAGCCGCGGACGTAGAGGATCACCGCAGCCGCTGTGCCCGCGAAAATCACAAGCGGGAACAAAACGCACAGCACCGGCACAAACCCCGCGACCGTCCCGAAGAGGTTCATCGCCCGATACCGGATGAAGAGGGGGGAAGCCGCCGCCGCCGTCACGAGATTGAGGTTTTTGAAAACGGAGTTCGCGTCGATGTACTTCAGCGTATAGAACAGGAAGTTCAGACCGAACAGACCGAGTCCCGCGAGATAGATCATAATATAGTTATAGAAGAGCGCGGAGAGCGCGGTCACGATCATCGAGAACGCCGAGAACGCAAGCAGCTTCACGCCGAGCGTGACGGCGAAATACTGCCCGATCGTGATCCGATAGGGGGAGAGCGTGAAGGCGGGCAGGGCCTGGATGACATTGTGCGGGGAGGAATACCCGAGCCTCAGTCCGTAGACGGCAAAGCTCGTCAGGGTGAACATCAGGGTGAACAGAGCGGTCAAAAGAAGCATCGTGAGGATCTTTGCCATGGCGGTCCTCGCCCGTCCGTGCTTCGCCGCGCGCAGGATGGGGAGAAAGCCGCTCTGCTTTTCCTGCGCGAACAGAATGCTGCCGAGCATGACGAGCATGAAGAAGACGAAGACGTTCCCCGTGTCGTACGCGAAATACTCGTTCCACCCGCGGGTGTATTCCACGCCGATCTCCACGCTGTCCCGCATTTCTTCGTACAGCCCGATCACGCGCAGCTGGTAGCGGTAGGCGAAGGAATCCTCTTCGATGCCCATATCCGAGAAGGCGTCGAGGTTGGCCCATGCGCGGTCGATGACCTTGTCGAGAACCTCGGGATAATCCTTTGCCGCCTCGATCGCGGAGTAAAGCTTCGAGAACAGCATCGTGTCTGAATAGTTCTCGTCCGTGGAAAAGCGGTTCGGCATGACCTCCGGCGCGTAATCGAAATTGCCCATCCGCATGGCTTCCCTCACAAGCGCTTCCTGTTCGGCGGCGAAAGAGAGCATTTCTTCGTGGTGCGCGTCGATCTCGGCGGGGTTCTCGAAATAGAGGTCAAAGAAATCCGAGATCATCTGTGTCGGTTCCTTTGCCGCCGGGGAGCGGCCGGCGCTGACCCACGCGGCGGCGGTGTTCAGCATGAGCAGAACGAACAAAAATACCCACAGATACTTCACGCCGAGCAGCTTCTTGAGTTCATAGCCCACAAACCGGTGCTGTTCTTTTTCTCCTGCGGCGGCGGACTCCTCGGGCTCCTCATCCAGCAGCTTCAGCCACTTGTCGTCCATCATGCCAATTCCTTCGTACAGCCGTTCCGATTTCATATCCTCACCCCCTCCTTTTCGAGATGCCTGCGCAGCTTGCGCCGCAGCTTCTGCAGGATTTTCGAGACTTGGTTTTCCGTCATGCCCGTCGCCGCGGCGATCTCCTTCACCGGCTGGGAGCAGTTGTACCGGCGCACAAAGAGGATCGCCTCCTTCTTCGGCAGGCTTTCCAGAAAGGCGTCGATCAGGGCTCCGATCTCCCCGGGCTCCCGGTCGGGCAGGCTGTCCGCGACGCATTCGTCCAGCTCCACAAGGATCGCCGAGCGCTTCTGCCGGTTCCGCGCCTTGACGAGATTCAACGCGATATTCTTCGTGATGCGGAGCGCGTAGGCACGGAGGGAAGCGGGTTTCCCGGGCGGGATTTGGTTCCAGAGCGCGAGACAGGTGTCGCTGAAGCACTCTTCGGCGTCGAGCGCGTTTTCCGTGACCGCGCGCGCCGCCGTGACGCAAAGCCGTTTATAGGACGCCTGAAACTCCGCGACGGCGCGTTCGTCGCGTTTCCAGAATAAGGCGACGATGTCTTTGTCTTCCATGCGCGCGCTCCTTTCCGTCAGGTTTCATCTGTGCTGATCTTCCATGTTTGATTACGGGTGTCGACGACGATGATTTCGGTGGCGGTATTATAGTCGTATCCGCTGTCGTACCATTTGTTTTCGATTTTTTCCCGGTACGCCAGCGCGAGATAACCGCCGTGATATCCGAGAAAGACGGAGGAATACACACTGATGTCCATGCCATCGAGCGTACAGAACAGGGTGGGATCGCTCCCGTCTGCAGTCATGCGATAGATCTTTCCGGCATAGAGGTCGTAATAGGTGATCCCGTTCCATTCAAAAGAAGACGGAGTTGGCTCCATGATCGTAAAGAAAATGCCGTCTTCGGTGACGATGTATTGGGCGACGTTGTCTGCGAGCAGTTTTGACTCTCCCGTGTCGAAGGAATACCGGTACAAGCTGTTTTCATTTTGGAATTTCAGCCGTCCAAGTTCTCCGTCCGAAGGTGCGGGCAGATCATGATTCCGAATCGTGTAGTAAGCCCAGCCGTCAGAATAAGCTCCGTTCATAACGTGTGGATCGTCGATCGGCAGCTGCTGCCGATCATGTCCGGCAAGATCGGTTGTATAGAATTCGATCCCGTCTTCTCCCGGCGCGTACCAGAGAATACGGTCGTTTTCGAAGGCGTAGACGGAAGGGAAGTCCCCGGTGCTCATGTGGTTTTCCGTGCTGTACGCACGTGTCAGCGGAAGTTCCATGACCGCGCCGCTTTCGACGTTTGCGCGATACAGGCTGTAACCGTAGGAAACATTTCCGTCCTCCTCCCGGTAATCCGCGACGGCATAGTAAACATAAGGACTGTATCCGGCGAGGAAGAATATGCTGTCCGGATAGGATTCCAGCATCCGCAGGCTGCCGTCCGTCATGTCGTAAACGCACAGGCTGCATTCTCCGAAATGCTCTCCCGTATCGCCGTCCACGGATGCCGACCCACTGACGAAACAGTATAGATTGTCTATCGCGAGTCCGTCGAGATCACCCATGCCGTGCGCGTTGGCAAACGGACACTCCAGCCCGTGCGAACAGAGAGGATCGACACAGACGGCGGTTGTTTTTGCGCTTGACAACATCGTTTTTACCGGGGTACCATCGTTCCTCGTGTGGAATATGCAGAGATCCGATAAGGTATCTTTCGTCTTGTCGTCCGTCATGCATCCGACTGCCGCAAACAGGACGGCCAGAGCCGAGAGCAGGAGTATTCCGATGTACCGCCTTGCTTTCAAGTCAGCGTACCCCCTTCGCTTTGATCCCTTCATTCTTGCTTTCAAGTCAGCGTACCCCCTTCGCTTCGATCCCTTCATTCATCATAGTCAACTTTTTTAGCGGAATCTGCCAAGCGTGGGTAAAGATTTTCAAAATAATCCATCGGGATCCTCGGGAGGGGCAGGGCGGGCGGCTAAAGCGGGGCATCGCAGCTGCCGCGCGCTCCGCAGATCCAAAGAAAAGCGCCTCGGGGACGGTTGCGTGTCCTTGAGGCACTTGGTCTTAATAGTTTTTTCGAATCGGCTTCAGCCGATCGGTGATGAATGCAGCCGCTTCGACAGACTCAGACGTTCAGCTTCATAAGCGCCGCCACAAGCTTTTCGATCCCCTTGTCCCACGGGCGCAGACCGCGCTGGATCTGCGAGGCAATGGCGTCGTTGCCGTAATTCTGGCGGAAGAAATGGTTGATGTCGCTGATTCTGTGGGACCAGAGCGCTGCGAAGTCGCTCGAGACGTTCTGACGCACAAGCTCGATCATGCGGCCGGAATCCGAGTCACGGGCGAATTTCACCTTCAGAGCGATCTCGTAATATGCCGGAGAGACGGTTTTGAAGCTCTCCGCGGCGAGCGCTTCGAGAACGGCGGAAACGAATTCCGGATCGGACGCGGTGACGGGAACGCCGTAGAGTGTGCAGGAGTCGTGGATTCTCGTGTTGTAATGGGGCTGATTCTCATCCAGCTTCGGAAGGGGCAGGATCAGAAAATCATCTTCCATCTCGCGCAGGTAGATGCCCGACATGCAGAGCTTGTTGCAGGTGACGAAGATATTCCCTTCGTTGAAAGAGAGAATGGACTGGTTGCCGGCGTTGGGAATCATGCCTTCGCTGCGCCATGTCAGATCGCCGAACTTCTCCCAGAACGTATAGGTGCGTTCGTTTTCAAGCGTGACGTGGATCTCGCCCACGTCGTTCCGTTCGGAGAAGTTGATCATGCACCCGGCCGCCATTCCGTCGATCGGGTCGGCAAGCTCGACGGAGAAGCCGTACTGATCGTTTCCGTCCCGGGAGCCGTTCGCGTTCTTGTCGATGTAGACGGTCGAGGTGATGTCCCGGACGTAATCGAGCGTCCACCCGCCTTCGTCCACAACGTCGTACAGATTGAGATCCGGATAGTGGTTCGCAAGGATCGCCGCGTTCACGTACGAGACATACATACCGCCGATGAAGCGGAGCGCGAGGTCTCCGGACGCCCAGAAGATCCTTTGCTCGTCCGGGGACATGTTCATGATGTAGTCGGTGCCCCAGTATTCGCGTTCAAAGTCGAAATACGGGAAACGGTCCTTGTTGCCGAGGTCGAAAAGACTTCCCTCCGACCCGAGGACGATGGAATAATACTGATAGCCGCCGTAGACGTCGAATTCCGAGGAGCCCGCCTTTACGGCCATCCGGATGACGCTCTCGTTGCCGTCCCCGACCAGCGGCTCGACGATCACGATGTTGAACCGCTCGCAGATGTCGATGTTCCGTTTGAAGACGGCGGAGTCCACCACGTCGCCCGTATCGGATTCGACCCAGATCGGCTGCTTCGTCAGATTGCCGTCGACGCCCTCATAGAGCGCGAAGTGCAGCGTGCGTCCGCCGTAGTCCATGGTCTCCGGCACGTCGTCGAGCCAGCGTTCGGTCTCCTCTTCGGTTTCGACTTCCTCGCCTCCCGGCGTGGGGGTCAGGTCCGCGGGGTATCGTTCGTGACCGGTTTCGTTTCTTCGGCGTTCTTGGTGTTTTCGGAACACGCGCCGAGGAGCGGAAGGAGCAAAAGAAGGGCAAGCGACAGGGCGATGATTTTGGTCAGATGTTTCATGGGCACCTCCAATGCTGTCAGCCCGCGTTCGGCCGGCTTCGGTCCGGACGCCGCGCGGGGAAGAATACTCCGTTGGGCGGTCCGCACAGACGTACGCGTCCGATGCTCGTGTTATGTCACAATTATAACACACCGCACCGGGAGAATCAAGTGATTTTCGGAAATTCGGGAAATTGCCGAACGTGCGTGAAGAAGAGAACGGGACGGAAATTCAAGCCGGAAATCAGCCGTCGCAAGCTGTTCGGGATCACCCGACGCGCGGGGCGGGGAACCGGGAATCCGGTGTTTCTGCGTCCGGATCACGGATGAACTCCCGTCACCGGAGCCCTTCATACAGCTCCCGCACGGTCTGATCGTACAGGTTCAAAATCTGAGAGATTTTCTCTTCGGTCATGGGGCGAAGCTCGTGGCGGTCGAAGGGCAGTCTGCGGCGAAGGGCGGCAACCTCTGCGGCGGAGAGGATCTCTCTCAGACGCTCCGCGCGCATGGGATCCGTTTCCGCGTCGAGAGCGGAGGAGCATTCGCGGCAGATCGCGGCGAGATCGTCTTTCAGTCCCGCATAATCGCCGGTGAGCGTGTCGTTCCGTTTCAGCTCGTCCACGGACAAGACGGGCGCCGTGCCCGAGCGGTCGAGTGTCAGACAGACTTCTGTGCCGCGCGGCAGAAGAGATGCGGGGATGCGAATGGTTCCGTCCTCCTCCGCGGGGAGGGGCACGCCGTTCAGAGCCGCGGCGAGCGGTCCGTCCCCGCCCATGTAAGCCGCGTAAATCGAGCAGCCGCCGAAGACGACGGGAACATGCTGCCGCAGTTCTGTGATATCTCCCGGGATCTGCGGCCGCACGACGAGTCCTTCCTCGTCGGCGTCCCATCCGAACAAGCCTCTCAGCAGGCAGGTCACGGGCGCGAAATTGTCGATCATCACGGACACGGGACGCTGACAGACGGTGTGATCGTCGTTCTCCTGCTGCCACGGATTGTTTGAGTTGAAGCCCCACTGGGACATGGGCGCGTCCTGGCGGTATTCCTCCGCCCACTTCATATAGACCCCTGCGGCGCGGAAGGCGTCTTCGTACGCGCCGGCTTTCAGATAGGCAAGGATCGCCCTGCCTTCCACGGTCGCCCAGCATCCGCCGTCCACCCAGTCGCCGGAGCGCCAGCCGAGGGAATGCGGCTCGCCCGAACGGTTCCGATACGCGGGGAGCGTGTCGTCCAGATGGGGATAATTGGTGCAGAGGATCCCCGCGGGACGGATGCCGGGGACGGACGCGATCTTCTCGCAGATGGAGCGCGAGAGCTCCGAACCCACCACGCCCCACGCGGCGGCGTCCACGTTGCAAACCCCGTCGAGGTAGCCGTACCGGTCCGCGCCGTAGATCCCGTGCTTCGTGCCGTCGGGGTCCATGGACTTGACGAAATACCCTTCGTCGGTCAGCAAAGCGGGAAGGGCGGAGAGGGTGCGGTCCAGCCGGCGTTCATACTCCGCGGCGGTCTCCCCGTCCCCGACCATGCGGCACAGGGCGGCGCACTTTTTGAGCGCGGCGGCGGTCGTGACCGAAAGCCCTGTCAGATAGCCCTTCTGCGGCTTGCCGTCTTCGTCCGCGGGGCTGCCGCCGTAGCTCGGCGCGAGCAGATTTGCCGAGGGACCCACGAGAAAGAGCCCGTTCTCGGCCCGTGCGGATTCGATGTGATCGAGGGAGCGGCGCATGAGGGGCAGGTATTTCTTGATCTGCTCCGGCCGCCGGTCAAAGAGCAGGATCTCCGCTTCCATCAGCACGCCCGCCGCGGTGGCCTCGTAGAACCAGTCGTAGGAATCCACGTCCCCGTCGCCCTGCCGGTAAATGATGCCGATCCGGCTGACGCAGTCCCCGAGGGAGCCGTCCGGCGCACGGTAGGCGTAGTTGGGATGTGTCGGGACGCCGTTGTCCGCGCCGATCCGCTTTCCGTCCCCGATGCGCGTCCAGAAGGCGTCGTAGGAATTCTGAAGGATTTTTGACCAGAAGGGATCGAGCAGCGGGATCGCGCCCATCGTAAAGCCGAAGCTGTTCTGGATCCACCACCCGTCCCCCCAGATGAATCCCTCGCTGAACATGTCCGTGGAGGATTTGTAGAGCATCCTGAGATTCGGAAGGGTCGGGGAATCATGGAGCATGGCGAAGCTCTGCTCGATGAGACGGAGCTTTTCGGGATCGCCGGAGCCCGTGGTATAAGATCGGATCGTCATGGCATTGTCTCCTTGTCTGACGTCGCCGCCGGGCTGATCCCATGCTCTTTTTGCGCGGTCGGGACCCTGCGCCGGTTCAGACCATTATAACACTTCGCAGGGAGCAAATCAAGTTCGGGGGAAGTTTTTTCGGTTTTTCAGCCGCCGCTGCCCGCCGCAAGCGACGGCGGTCGGGGATCAATGCGAACTGCGGACACCCGCGGCAGAGAACTTCTTGATCCCGCGCAACCGATTCAAATCAAACGGATCAACAAAGCGAAACCCGTTTGGGGTGAACGCACGGGTTCAGCACAAACGGGTCTTTCTTGCGTGTTTACCGGTCAGCCCGGACTCAGCGGGGGATTACTCTCCCGGAGAGCGGATCGCAAGGGAATCGGCGAAGGTTTTGAGGTCTTCGAGAAGAGCCGCGGCCTCCTGTTCCGAATCCGTAGAGGTGTGGGTGCGCAGGCAGCAGCTTACCGCGTCGAAGCTGTAATACAGGCGGAAGTGAGCGATCTGCCCGCTGTCCGTCACGGTCTTCGCGATCACGCACGGGATGCCGGACGGCGTCGTATAGTCTTCGACGGTCTGTTCCCGCACACTCGCAAAGCGGTCGGACGACGCCGCCTTTCCGGTATACGAGACAAGAATTTCCAGCTCGCCGCTCCACAGAAGCGCGGGAGATTCGCCCGGCGCGGGTGCGGAGTCTTCACGATACCGGCTCACGATCGAGCCGGAAAGCGCCGACGTTGGTTTTCGTACCCCGTCGTCTCCCTCCTCCGTGGTCACGAACGTTTCGATCGGTCCCATCCGCAGAAAATCGCTCGACTCGAAGAACGCGAAGGGAAGTCCGAAGAACGCCTGCCACTCTTCCACCGTGTCGAATTCAAAATACGCCTTGTACCCCCGCTCCGGGTCGACGGCGGCAAGGATCGCCTCTTCGGCTTCTTCGGGAAGCGCGGCTGCCTCCCCGTCCGCCGTCATCGTCAGACCGGCCGGGTCCGTCCTCACGTTGGGTCTGGTCAAAAGCACTCCCGCGGCGACGGCAGTCGTTCCAAGAAGTACGGCGGCCGCGGCGATCAGCACGATCCTGCCGGCGGGCAGTCTTTTGCGTTTTCTCCTCCCGGCGTTTTCCGCTTCCAGAATCAGATCCGCGTCCGCGTATGCGAGCGCGTCAAGAAGCTCGTTTCCTCTCATATCGTGTACCCCTCCTTTTCAAGGTAATCTTTCAGCCCTTTGCGGCATCGGAGCAGGATCGTCTTGACTTTGCTCTGACTGAATCCGCAGCGCAGCGCAATGCTCTCCACCGAATCGAAATACCAGTACCGGCGCATGAAGACCACCCGTTTGTCTTCGCTGAGCGTGCGCAGATACCGTCCGATCGCCTCGCCGAGCGCTTTGGCCTCGAATTTCCCGACCGTATCATCCGGCGCGGGGATGCATTCCTCCATCTCCGCCGAGAGCTCCGTGATCACGGCGCTTCGTTTGAGACGTTTCCGGGCGCGCAGCGCGTCCAGCGCGAGATGCCGGACGATCCGCGCCAGATAGGCGTAGAGATACCCGGACGGATCGTGCGGCGGAATGCTGTTCCACGCCGCCATGTAGGCGTCGTTCTCGCATTCCTCGGCAGTCTGCGCGTCCTCCGTGATCCCGAACGCCAGATTCCTCAGCCTCTGACCGTATTTTTCGGCGGTCCGTTCCACGGCCGTCTCGTCCCGCTTTCGGTACAGCGCAACGATTTCTTCGTCTTTCAAGCTATCCGCTCCTTTCCTCTTTTTGAAGGCCTTCACCCTCTAAAGCGACAGCGCGCTTCCGCGGGTCACACGTTTCGCGGAATTTTTCACAAAAAAACTCCGCCCGCGCCGAATCATACCCGGACGGGTTTCGATTCATGGGGCAAGCCGTCCGGGCTCCCCCGGCACGTCGGGGAGCGAACCTTGACGACGCGTGCACATGATCGGTCCCTCTCAGCGTATTATAGCACAAAACCGCACGCCTCGGCAGGCAGATTTCAAAGAAACGCACGGGAGAGAAGAGACGGCATCCGAAAAAGAAAACAGTCCGGTATGATTTGCCGGATCATACCTGACTGTTTTGCTGATCGGTTGTTTCGGAAAATGCGCCCAGTGATCATGGATCGGTTTTCCGTATTGCCGGACGCCGCTCAGCGTTTCTTTGCTGCGGCGAAGCCGGCGAGGGAGATCATGGCGGAAACGGCGGCGATCACACCGAAATCGAAGGTGTTCGGAGATGTCTCGGGTTCGGCGGGAGTTTCTGCAGAGGGCGCGGGTTCTTGCGCGGCGGGCGCGGGCTCATCGACCGCGGGAATCGGTTCTTCCCCGCCCGGAGTGGGTTCATCGACCGGCGCGGGTTCCTCGACCGGCGCGGGTTCCTCGACCGGTGCGGACGTGGGCTCGACGGGATCCGCTTCGGCTGCCTGTTCTGCCGCTTTGGAAATGAACCGAACCTCGCCTTCGATCTTGCCGCCCCATCCCGTGTCGGGCGTGACGTCGCCGATCTTCACATAAATGGTGCCGGTGGAGCAGTAATCGGAAAGATCGATCACATGGAGCGAATAGTCCTCGCTCGCCCCCCACCAGGGCTCTGCCTCGAGATCCGCGTCGTCCGGGATCTCAAGCTGTTCAACGACCGTGTAGGAATCCGCGTCGTCGGGATCGTCTACGGCGACCTCGATCTTGTACTGGTTATGGATATAGATTTCGAGCTGGGCGAAATCGGCGTTTTCGGCGAGATCAAAGACATAGGTGACCGAAGTGTCGTTGTCGCAGATGCGGTTGCCGGAATCGACCCAGGTCCTGTCGTTGAGATAAATGAAACGGTTCTCCTCCGCGGAGGCGGCGGTAAAGCTCTGGACCTCAGACGGTTCCGAGGTCTGCGCCTCAGTACCGTCCGCGATCTTCGAGGTGAATCTGACCTCGCCTTCGATCTTGCCTCCCCAGCCGGTGTCGGGCGTGACGTCTCCGATCTTCACATAGATCCGTCCGGTAGAGCAGTAATCGGAAAGATCGATCGTGTGGAGCACATAGTCGTCGCCCGCTCCCCACCAGGGTTCCGCTTCGAGATCGGCGGTGTCTGGGATCTTGAGCTGCTCGACGACCGTATAGGAATCCGCGTTGTCCGGATCATCCACGGCGACTTCGATTTTGTACTGGTTGTGAATATTGATTTCAAGCTGTGCGAAATTCGCGTTTTCGACGAGGCTGAAGACATAGGTGACCGTGGTGCCGTTGTCGCAGATGCGGTTGTTCGAATCGACCCACGTTCCGTCGTTGTTGTAGATGAAGGCGGTTTCATCGGGGGTGCCGGCGGTGAAGGTCTGGACCCCGGGGATGTCTTTTTCCGAGCCATGGGAGAACACTACGGGCGAGGTGTTGTAGATTTTCGGTCCCCATCCGTTTTCGGGGGCGGCGTCGGAGACTTTCACATAGATTTTTCCGCTGCTGTTGTCAAGACAGAAATCACTCAGATCGACCTTCGTCGGAGCTTCAAAGGGAGCGGTTCCCCAGAAGGGAAGCCCGTCGGCTCGCTCCTGCTCGGTCGGCTGTTTCTCCGCCGCGACGGTGTACGAGGCGCTGTCGTCGGGGTTGTCCTTTGCCGCTTCGATTTTGAACTGATTGCAGATCGGGAACTCGACATACGCCCAGGTGTCTCCCTCGCTCAGGGAGAACGCGTAAATAATGGACTGTGTCCCGTCTCCGACGCGGGAATCTCCGGCGTCCCAGGTCCCGTCGTTTTTGTAGACGAATTCGTTTTCCGCGTCCGTCAGCACGGTAAACGAGGATTCAGCCGCGAGCGCGGAGATTGCGAGAACGGCGGTGAGAAGAACTGTGAGGATGACTGCGAATGTTTTTTTCATAATGATTCCTCCCTGATTTTTTCATATGGGTTGCAAAGCGGGGACGGCAGTGCGGTGCGCAAAGCGGTCGGGGCGGCGAAATGCTCCGGCGGCGCCCGGCGGGACGCCGTGCAGCGGCAGAGCCCTCCGCGTCCCCCTATTCGCATCTCCCGAACATTTCTCCCGGCGTCATGCCGGTTTGCTTTTTGAACACGCGGCAGAAATAGTTGTAGCTTGAAAAGCCCAGCGCCGATGCGATTTCCGAAAGCGGAAGATTGCGCAGCCAGGTCGTCGCGTATTCGATCCTGCGCTCGTTCAGGTATTGCTTGAAGGGGATGCCGAAGTTTTGGCGGAACATCGTGCAGAAATAACTCGTATTGTAGCCGATGTCGTTTGCGATCTGTTCCGTTGTAAGATTGCAGCGGAAGTAGTTTGAAACGTACTGCTGTACTTCGCGGATGAAGCGCGAATTTCTGACCTGCTTCCCGTTGCTTTTCAGCGGCGTCACATTTTCGAGAAGAAGTGCCGTGAGCTCCTGCACCGCCAGTGAGAGGCGAAGGTCCGCCGACGCGAGGTTTTCTTTCTCGCACATCGCTCTTCGGTAGCATTCGTAAATATTCTCAAGGGCTTTCCCGATGCGGGGGCTGACGGGGTTGTCCGCGGGAATGAGCGTCGGAAAATAGATCTCGCCGGTGAGCATGTTCCGAAAAAGCGTGTTTGCTTCTCCGCAGCAGCCGGTAAAATAGTTCACGTCAAAGGTCGCGTGCATGTACTCCGTCACGGCGTTCTGCGGGACGGTGCCGCTGTGGCGTTCATAGGGATTGACGATCAGGATGTCCCCAGCGGTCAGCTTCAAGCGGCTGCCGTTGATTTCGGCGGTCAGTTCGCCTCGCCGTATCTGATGGACTTCGATTTCGTCATGTATGTGCGAATGGAAAACCAAACGGTTTTCACCGTTCGGCGGCGTCGGACTCCACATCGGTTCCCTCACGCAAGGGTCGCCGAATGTGGCGAGCCACGCGCTGACCGGCATGCGCGAATACGCCAGGACCTCCTCCTCCATGAGCAAGGCAGTCACCCCCTTCGGTTTTTCATTATAGCAGGGAATTTTGACACTGTCAACGGAATCCAAAAGTTGTGCTATAACTCCAAAATCATTGCCGTGCCGATAATTCTTGCTTGGTATTGAAAAATCCGTGCGCTTATTATATAATGTGCTTGACGAAAACAAAAAAAAGTGATATCCCGGAATATGTGTGGATATTCTGCGCGCGTTGCTTCGGGACGGGGCGTCCTTCGGGCGGCATTTGTGTTTCCCGGCGACGCAAGGGGCACGCGCTTGATCGGAAAGGGATCGGTGTTCTTATGAAGGAGAAGGGAACGGGAAAGGGAAGAATGGCTGGGAAATTGATATCCGCCATACTTGCACTGCTTTTGGGTTTTCTCGGTACGTCCTGTTCGGAGGGAACGGCTGCCGATGAGACCGGCGGCATGACGAACGCCGACGCGGTGAGCGAAGGCGGGACGGCGGACACGGAAACCGGGGAGGAAAAGCCGGATTCACTGCCGGAGCTTGACTACGGCGGAAGAACGATCGTGATCCATTCGAGAGGGGACAGCGTCGCCGAGATTTATACGGACGGAATGACGGGGAGT
Source organism: Clostridia bacterium (assembly GCA_017540175.1). Taxonomy (GTDB): domain Bacteria; phylum Bacillota; class Clostridia; order Oscillospirales; family CAG-272; genus UMGS1696. The sequence goes on along the minus strand of JAFYBN010000038.1, from coordinate 27,748 downwards.
GTGGTGAACGACATTGTGTTCGAGCGGAATACGCTCGTGGAAGATCGGCTGAACATCCGGATCGAGGTTTTTGAAGCGGAGGGGTGGCAGAAATACGATCAGGCGATCACGAGCCTTGCGGCATCGATCTACGCGAACGACAGCGCGTTTGATCTGGTCGCGGGATGGTCCGCGCGGATCCCGTCCCTGTCCATGCTGGGGTGCCTCTATGATCTGGCGGGGCTCGACTATCTCGAGCTTGACAGTCCTTGGTGGAATCAGACCTGCCGGACCGAGCTCCAGCTCGGCAATCACGTGTATTTTCTGACCGGCGACGCGTCCATGTCATTTCTTTCCGCCATGTCCGTCTATGCCGTCAATCACAAGGTAGCGCAGGACAACGGGATCGAAAATCTGTACGACGTCGTGCGGGAGCACCGCTGGACCGTAGACTATGTAAACGGTCTGACAAGAAACATTTACCGCGACCTCAACGGGGACGGTCAGATCGGTTCGGAAGACGCGTTCGGTCTGACGACTTCTTCGGTGAATGACGCCGACGGCTATCTGCAGGGATTTCACGCGACGATGAGCGTGCGCGGCGAGGACGGTTATCCTCAGTTCTCTCCCGATCTCGAATACCTCGGCTCGATCGCGGAAAAGGTGTATGAACTGACCTGGGGAAACCCCGGCTGCCTGACCGATACGGGCGACATGACCGATCTCGACTGCTTCAAGGAAGACCGCGCGCTTCTGGCTGTGACGAGGATCGGAGACGTGACGGGACGGTTCGCGGATATGGAATCCGATTACGGCGTTCTCCCGTATCCCCTGTTTGACGAATCGCAGAATTCCTACGGAACGCGTCTGCAGGACGGCGTATCCCTGTGGTGCGTTCCCATCGATGTCCGCGACGCGGATATGTCCGCCGCCGTGCTCGAGGCATTCGGTTCGCAGAGTTTTCGCACGGTCACGCCCGAGTATTTTGACGTGGTGCTGAAAAACCGCTACTCCCGCGACGTGGAGACGGCTCAGATGATGGATCTCGTCAAAGACAGCGTGTGGATCACCTTTGATTCGCTGTATAACGAATCGATCGGCTATCCCTGGCATTATCTGCGGTATATGATGATGTCGAAAACAAAGAATTTCTCCAGCTTCTGGGCGGCATGCGAAAATGTCTACCGCGCCAATTACGAGAAGACGATCGGACAGCTTCGGTCTCTCGACACGTCGCTGGACGCTTCGATATACAACTGAACACAGGAAAGGATGGCGGCGGCTGACGCCGGTGCCGGCGGAAAATGACGAACACCTCCGGGCGGCGAGCCGGGAGCGAAAAGCGAGTCGCAATACGAACGGCAGGGCCGAAAGGGAAAGAGAAAAGGCGGTTCATATCGAACCGCCCTTTTTCAGTTGCAGCGCATGACCGCGGAGTCTTCCGAAAACAGTGAAATCAAATCCGGGGATCTCATCCCGCCCAGGGCGGCATTCATTCTGCCCGGGTATCTTCAAGGATTGGCTTCCGCTTTTACCAGATTCTGGTAGAACTTCGTGATGGTCGAGGCTGCGGATCTCTGATACTTCTTATAGAGGGACGAGAAGTTTTTGTTATGATTTTTGACGACCTCGTCGCCGAGCGTGTAGAACAGGGTCTTGAAGCCGCTCGAGAATCCGAAATAATTGCCGCCGATCTCGTAGGCTATGGTGTCGAAGAGGATGTCCATCATCGCGACGGTATCGGGGTCCCGCGCCAGCTTCCCGGCGAGCAGGACGTCGTAATACGCGGGAATAACGGTATCCGCGCTTTCATACGCGAGCAGCTCGATCACGGCTCCGACCATCTCCGGGTTTCTGACGGACGCGGGAACGCCCATCAGTCCGCCCCAGTCCAGAGAGATATAATTCTCCTGCGCGGCGTCATACTTGGGGAAGGGAAGGATGCCGAGGTCAAACTCCGCATCGCGGAACGAGATGGCTCCCGCGATGGAGCCGAGGTCGAAGAGAACGTTGCCGTCCTTGAACATCTGCGTGCTGTTCTTCGCGCCGGGGATCTGAATGACGCCGGGCGTATTCGCGGCATGATAAACCTTCTCCACGATGGAGATCATTTTCTCCGTATTCATATCGAGAACAACGCGTCCGTCCGCGTCCCGGCTCGTCATGTACTGGCCGCATCCGGTGACGAAGCTGGTGTAGCAGGAGGCGTCGTTCGCGACCATCCCTGCCGTATCGTCGCTGTCGAACGCGGCGTTTCCGTTGCGGTCCTCCGTGACGGACTCCGCCATTGAGAGACAGCGGTCAAGCGTCCACGTTCCCTCATAAACGAGGTCGTAGGGGTTATCCAGCCGATGCTGCTCCACGATTTCCTTGTTGAAATAAATGCAGTAAGGCGCGGGGATCATGTAGTCGTTCACCCCGTAATAGGTTTTTTCCCCGAGGCGCAGCATATCGGTCATGGTCTGATTCCACCACGGGGCGGAGAGATCGATGTTCGCCATCTCGTCCAGATTATAGAGAATATTCCCGACCGCCATATCGGCGATGCCCTGAATGCAATGGAACAGACCCATCTGGTACGCGTCGTCCCCCGCCTGCACGGACCGCGTGACCTCGTTGACCACGTCTACGATGTAACCGCATTCCGTTTGTTTGAGGGAGACGTTGACCGCTTCCTCGACACGGATCTTGCGGTCGTAGATCGCGTCGTTCATGCCGTCTCCGGTCTGCTCGTCAGCGAAGAAATAATAGGGGTAACCGCTCCATTTCGGGTAAGCGGTGACAAAGTCCGCTCCGCCGAAATCGTACGCGGGTACATGATGCGGCTGACGGGTTTCCTTTTCCGGTTCCGTCTCCACGGCGCCCGGTTGAACGGGATCGACTGCAGGAGCCGCGTCCGGCGCTTCGGTTTCTTGAACGTCCGGGCCGGCGCAGGAAGCAAAAACGGACAGCGTCAGAAGCAGGGCGAGCAGAAATGCGGTGATTTTCATGGGCGAACTCCTTTTTAGTCAGATTCAGAATTTGATGTTTTCGGGTAAAACCGCCCCGTCATTCCAGGACTACAAGCCGCCCTTCCACATGGGCGTCGAGCCCCGCGTGCGTTGCGAAATACTCCTCCACAATGTTGTTGACGCTGGTGGCGATCACCCGGGGCTTCATGTTCTTTGACACTTCCGCGAGCGGAACTCCGAGGAATTCGTCAAAGTTCTTATAGTGATAGTTCTGCAGGGCAATCAGCAGCTTTTGCTCGTCGGCGACATCCTCGCCCCGGAATTTGAACTCCTCGAGGCTGTGGGTGCTCTTGCGGTAGACGATCCGCACCCCGGAGGAGAACTGATAGAATTCCGTGTGACCTCCCCATGCCTCGTCGCGCAGCATGTGCAGCACCATCCGCCTCAACTGAGCGCCTGTTACCTTGAGCATCCAGAGAAGATCGTCAAAGGGCGTGTTCTCGAGCATGTCCTGATACTCCACGATCGGGCCGAGCTCCTTTTTGCGGATCGAGCCGGACCCCATCATCATGATGTCGAAGCTGCTCTCCCACTGGAGCAGGTCGGCATACAGATTGCCGAGCTCGGTCTCCTCCGTGCGGGAGGGATGGGTCAGCGGGCGTGCAAAGCTCGTGACGATGCGGCGGTATTTGGCGTCCGTCCGCCCCTTGTAGCTGTTCAGCAGCTGCTCCATGACCGGGTCGACGGGGGCGGTGTTTTCGTTGATCGGGTCACAGCGCCAGCTCCATGCGGTGATCCTGTCGCGCAGGGTGTCATACTCGATGTCGAAGCGCCCGATCTGCCCGGTGCCGGTTCCGGCCTGAACGATCGGGATTCCGTTCACGACCTCCGGCTCCTCCATATAGGTGTGCGTGTGGCCGCCGATGATCAGATCCACGCCCCAGTCCGGGTCGAGCAGCCGGGCAAGACTGCGGTCCGCCTTGATGCCGATGTGCGTGAGGAGCACCACAATGTCGGTGCGGCGGGTGCGGTAGTTGTCGCAGATGATGCCCACTTCCTTCGCGGCCTGCTCCACGTCCACGAGCGTTCCGATCACCTTTTCCGACTTCGTGGAGGCGATCACCTCGTCGGTGAGGATGCCGATCACGAGGATTTGCAGTCCGTCGACCTCAAGCACCCGGTAGGGCTCAAACAGCCGCGCGTTGTTCAGCTTGATAAAGAGATTGGCGTTGATGATCGGAAAGCGGGCGCATTTCTCGAGAAAGAGCAGGTGCGCGATGCCGTAATCCACCTCGTGATTCCCGACCGTGGTCACGTCGGGGGAGAGCAGATTCATCATGTCGATGGTCGAGAGTCCCATATATTCCGAGTCTATGATCGAACCACGGAACATATCGCCGGCATTCGCGTAGATGACGTTTTTCTCCTCTCCGCGCACCTTCTTCACATAGCCGGAGAGACGGGGCAGACCTCCGGTCTCCACGCCGCCCGACTTTTTCGGCAGAAAATCTCCGTGCAGGTCGTTCGAATGCAGGATCGTCAGTTTTTTCTTCGCCATGAGGTTCCTCCTTTTGTTGTGCGGTATGCGGCTGCCCGGAACGGATCAAAGCGAAGGCACAGCCGGCTGAAAGCTTGCGGGTCCGAACATCTTGATCATCCGCCCGAACGGGTCCCGCCCGTCGGGGCAGGGGTGAGCTGTGTTCGGGCGAAATACATGGTCTCTGTTTATTTTATCACAAACCGCGCCCTCAATCAATAGGGGATGATAAAAAGCGCCGTTCCGGGCAAAAAAACAAGAACTGTATGACGAATAAGTCCGATCTGCGGCAAACAGGCCGATTCCCCCGAAAACCGCCGCGGTCCGGAGCACGAAGAGCCGAAGACTGCAGCGGCGGCGCTTTCGCTTTCATCTATCCGAATTTGCTCCCCGCAGGGTTCACGCTCTTGCAATACTGTTGATCTTGTGCTATAATTGGGACAAAACCGCCGTACTCCCGTCAAAGGCAGTTCCCGCTCACCTTTCCGACGGGATACGGAGTCACAACCCGGGAGATCCCGCAGAGGAGGGCCGTTATGATCTGTATGCCCGCCAAACCCGGCTACCAGAAAATCGAAGTCAAGACCTATGTGAAGGCGAAAAGCTGTTTTTCGCTTTCCGTGAGCGAAGAACTGCGGTACGCGCGGCGCTTCCTCGAGTTCTGCGAAATCATATATGTCACGCTGGGGCGTCTGTATCTTACGGTCGATCGGAGCGAATTTATCCTCGGAGCGGGGGATGTGCTCGTGATCCCGCGCTACCGGACGGTAGAGGGACTCAAGCCCTCCGCCGAGAAGACGACGTATTATTCCGTGGAGTTCACCTGCTCGAGCGAGCTTCTCAGCGGAATCGCCGAGCGGGTCGTCTCCGTGACGGAGGACGAGCTCTTCTTCGCGAAGCTCTTTGAGCGTCTTCGCGCGGCGATGACCGGCAGCGGCATCGATTATGAGGCGGACGCCGCGCTGTTCTCCATCCTCTGCGACATCCGCCGCGGCGGGGACCGCACGGAGCAGGAGCGGTTTTCGGCGCTCGGCGCCGTCATGGAGTACATCAACCGCAGCATCGACCGGATGATCACCGTGGAGGAGATCGCCGCGCATTTCGGATACAACAAGGATTATCTCATGCGCATTTTCCGGATGCGGTACGGCGTCACCATGAAGAAGTACATCAACGATCAGAAGCTGACGATGGCGAAGCACCTGCTCATGACGACGGACGTTTCGGTGCAGAAGATCGGAGAGAGCGTCGGTCTTCCCGAACGGGAGCTGTTTGAGAAGTATTTCAAGTATCACGAAAAGGTGACGCCGCAGCGGTTTCGCAAGATGCACCGCTGACAGAGGAGGACGGAGATATGGAGCTTGCCGTGCTGGACCGGTACCTCGTCGTGCCGATCAACCCGAGCGTGGGGAACAAGAAGATCCTGTTTTACGGAGAAGACGGGGAAATCGCTTTCGATTTTGTCGCGCCCGTCGACGCCTTCCGTCCGAAATACGACAGCTTCATCCCGGTGGAGCGGTTCATCGGACGGACCTTTCACGTAAAAATCGAGCCGGAGGCGGAACTCTGCTGTTCGTTCGCGCCGTCCCTGCCCGCCGACGATCCCGAAATGAGCCGCCGTCCGCTGGTCCATTACACCGTGCGGCGCGGCTGGCTGAGCGACCCGAACGGACTTTTTTGGTACGGCGGCATCTGGCATATGTTCTATCAGTATAACCCAACCTCCACGCGGTGGGGAGGATCCCTGCACTGGGGACACGCCGTCTCGTCCGACCTCGTCCGCTGGGAAGAGCGCGACCCGGTTCTGTTTCCCGACGAGGACGGCGAGATCTTCTCGGGCTCCGCTTTTGTGGACAGCGAAAACGCGAGCGGGTTCGGTTTTTCTCCAGCGGGAGATCCTCCGATCCTGCTCTTCTATACGGCGGCGGGAGGTGTGTCCGAGCAGTCCAGGGGAAAGCGCTTTACCCAGTGTCTTGCGGTTTCCCTCGACGGAGGAAAAACGTTTTGCAAATATGGAAAAAACCCCGTCCTTGACACCGGCGGGCGGGAAAACCGCGACCCGAAGGTCGTGTGGGCGGAGGAACTCGGACGCTATGTCATGGCGCTCTACATGGAGAGCGACGAATACGCGCTCTATACCTCGTCCGATCTTCTCGACTGGAAGCCGCTGCAGCGTCTGACCCTGGCGCAGGAATCGGAGTGCCCCGATTTTTATCCCCTGCCGGGAGAGGACGGAAAGCGTCTCTGGGTCTTTTCGGGCGGGGAGGACCGGTACACGGTCGGGAAACTCACACCGGACGGTTTCGTGCCCATTCAGAGCGCGCGGCCCCATCATCACGGCAGCCGGTGCAGCTACGCGGGACAGACCTTCGCGTTCCCGGATGAGGTGAAAAGCGGAGGCACGAAAACGCGGCGCGTGCGCTTGACCTACGATAAGATGCACATGCCGGACTCACCCTTTGAAAATCAGATCGGCATCCCGACGGACATGAGCCTCGTGAAGACCGGCGACATCTACCGGCTGCGCTCGTGGCCCGTGCCGGAGATTGAAACGCTCTGGCGCGAAACGACGGAGAAGACGGATCTGCGGCTCAGAGACGGCGAGGAATTCATTCTGCCCCTCTCCCGCTGCGCATATGACATTTTCATCGAATCAAAACAAGGCGCTTTCGATGTGACGGTGTTCGGCGTGACGCTTTTTGTCGATCCGGCGGAAAACCGCATCGTGGTGACGAGCCCGTATTCCGACGATTACGACATGCCCATGTCCTACGGAGACGGACAGGTTCATCTGCGCGTCGTCATCGATATGGCGGGCGTGGAAATCTTTGCCGACCGGGGGCTTGTTTATTCCTCTGCCGAGGTTACGGCGGATTTCGGCATGTCCTATATCCGGCTCCGCACGGACACGGGCGCGCGCATCGATTACGTCAGAGCGCACGCTCTCGCGTCTGTGTATGCCTGACGACCCTTCAAACCGACTTTTGCAATAAGTCGGTTTTTCTCTTTTTAGAGCGTGATTTGTCCGTTGATTTGAACTCTGAAATAAGGTATAATCAGAGTGAAAAGCATTTGGATCATTTCGTTTCCTTTTCGTTTTTTGGCGGGAAAACCGACCTGCGGGCGCGGTCGCGAAAACCCGTCAGGATTTCTGAATCTCATAACAACCTGTAAGGAGGTACGGAATATGGCGCTTAATTTATCCGCGGTATCGGGCCTCGGCGGACTGTCCCTTCTCGGCGCGGGCAAGACCCGTTCGATCAGTCCCGAAAACTTTGACGGCGCAAAGGGCGGCGGCGCGCGGGCCGAACACGGCACGGGCGAAGGCTGCGCGAGAGAGCTCGGCGTTGGCTGGAAGGTCTCCCCGTCCGTACGCATCGGTCCCCATTCCGTCTATACGATGGCGCAAATCGACGGTTCCGGCTGCATCAACCACATCTGGCTGACCCCGGCGGGCATTCCCGGCCGTTACGCGATCCTGCGCTTCTATTGGGACGGCAGCGAAGTCCCGTCCGTGGAGGTGCCGCTCGGCGACTTCTTCGCGAACGCGTACGTCCCTGCCTTCACGCAGATGTCCTCGCTCGCCGTCTGCGTCAACCCGCGCAACGGTCTGAACTGCTACTGGCAGATGCCCTTCAAGAAGAACTGCCGCATCACCGTCGAAAACCTCGGCGACGACGTCTTTACTCTGTACTATCAGGTGGACTACACCCTGGACGAGATCCCGGAAAACGCCGGGTACTTCCACGCCCAGTTCCGCCGCTCCAATCCCCTCCCGTACAAGACCGTGCACACCATCCTTGACGGCGTGAAAGGGAAGGGGCGCTACGTCGGCACCTACATGGCGTGGGGCGTGAACAACAACGGCTGGTGGGGAGAGGGCGAGATCAAGTTCTATATGGACGGCGACGCCGAATACCCCACGATCTGCGGCACGGGCACGGAGGACTATTTCTGCGGCGCGTACAATTTCGACAACGAGCACCGCTACGAGAAGTTCTGCACGCCGTACACCGGCATGATTCCCTACGCTCCCGACGGGCTCTACACAGCGAACCAGCGCTTCTCCCTGTACCGCTGGCACATCGCCGACCCGATCTCGTTCGACGAAGACCTGAGAGTCACCATTCAGGCGCTCGGCTGGCGCTCCGGCGGACGGTACCTGCCGATGCAGGACGACATCTCCTCTGTCGCGTATTACTACCTTGACAAGCCGAATCCGATCCTTCCGGTCTTGCCCGACCGCGATTATCTCGAAATCATCTGACAGGCGGATTATCCGAAAGGAGGATATCATGAATCCGAAGAAAATCCTTTCCGCCCTCCTTGCCGCGCTGATGCTTCTGCCGGTCTTCACCGCGTGCGGCGAAAGCGCGGTACAGGAAAAGAACGATCCGCAGGGCACCCCCGCCGACAGCACGACCGTGACGCCGGGCGGCGAAACGGAGCCGGCGGAAACCGAACCGGATGTGTTCGACGGTCTTGAAACCACCGATATGGACGGTCAGACCTTCACCTTCCTGACGAGCAACTGGCCCGGTGAGGCAGTCTGGACGGTCGACGACATCACCGCCGAGGAATACACGGGCGCAGCCGTAAACGACGCCGTGTACGACCGCAACCTCAAGACCGAGGAACGGCTCAAATGCGTCATTCAGGAACACAATCTCCCGGGCAGCGGGGACGCCAACAACGCCCTGCAGACCTCCGTCGCCGCCGCGGACGGCGCGTATCAGGTCTGGATCGCCCGTCTCCATGAATACCTGAACATGGCGGCGAACGGATGCATCATGGACATGAAGAACATCGAAGGGATCGATCTTTCCCGCCCCGCGTGGGTACAGAACTCGATCAAGGGGCTGTCCATCCTGAACCATAATTTCGGCGTATGCAGCGAAATCACCACCATTCACAAGGAAGCCGTTTCCTCCATCGTGTTCAACAAGAACCTCGCGGCGCAGTACCAGCTTGACGATCTCTACGAGGTCGTCTCGGACGGCAAGTGGACGCTCGATTACTTCGCGGGCATCGTCGAAATGTGCTCCCGCGACCTCGACGGCGACGGCGAGATGACGGACAAGGACCAGTGGGGCTTCTTCTACCAGAGAGACACCCTCGACGCGTTCCTTGCCGCCGGTCAGGGCATGATCTGCGACAAGGACGAAAACGACCGCCCGCGCTACATCTTCGACAACGAACGCAACATCGACATCCTGATGAATTCCACCGACATCATGTACAACCGCGCGATCTGCTACAACGTCATGAACGCGCCGGGCGACTTCAACATCTGGATGGCGAACAAGTTCATGCAGGACGAAGCGATGTTCATGTGGGTGCGCGACGTCAACATTCCCGAGCTCAGAACGATGGAAAGCGATTTCGGCATCCTTCCGAACCCGAAGTTCAACGATGCGGTCGATAACTATTATTCCGTCGTGAACTCCTACACCGGCGCGGCACTCTGCGTGCCGACCATCGTGGACGAGCGGACGGAGAAAAACCTCGGCCTCTTCCTCGAGACCATGGGCGCGGCGTCGCTTGACACGCTGTCGAAGGCGTACTACGACATCATGCTGAACGGCATCGTGGCGCGCGACCGCGAATCCTCCCGGATGCTCGACATCATCTACGCGAACACGACTTACGACGCGGGCTCCATCGGCGCGTACGCGGGCATCTGCGACTACATCTACATGGCGATGTCCTACGCGAACACCTTCGCCTCCTACAGCGCGGCGAGAAAGAAAGCCGTCGAGAAGGACATCGGCAAAATCTGCGAAAAGATCGAAAAGCGGTTCGGTACGGACTGACGGCCGCCGCGCGATCGGAAAAAGCGGTTTCAAAGAATATCCCGTATTTATTACGTGATATAAAAACAACCACAGAAAGGGCAGCATCATGAAAAAAACAGCCAGCATCCTTGTTGCGCTTATCGTTGCATGCATCTGCGCCGTAACGGTATCTGCACAAATCACCGGGACGGACGTCACCGGATACGGCTTCCCGTCCGTTCTTTCCGGAAATGCCGGAGGATCCGGCTCGCCCATCTCGGTCATCGTCGACGGCATCCGTCCGGATCCCGAAACGGGCACCAATATGGAACAGCGCGACACCTGGGCCGGTGTGCCTGAAGATTACGAAGAAGCCTTCATCATGACCTATGAGAAGGAAATCGAATTCACCGCAGTCGAGTTCACCGAAGGCATGCACTTCGGCGACGGCGGCTGGTTCAAGGACGGCATTCTGAAATGTCAGGTCCTGCAGGGCGAAAACTGGGTAGACGTCACGCTCACCAACGAAGTGAACTATCCGAACGGCACCACGCAGGCGGACTTCCTCCCCAACTTTGACACCTATACCTTCGAATTCGAACCGATCAAGGGCACCGCGATCCGCGTCGGCGGCACGGCGACCGGCGACGGTCAGCACTTCGCGTCCTGCTCCGAAATGACGGTATACGCGAACGCGGACACCTCGACGCTGACCACCTATGCCGATCAGGTCGCGGCGAAAGAAGCTGCCGAGGCGGACGCGGCTTATCAGGAAGCGCTCGCGAGAGCCGCTGATGGCTTCATCGAGGGCATCTCCACTCCCATCACCGCGTATCCCGACATGTCCGACAACGTGGGCGGCGGCACCAAGACGCTGACCACCATCAACGACGGCGTGTTCCCGGTCGACAACCAGCCCGTTCCCCAGTTCGATACCATCTGCAACGCGGGACGCTGGGTGCCCTATCACCTCGATTTCTTCGGTTACGAATTCCCCGCGAACTACACGGTCGAATACGTCAAGTTCTATGAGGGCGGCAACTTCTTCGACGGCGGCTGGTTTGCCGACGGCGACATCTACATTGAGGCTCTCATCAACGGCGAATGGGTGAAGGTCGATACGACCGTAGACCCCGAGTATCCGGAAGAGGACGATCAGGAAAGTCATTTCCCGGAATACCAGTGCTTCACGTTTACCCTGAACGAGCCCGTCGCCTGTGACGGTATCCGCGTCGCGGGTTCCGCCGGCGGCTCCGCAGCTTTCATCTCCTGCTCCGAGCTGACCGTTAAAGCGGTTGTCGACGCCCCCGCCGCCCCCGCCGCTCCCGCCGCTCCCGCCGGCCCCGCTGAACTTCTCATGCAGTCCTTCGACACCATCTATGTCGACGACGAAATGATGGTGGACGGCAGCGCGAATGTTTGGCTGAACGACAACGCCATCTCCGGCGACATCGCTTCCATCCGCGTCCGCGGCTGGGCTTACATCAGCACCGAACTCACCGGCTTCGCTTACGCCATCGACGGCGGCGAGGCTGTGAAGTCCGCTGACTTCATCTTCGACAGACCCGACGTCCAGGCTGCCATCAACCCGATCGCCAACGGCTTCGACATCACCGTCGACGTCTCCGGCCTTGGTGACGGCGACCACACGATCGCGATCTGCGCGATCGACGCCGACGGCAACCTCATCGACACCGGCTTCGCGGTTCCTTTCACCAAGGCTGCTGCGGAAGCTCCCGCGGAACCCGAAACTCCCGCGGAACCCGAAACTCCGGCTGAACCCGAGACTCCCGCTGAACCCGAGACTCCGGCTGAACCCGAGACTCCCGCGGAACCTGAGACTCCGGCCGAGCCCGAAACCTCCCCGAACACCTTCGACTTCGGCGTCATCGCCGCCGTCGCTTCCGTGATCTCCCTTGCGGGCTTCGCGATCACGAAGAAGCACTAAGCGCTCCTTTCATCCGACAACCAACTGTTTTATCGATAACTCCTTTTGAGGAATCACGGATCTCTTTCGAGGGGTCCGTGATTCCTCTTTGGAAGGGTTCGGAACGAGAAAAAATACATTTGACTGACTTCAAAATGAGAAAAAAAGGACTATCAGGAATCATCGCGCTGTTCCTTGTGCTGTTCATCCACGGATGCGCAAAAGCGGAGCCCGAAGGCGAAAAAGCCGTCCCCGAAGAAACCGCTCCTCAGGTCTTTTATTCCGTGGAGTTCAAAGTGAACGGAGTCGGCGGCGTGATTTTCGGCGATACGAACCAGAAGGCGGAGAAAGGGGCCGACGGCAAACCCGTGTCCGTCCTCGAAAAAGACGGATTCACATTTGCGGGGTGGAGAATCAGCTCACCCGCCTCTCCCATAGTCAGCTCCGAACCGGTATTTCGTGCCGAGGACGTACGGCAGGATCAGATCGTTTACGCCGATTTCAAACAGGTTTACGACGATATTCCGCTGATCAGTATCGAAACGGAGAACGCGGTTTCCGTATCCTCAAAAGAGACCTACGTCCGGTGCTCCGTGGCCGTTTCCGATCCGCAGAACGCGGAGAACACCTTTGTCTCCGAGGCCAAAATCCGCGGGCGCGGCAATGCTTCCTGGAGTTTCGTCAAAAAAGGGTATAAAATCAAGTTCAGCAAAAGGGTGAATCTTCTTTCGACCGGAGAGGCGAAAGAAAAGGACTGGACGCTGATTTCGTGCTACGGCGATCAGTCCATGCTTCGCAACTATGCGGCGTGCCGGATGGGAGAGCTTCTGGACGGTATTGAATGGTCTCCGTCATGTTCCTTTGCGGAGGTCTGGCTCAACGGGAACTATCTCGGCGTTTACATGGTTTCGGATCAGGTGGAAGAAAACCCGACGCGGGTCGCCGTCGACGAGTCGCTTCGGGACGAGATCGACCGCGACTATCTCTTCGAGCTGGATATGTACGCGGGCGGGGAATACCTCGTGGACAATTTCGCCTGCGGAGGGAAACCCTATACCATCCATTCCGATGTGACCGCGGAACAGGGACGCTTCTTGAGAGATTACATGATCGAAGCCGATGCCGCCGTGCAGACGGGCAGGAGGGAAGAGGTCGAACGGTACGTCGATTTAAGTTCGCTCGTGGATATGTTCCTTTTGCAGGAATACTCAAAGAATATCGACGTCGGCTGGTCCAGCATCTATCTGCTGAAAAAAGCGGGCGGAAAGATTTATTTTACCGCTCCGTGGGACTTTGATCTTTCTTTCGGCAACGATTACCGTCTGGACGACGGATCGTCGGCAGGCATTTATGCCGGTCAGGGCAGGGACGGATTCGGACAGAACAACTTCTGGTTTATCCGGCTTTGGAAAGAAAAATGGTTTCGCGATCTGCTCGCCGAACGCTGGAACTCGATCGGGGACATCCTCGATCAGCTTTCCGCCGAAGTAAAGGAACTGGGCGAAAAGCTCGAGCCTTCCATGAAGCGGAACTACAAACAGTGGAATATGCTTTCGTCACGAACGCATATGCAGCCGAACGCAGTTCTCGCGTGCAAAACATACGCGGCGCACGTTCAGTATCTTCTCGACTGGATGGACGCGCGCAGAGATTTTTTGAATCAGGTCCTTCACAACTGAGACCGACCTGCGCCGATTTAGTCCGAAAAGCGTTCCGGCAGACAGTCAAAAACCATAAGAAGGCGGAATGAACCCGTTCCGCGCAAAAAGCAGACGGTTATTCACATGAAATTCGATATGAAGAAAACCATCGTCAGAAAACTCATTGCCGCAGTTCTTTTCGCGATCGCCGTGTTCGGGCTCTGCCCCGCGGCCGGAGCGCGGAACGTATATGTCGAAAAGCAGGCGTATACCATTTGCTCCGAGGGCGAAAAAGAGAATCAGGGCTACATCGGCGTGATCCGTGACGACAGCATTCCGGATCCCGAAAATACACGGGAACAGTATCTGTTTTACGCGGATGATGCGGGACAGGCGTATATCGGCTATGAGTTCTTTGAGCCCTTCCTTGCAAACACGCTGATCTTCACATCCGGCGCGGTCTCCGACGAAGGCGGCTGGTTCGCCGACGGCGAGATCCATGTAGAGGGACTGGCGGGCGGAGTCTGGACGGAGCTCAGAGCGTATCCGACGCCGGATTATCCCGCGTCGTCCGAGGCCGGGGCGTTTTCACCCGGCGCCGTGTATGTCTTCAACTTCATGCCCGTCTTCATTGACGGCATCCGCCTCACGGGAAAACCCGGAGGAACGGAAGGATTCGTCTCCTGCAGCGAGCTGGACGTTCTCTGCGACGTAGATCTCGGCGAATACGAGTCCCTCAAAGACTATATCAAGGCAGTTTCCTCCGAAAGCGGCTCATGGATCGAATCGCTCGGACATCCGATCGCGACGGTGGCGGCCCCGGACATCAGCGGCGGCAGCGGAAAACTGACCGATATCAACGACGGATATATCCCGAAAGCCGGGGACGGTTATAAACTGCAGTTTGATACGGTGCACAGCGAGTGGAAAAAGCAGACGGGGCATGAGGAATACCTCGGTTATGTGTTCGAGGAGCCCGTGGAAATCGAATTGCTCGAATTTACCGAAGGGGGCAATTTCTTCGACGGCGGCTGGTTCCGCGACGGTTCCCTGAGAATCGAAGCGTATCAGGACTATCAGTGGACGTCCGTTCCCTTCGTCAGCGTTCCGGAATATCCCGATTCCAACAACCAGGCCGACTTTTTGCCCGACTATGAGACATATACCTTCATGCTGGATGAACCGACCGTCTGTTCGGGTATCCGCATCATCGGAAAGGCGGGCGGCAGCGCGAGCTTTATTTCATGCGGCGAACTGCGCGTCAAAAAGCATGTCGAAGAGGCTGAGGTGAAAACCGAACCGCTTCCCGTGCTCGAACCGCTCGTCGCCGCGGAAAACACGGAGGCCGAAAAAAAAGAAGACCCATCCGCTGACAAAGAGGATCCTCCCGTGAACGGGTTCAGCCCGTATCTGATCCTGATCCCGGTTTTGACTGTTCTTGCGGCGGCGTTTGTCATTCTGTGGCTGCGCCGGAAAAAGAAAACATGAGAAGGGGATCCGGCGGTGAATGAAGAATCGCGCAGGGGAAAGCGATGAAACGGAAAGGGAAGAGGGACCGCATGACCAAGAGAAATAGGTTTTCCGGGCGATTGCCCCTGCTTGCCGTCCTGTCGGTTCTGGCAGTCCTGATGTTGATCGGCTGCCGCGCGGAGAAGGCAGAGCGGGCGGAACAGACGGAACAGACAGAACAGACGGAACCCGAGCCGCCCGAAACCGCAGCCGTGCCCGAGCCCGAAGAGGTCGGGACCGTTGTGATGCTTGGGGACAGTCTCACGGAATGGGGCGATTTTTCGCGGTACTTCGCGTCCATCGAATTGCGGAATCTCGGCATCGCGGGCGATACCATAACAGGCGTGACGGAGCGCGTCGATCAGGTCGGGGCGCTGAACCCCGATCTGCTCCTGATCCAGTGCGGGATCAACAGCCTCGCGGACGACAGGCTTTCCGCGTGCCTTGATGAATACGAAACGCTCGCCGCGAAAGCAGCCGCGCTCGGGGAAATACGGATCGTGCTCCAAAGCGTCCTTCCGATTTCCGAAGAATTCGCGCGCCTGATCCCTTGCTCCGACTCCACGATACGGGCCTTCAACGACGGGCTCCGAAAAATCGCGGACGAATACGGCTTCGGTTATCTCGATCTTTACGGCAGCTTTGTCCTCGACGGCGCGATGGATCCGGCGCTTACGACGGATGGACTTCACCTGAACGAAAAGGGGTACGATATCTGGGCAGAGATCATCCGACCGTATATCGAAGGTCAGCCGCGCCCGGACGCACGCTGAATCCGGCGTCCGGCGATACCTCTGTACCGCGTATGAGACGGCAGATCCGTGAACCGGTCAGCCGGAAGCCGCCGGGACCCGGATGCTCGTCCATGCAGGTTTTGAGACAGGCAAAGAGTCCCGCAGCATGCTCAATCGTCCGTGCGGGCACGGGCGGTCTCTGAAGTTGTGAGAGCGGAGAGGCGTTTGCCATAACAAAAAAGAGGGCACAAAACGGAGAAAGCCGTTCTGTGCCTTTGTTGTATAACAGCAAAAAGCGCCGGGCAGGTCCTTGCCCTTTTTTTCGGTTATCCTTCCGCCCCGGTCACGAAACGGACGCGAGCCAATCCCTAAGCAGCGCGCAGTATCCGTCGTTGTCCTCCGCAAAGCTCATGTGGCGGCAGTCCCGGAAGAGCTCCCAGCGCGAGCCGGGGATCGCGTCGTGCATCACCTTTGCGATATACGGGGTGCAGAGATCGTTTCCTCCGCTCGTGATGAGTGCGGGCAAGTCCATTTTTCCGAGCTCGTCCGTCACGTCAAAATCCTTCAAGGTTCCCGTGGGCGTGAATTCGTTCGGTCCCCACGCGGTGAGGTAGGCTTCCTCGCCGTGGCGCGCGGGCCGGGTCAGGCAGTCCGGGTCGCCCGGTCCGTATTTTCCGGCGGCATGAAGGGACATATAAAGGTCTTCCGCGTTTCGATATTCCTCCGAAGAGAAATCTCCGTCCGTCAAGGCCCTCCGGACGGCGTTCTGCGCTTCGGCGGGAAGCTGGCGCAGCATCCTCTCCTGTTCGAGCGCCCAGAGCTTCGCGGAGGGCAGGGTGCTTGACAGGATGATCCCTTTCACACCGGGATGATCGTGACGGCAGACGTATTCGAGCAGCAGCATTCCGCCCCAGGACTGACCGAGGATGACGACCTCCTTCAGGTCCAAGGCGTTCCGCACGGCAATGAGCTCGCCCAGCCACGTTTCCATGTTCCAAAGCTCCGGGTGTCCGTCCAGATAGGAATTTCCGCAGCCGATCTGATCGTAGCTGACGATCTGCCGCCCGTCCTCGTCCGCCAGCCGGTCGAGCACCTCGAAATAATTGTGCGTCGAACCGGGGCCTCCGTGGAGCAGCAGAAGAGGCGTCTTTCGGCTGTCCGGGTCTCCGGCGATCCTGTAATAAGTCCGATAACTCAGATAGGGAATTGTCCCTTCGCGAATCCGCATGGTTCTTCTTTTCCTTTCCGTTCCTGAAAGCCCCCTGTATCGGGCTTATTTGCCGTTTGTGTCCCGGCAGAAGAGCCCGATCCTTTTTACAGATTTTCACCCAGCTTTGCGGGGAATCTCCGTCCGCCGCTCATTCAAAGTCCTTCGTCACTTTTTCGTAGTACTTCTCCGTGACCTTGGTGACGGACTTGAGCTTCGAGGCGAGCTCGCGGTTCTTGCCGAGCAGGAGGTTCACGATGATGTCGCGGTTGATCGTCGTGTCGTACACATACCCGAAATTGAACACCCGTCCCTGACGGATGAGCTCGAGCATGACGGGCATCGTCTCGTCCTGCGCGAATTTTGTCTGCATGGCGGTCTCGTAATACGCGGGCAGAATGTCGTTGAAGGCGGAAGCGGAGAAGGCCTCGACCATGGTTCCCACGAATTCCCGGTCCTCATCCGTGAGGGTCACGGGCAGCGCCATGACGGACGCGTGACCGTCCACCAGCGTGAGGTATTTTTCCTGCATGCTGTCGTATTTCGGATACGGGACAAGACCGTAGCTCAGGTCCTTGTCGCGGTTGATCTCCACGTCGCGCACCATCATGGACTCGAACAGCGCCTGACCGTTCCAGAAGATCATCTTCGTGCCGCCCGTCTGATCCTGCCACGCGATGTTGTCGTCCACGAGCAGGGCGTACATCTTGTCAAAGATGGAGAAGGTCTTTTCGGTGTTCATGGCGAAGTACGGCTTTCCGTTCTCGTCGAAGCGGGAGATGGTCTCGCCGCACGCCCACCAGTAATTCGACACGGAGGCGAGCCACGGCGAGCCGTAGGAGTTGATGCCGTAGGTGTCCGCATCCGTCATCCTTCCGTCGCCGTTTGAGTCGTTCGACACGTTCTTCACCATCTCGTAATAGGTGTCGATCGTCCAGTCGCCCTCGCGCACGAGATCGTAGGGCGTCTTTTCGATCATGAGGTCGGTCATCATCTGCTTGTTGAAAATCAGGCACCACGTCATTTCAAACGTGTTCATGCAGTAGTCGGACGCGGTGACGTACATGATGCCGTTGACGGTCAGCTCCTTCACGGCGGAGGTCCACCACGGCTTCTCGAAATCCAGCTTCGGCATCCTGTACCAGTTGAGGGTGACGCCGGACGCGGCGAGGGACGCCGTCAAAATCATGTGCTGGAAGGCGACGTCAAAGGAGCGGTCGCCCGCCGACACCGAGTTTAAGAAGGTCGTGTTCAGACTCCCCTCGCCCGCGGGGAGCAGCCCGAGCTCCATATTGAACCGCTTCTGAAGATTGAGCGTCCTGTTGAATACCGCGTCGTTGATGACGTCTCCGGTGAGTTCTTCCGCGGTGATCTCGCGGAGATGCTCGTCCTCATCGCGATAGAGAACGGTGTAAACTCTGCCCTCGTAATCCTTGTCCTCCAGCCCATCCGGGACGAACGAATCGGTCTCGGGCTCCGTCTCAGCCTCTTGAGCCTCGGCGGCGGATCCCGTCGTTTCGGCGGCGGGCGTCTCGGGATCGGCCGCGCTCTCCGCGCACGCGGTCAGCAGCGCGAGCAGGACCGCGAGCATCAGGGACAGTACGCGCTTCTTTCCATGCTTTGACATGATGTCTTCCTTCCTTAGAAGTGGATTCTTGATCGTCCGCGTTCACCGGCGGCTCCCAAGCGGTCAGCCGGTTCGCGGAATGCGGGCTTCTGTCCGTATTATACCGAAAAATTGCCCGTGTGTCAACAGAAAAACGCCGTAAGGCGGCAGGCACGCGGTTTCCGTTTCCCGTCTTTCGGCTTGCGATGGAGTTCAAAAATGCCGATAAACGCTGGACATTTCGTCGGATTTGTGGTAGATATCCGTGAGCGACAGTTATGGGGCCCCCGATCCTATGAAACCCGGGGGAAAGAAGCCCGATCCGGACACAGGTCCGAAAAAATGGCGGCTCCGCGCTGCCTTCGAATTCCAAAACCTATGCACAATCGCGAACAGCCATCAACCAATGCGACATCGAAAAGGAGTACGACCATGAAGCAGAAAAACCGCCGGATGCTGTCCTTTCTTCTTGCCCTCCTGCTGATCCTCCCCGGCATGGCGGCGTGTTCCGAAAAGAAGGCCGACACCGCGCAGGATCCGACGCCGACCACTGCCGATCCCTTCGAAGAGCTGTCCGTCGGCGGGGAAGAGAACGCGGACGAAATCGATTTCTCCTCCATGTCCTTCATCGAGCGGACGAAGTATGCCAACGCCGCCGTGAGCGACAACCTTCCCGAGAAAACGTACGACGACAAGACTTTAAGGAGCCTCCCGGTCCCGGGAAGCTCCTATTTCATGTCGGCCTGTCCATGCCGATCCCGCAGGACCCGGCCTGCCGATCGCGGAAATCCCGACGGGATGGACGCTGTCGGGTATTCTCAAGCGTCATGAGAAGAAACACTTGACGAACGTCATCTGATTCTTTCATCGGTTCATCAAATCAGCCGCCCGGTCGCATCTGATTCGCTTTCAGATGCCGGACGGCCTTATTTATATCTTTCCGCTCTCGTCAAAGCCCTTCCTGCCGGACAAAGGCGTAAAAGGCGTCTTCCGCTTCCATGTCTTTCGGGTCGACCGTGCCGACCGGCATCGAATAGAAAATGCTCTCTTCCTTTCCATCCACCCCGAACGCCCGATTCGCCTCCGGACCGTCCACCGCCGCCACAGCGCACCCGCCGAGCCCGATGGACGTGGCCGCCAGATACAGATTCTCCGTAATATGGCCGCTGTCGATCAAAACGGTGGGATGCGCCCAAATGCCGTAGCGCCATTCCGCCCGGTAAAACACACAGCTGTAATAGAATACGACGCTTGCCTTCTCGGCCCAGCGCTGGCCCTGCAGCGTCTTTCCGATCAATTCTTCCAGATCGTCCGGCGCGCCCAGGTACTCTATCTGATGCGTCATGGGCAGATAATGATAGAGCCCCTTGTCGAGACCTTCCACATTTCGGATCGCCATGTAGCACTCAAAGGGATGTCTGGCTCCTCCGCCCGGGACGGTGCGAAGGGTCGCATAAGCTTTTCCCCGCACGCTCTTCACACCCTGCGTGCACCACAGCAGATAGGACAGCTCCCTGAGTGAGAGAGCCTGATCCGTATAAATACGGTGGCTTTTCCGCTGATTGATGATGCTCAGAAAATCGTTTTTGATCGGCAGCTCCCCGAAGTCTACAGGAAGGGAAATGGCACGATCCGTCATCGGGGCTTTCGCAAGGGGCGGCTGCGGCTTTCTCAGCTGCTGATCCGTTTGGTATTCGCCGTCCGGCTCCGAAACGGCGTTCGAGAAGAGCTGTCTTCCCGACCGGATCCTCTCCTTGACCCATTCTTCGTTTACAGATCTGTCACTCATTTTTGCAAGCTCCTCCAGTGTTTCCCCGGTCAGCCGGTAAGCTGTTCAATCCTCCATCCGCGCTCCATCGGCCCGCCTGTATCCGGATAAACAAGCGGCGTCCGCGGCTCGGGCGCGCGTCTTTCCTCAAGGCGCTTCAGGTCATCTCGCTTCTTCCGTCGGCGAAGAGACGGATCTCGCCCATGCCACCCGTCCGTTTCACACGCATCTCGAAAAAGTGCGCCGTGGTCTCGATCACCGGGTGTGTTTCGACCCCGGCGGCGGCGCAGAGCGCGTCGGCGTCCGCGCAGTAGCACCCGTGCTCGCCGTAGTACGCGCGCTGCTCCTCAAACAGTCTGTACAAATCAAAGCGCAGCTGTTCGTCCTCCGGGATCGGGTATTCCTCACCGTCCTCAGTAAAGAAGAGAAATCCCCAATACTGCGGCCGGTGGATGTCGATCACGCCGGTCGGCGCCCAGACCCAGTTGTCCTCGGGCAGGGGTCTGCCGGAGGGACCGAGGACCTTTCTGTACGCCCCGTCCTTCACCTCGCAGGTCCACTGCACCCGCGAGAAATTCAGCCGCCAATAGTCCCCGGGCACCGGAGCCCGGTCGGAGGCCTCTTTCAGGGATCGCATGGGAAGCTTGATCTCCACGCTCCATCTGCGGTTGTCCGCGCCCGGGTCGTTCAGCTTTCCGTCGATGTACACGGCAGTCTCAAGCCCCTTGATGTCAAAGGAATCGATGGGCTTGCCTCCGTCCCGGTATGCCTTGGTCAAAAGCAGGTCCCACACCGTATTCATCGCGTTCATCTCAAACTCGATGTACCTCTGCGTGTCCGAATCCGGATCGATGAACACCTCGAAATCGTTGTCCCTAAAGATCACGTCGTCCCGCTCGGTGACGGTGGCCCAGATTTCGTTCCCCATGAGCTCCGCGGCAAGATACAGCGCGTCGTCGTCCCACGCTGCCTTGGCGCGGGTGAGAAAACGCGGAGGCTTTCCTTTCTCCGGTCCTTCGATGTCCACGAAGGGTTCGGTGAAGGGAATATCGGCCCAGAAGGGCTTGTCAAGGCGTCCGTCGAGCGTGAGAGGCGTATGGACCCTGCGGCAGTAATATACAGGCGGGCGGAAAGGGTAGTGTTTCATAGGCTCTCCTTTGCTTAATCCCCTGTGTTCTTCTGATATTCTTTGATCAGATTCTGGATCATTTTTTCAGCCTTCTTTGTCGAGGACCGAATGGAAGACGCCAGCTTGTCGATGGATTTTGAGTTCAGAATACTCCCGTAGATCGAATTCGCGTCGAGGAAGGAGTAGGCGAGCTCCGGATCGATCGTTCTCGTTTCCCGGATGATATCCAGCATATCGCAGGACTCTCTGTCGCGCATGACCTTTCCGGCGAGGATCACGTCGTAATACGCCTGTGTCGTGGAGTAGTAGCTTTCCGCCTGAAGCGCTTCCAGCAAATGCCCGGTGAAATCGGCGGTCGCGGTGTTGCGCGGAATCATGATAACGCTGGACCAGTAGTTGCTGAACGTATGGCGGTAGGTCTCTTGCGTCTCGTCGTATTTCGGCATGGGGAGCAAACCGATGTCGATATCGAGGTCCCGGTAGAGGATCATCTCACTGATTACTCCGATATGGAATAGAGCGTTTCCGGACCGAAAGTTTGCCCGGAGCACATCCGTCCACGGATCCGCGTATTTGCTGCTGTATTGTTCAGCCCTCAAAAAGCCGTCGGTCGACAGCAGACCGAAAATATCGTTTGCCACGGTATAGAATTTCTCAGTAATATTCAGAGCGGGATATGGGGCTGTATTTCATCGGAATCCTCCTGTTGATCATTTCCGTTTCGCGTCGGCGGAAAGCTGAGATAAGCGGCCGACGGCAGTATAGAACGGGCGCTTTACGGAAGCCTCTTTGATTTTCCTCCTTCATTATACAGGAGGACACCGGCTCTGTCAACCGAAAATCCGCCTCTCCCCTCAGTTCTCATGCGTTTTTGCGGACCAATGGGACGCATCGCCTTGCCGGAGACCGCCCGTGCCGTCCCTGCCGGAACAAAAACGACCGGTCAGCGCCTTCCTTCGTGCTGCCCGGTCGTTTTGTCAGTTTTTTATGGGGGCTCGGCGCGCCGGCCCCTTTGTTTTGATTGGTGCTGTTTATTGACTGCCCTTTATGATGGAAGGAATATAGAGATTCTTCTGAGGCGGAACCTGACCGGATTTGAGGAACCGGACTGCCGCTTCTCCGGCGGTGTATCCCTGCCGGAAGGTGTCCTGATTGCAGCTGGCATTGTATTCCGTGAGCTGATTGTTGCTGAAGGCAGAGTCATGACCGATGCACACCGCGTCAAGACCGGATTTGCGGATTGCGTCCGGCAGCTGAGACATTCCCGTCGGCGCGTAAAAACAGCAGGGCGTATCTTTCCGAACCGCTTCCGATAATGTGCGCGCGAGATAGGCGGCATACGCCTTCGTGGAGTTATCGATGTCATTGCCAGTCTTCAGCAGGACAGCCTGTTCGGCAAGCTCCGGCTTTGCTTCCCGCACAGCATCCAGAAAACCTTTTAGACGCAGTTCGTTATTGAGCAGATACCAGGGGTAGTCTATGATATACAGCGCGTAATCCGAGTACTCAGCAAGATAGAGCTTGCCCATCTCCCGGCCGTCTCTGTAAGCATCGGATCCGACATAAAAGCTGGAGTTCAGGTCGTATTGTTCGGTGAGAAGGATGACGCAGCAGCGCCGTACCATCCGCTGCAGAATACCGTATATTTCCGGCGTCATATATGCCGAGAGGATCAAAACCCGAATTTCCGCTTCTTCCGCTTCTCTGAGGTATTCAAGAACGGTTTGGAAGTTTACGGGGTTGGTGTAAATGCTGAAACCGAACGGGGTGCCGGATTCCTTGGAAGCGGCAAGAAGACCCTGCCGCATCGTTTTCCAGAAATACGCGGGCGTGTCCGGCAGAACGGCATGGATCGGTTTAAAATCCGTGAATTTCAGATTTGCGTCTCTTATCGCGTCCAGAACCAACTGTCTGGTTTCGAAGTCCACACCGCTGCAATGATGGAACGTTTTGCTGACCGTAGATCTGCTCAGCCCCAGCTTTTTGGCAATCTCCGATAAAGTAGCATTTGGCAAAACGGCAGTCCTCCTTCTTGTGATAGAGCACAAAACAACAACGGAAACTTTGTCGATCTTGTACATGATAATCACGTTTTGATTATGTTATACTGGACTCGACGATGATATTATACCATTTGGTGCGCGGAAAATCAAGAGAATAAAGAAAGGAAAATTCGGATGAAACGCTCGTTATGCCTGATGCTCGTACTTGTAATGCTTTTCAGTTCCTGCAGCAATCAGCCGGCAGAGACAAAGTCCGGAGAGGAGAGTGCTCCGGCGGAGACTTTGCCTGCTTCAGAGAGTATTCCGGAAGAAACCGCTCCCGAAGAAACACTGCCCGCCCCCGACCTTCCCGACGTAAGCTTCGACGGCGAAAATCTGAATGTTCTGATCCGTATGGGTTCCTGGGCATATGATGTCGGCGATGTTTTCCGGGAAGATCTGACGGGAGAAGTCTGGAATGATGCGATTTATAACCGCAACATTCAGCTGGAAGAAGCTTATAAGGTTGAACTGAAGGAGCATCCGTTCAGTGAGCCTTCCGCGGCCTTTCAAAGTGATTTCCTGGGCGGCCTGCATACCTATGACCTGGTGATAGAACAGATGATGGAGATGATGCCTCTTGCGCTGAAGAACTTCTGCCTCGACTGGAACGAACTGACCTATGTGAACACGGAAGATCCCTGGTTTGACGCCTGCATCAAGAGAGACCTGTCCGTTGCTGGCAAGCTCTATGTCATGGCAGGCGCCGTCAGTATCCAGCCCTCTTTCCTCTCCCGCTGCCTGTTCTTCAGCAAGGGTATTATGGAGGATTACAACATTGAACCGCCCTATGAACTGGTGAGAGACGGCAAGTGGACCCTCGACCGAATGATCGAAATGGTCGGACTGGTGCATGTGGACAAGAACGGGGACGGTGCTTACAACGCGTCCGATATCCTGGGACTCCTCAAGGAAACTCCCGATTTCTTTCTGATCGGTGCGGGCGTTCTTTATACCGACATGGACGAAAACGGCATTCCCGTGCCGTCCATCAACAACGAACACACCATTGCGGCGATCGATAAGGTCAGAGAACTGCTGAATATACCGAACTGCACCATTCATTATGTCGACGCGGCGGCCGGCAAGGACATCACCGGCTACCCGCATCTCTATTCCTATATGCGTTCCGTGTATTTCGCCGATGAGCATTTCCTGTTTACGCAGATCGATCCCGGCGCTACCGCCGAATTCATCGACATGGAACGCGGCTTCGGTGTTCTTCCGAACCCCAAGTTTGACGAAAATCAGGAAGCATATTACCATATGGTCGACCAGTGGAGCTGTGCGTGGTTCATTCCTTCCGACACCCTTGTGTCCGAAAAGACCGACCTTCTCTTTACCGCATGGAACTATTTCTCCCTCCCGGTGGTGGACGCATACTATGAAAAGACCTTGAAGTTAAAGAGAGCGGATGCGCCCGAGGATTCGGAAATGCTGGATGTTGTCAGAGAGAACACCCGGTACGAAATCTCCCTGATCCTTGATTTTGGTATCGGCAATATAGTAAACGCCGCCTATGAAAGCGGCAACTTCGCGTCCGCCTATGCAAGGAGAATAAAGACCGTCGAGAAATTGATCGAGACAAAACTCGGTCATCTGGTTCCCTGAGCCGTTGAATCAGGCAGGATCCCCCAAAATGTCCGATCCCGTTCGGATGATTTGCCGCGGACCCCGCGCTGATGCACCATGGAATATGACAGCATATTGAAAGGAGAAACCAAACCATGTCCGATCCTCCCGATATCCGGCAGCTGGCGCTGGAAGAATACAAAATTCCCGTGCGCCCCGGTTTTGTAACCGGCGGCACCTTCTGGAACGGAGCCAACTCAGCCGGCAAGCACGACGGCGTCAAGAGCCGTCCGTTCTGGAATGTTCACGCCACCCAGTTCATGTATCCCCCCAGCTTTGAATTCACGTCCGTGCCTTGCTGCCGCCGCTTCCTGTTTACCGCGACCGACTGCAGGAAGGAGATCCACACCTTTGAGGCGGACACCCCCATGGCTCCGCTGACTCCCATTTGGGCGGAACTGCCGGAAGGCTATGTGGAACTGAAGGTGGAAGCGCTGGAAGAAGACGGCACCCCGATTTCTATGGTCGGAGCCCGGACCTTCTACCGAAGCGCGCCTTATGCCGGTCCCGACGCATATCCTCCGAAGGCAAGGAGCTACCGCGAAAGCGCGCTGAAAGCCTTCCGATACGTCTATAACATGCCCCTCGTTCGCTATTGGCTCGAGTACGGCGTACCGGATCCCGGATACCATCTGAACCGCTATCCCTCGAAGATGATACCGGCGCTGATTTATGCGATGATTTCCTATGCGTCCCTTGAGCCCGAACACGCCGAAAACGCGATTCAACTGGCGAAGAACGCGGCGGATTATCTGATTTCCATCAGCATCGGCGGCGATTCCCCCCTGAAAGGTCTGCCGCCCACATACCATACCGCTTTCAACGACAACAAGTACGACTATGGGGAAGGCACACTCATGAAAATGGTTATGATGTGCTATCCCGCAGGCGTCGGCTCCGCTTATCTTGCCCTCGAAAAGGTCTCGGGGGACGTGAAGTATTACGAAGCGGCACGGATAATTGCGGAATACTACCGTGACACCGTTCAGGAAAACGGCACATGGAACCTCATGGTCGACATCGAAACCGGCGCATCCCGCAGTGCAAACGATTTGATGCCCGACAGCGTCATCCCATTCATGAAGGCAATGTATGAACGTACCGGGGAAGAGATCTGGCTTGCTCTGATGAAGAAGGCGCACGCATACCGCTACCGCTGCCGGATGGAATCGTACGATTGGGAAGGGCAGTTTGAGGACAGCCCCGTCTCTTCCCACTACTCCAATATGTCCCACTATCCCGCGGACAGCATGATCTACTATATCGTCGAAAACCGGAAGGATGATCCCGCGGCTGTTGCGGAAGCTGAAGAGCTGATGCGCTTCATTGAAGACCAGTTTGTCGTATGGGATCATTTTGCGCCGAGAAACCGCAAGGACGCTCAGATCGGCCGCCTGGAGGACAAGTCGGTCTGGCATTCTCCCGCGGGCATGGAACAGTACAACTGGTATGTTCCGATCGACTCCAGCACTTCTCACATCATGGGATCATTCCTCCGCCTGTACAAAGTTACCGGCAATCCGGTTCATCTGGCGAAGGCATGTACCCTTGCGGACTCCATTACCCGGATGCAGAATCCCGAAACCGGCGTGATCCCCACGCACTGGGTGGAAGCGGACGCGTCCCAAACCGGCGGCTGGTTCTGGCTGAACTGCTGCATCGAAACGGCTGTCTGGATGCTGGAGATCGCAGACGAAACAGAAAAATAAAAAGAGTTGCTCAAATAAAAAATGTTAGAAAAAGCGTCCGTCTCTTCCGTGAAAAGGAATATGTATGGTCCAGAGCGTTCTGGCATTATGATGTATGCAGAAAATGACCGAACCTGCACCAGCAATTTCAATTGATCTCAAAAATCTTTATTAAGCAAAGGAGAATCCCATGAAAACCTATCTCAAAAAGCTGCTCTTTCTATGTCTTGCCGGTCTCTTTATCGCTGGATTGACAATTACCGCATCCGCGATCGCAGTAGACAAGGTCACCACCAACAATGAAATCGCGGGTAACGAAGCAGCCCTTTGTATTGACGGTGACGACACCAGACTCTGGCATACCGACTGGATCAACGGACCCTTTGAGCCCCCCTTTATTCTGACCTTCGAACTTGACGGTGAATACGAAATTTCCTCCATCGGACTCTATCCCCGTCAGGACGGCAACCTCAACGGTCTGCCTTACGTTCTCAATATCAACGTATCCGACGACGGCGAGAACTTCAGAACCGTGGAAGAAGTCGATTGGCTGGAATATACCTATGACCTTCAGACCATCGAACTCAGCAATCCCGTTACTACGAAGTATCTCCAGCTTGAAATT
>JAFYBN010000037.1 GCA_017540175.1 Clostridia bacterium | reverse complement strand
TCACGCGGTATTCGTTCTGGAGTCTCTGCACGTCCTCCTCCGCGCACGGCACGATCCACACGCCGCCCTCGATCTTTTTGAGCAGCTCGGCGGGCGGCGCGTTGTCCGCGATCACGCCCTTTTTCAGCATGATGATGTCGCGGGCGATGAACTCGACGTCCGGCACGACGTGGGTCGCGATCAGAACGATCTTGTTGAAGGCGATGCGGGAGATATAGTTGCGGATGGAAATGCGCTGTTTCGGGTCAAGCCCCGCCGTCGGCTCGTCGAGGATGAGGATCTCGGGATCGCCGAGGACCGCCTGTGCGAGGGCAAGCCGCTGCTTCATGCCGCCCGACAGCGCGCCGATCTTGCGCCGGGGCACGTCGTCCAGCTCCACGGCTTTGAGGATCGCGGGGATCTGCTCGAGCGCGCCCTCCTTCGTCATGCCCTTGAGCGCCGCCATATACCACATGAAGCGCTCCACGGAGAAGTTCGGGTAGAGTCCCGGGTACTGAGGCATGAAGCCGAGCTTTTCCCGGAAGCGCACGCCCATTTTGAGAACGTCCTCGGACACGCCGTCCTCGGAGGTATATGTGATCGAGCCGGAGTCCGCCTTGAGGTTGTCCGTGATGATGTTCATGAGGGTCGATTTGCCCGAGCCGTTCGGTCCGAGCAGGGCGTAGATGCCCGGCTCCAGCTCTGCGGTGAAGGCGTTCAGCGCGAGGTTTGAGCCGTAGGATTTGGTCACCTTGTCAAGCGTGAGTTTCATATGCGTTCCTTTCCGATCTCCATCTTTGATCTCTGAAATTCTATATTCATTCGTGCGTTATCCGTCCTATGACAATTATACCACAAGAGCGGACGTCTGTCAAGCAAAAACCGCGGGGTAAAGGTCAAATGCCCTGCTGTGCCCTTCGTATCTATAAGACGGTAATTTTTCGAAATAATTACGCCGATCGCGCAAAAAATCGCGGAAAAGAGACGAATTTACAATTTGTTCATGATTCCGGGGCCACGCGCTTCCCTCTTTCGGCTCGCGCGGTCACGTGCGCACGGGCGACCGGACATTCAGACACACGAACGATCGGACGCTCGAACCGCCGGACGCGCCGCGCTCCGGGACGCGCCCGATGACGGGGGTCACATTTTTCGCGTGATTTCACCGCGTTTTTTCATCACGTTTTTTTCTTAAAAATCGTTTGCCGACCTTGCTTTCCCGCCCGCGTTGTGGTATAATACTACGAATACCTGCGCGGCGGCGCGTATGTGAGGTGTGCGTATGAAGCTCGATCCGGAGGTCGTCCGGGAAAACCGAATTATGGCGATCGGCTGCCTCGTCTGCTCGCTTCTGATGACGCTCGGCTTCCTCATTGCGGGAAAGCTCGATCTGTCCGTCCTCCTCGGCGTCGCGCTCGGGTTCGCGCTCTCTTTCGGAAACTTCTTTTTCATGTCGGTCGGCATCACGGGAGCGCTGGCGACCGGGGACGAGACCAAAGCGAAGCGGAAAATGCGCCTCTCGTATCTCATCCGCACCGTTATTCTGCTCGGCATCCTGGCGCTTTCCCTTCTCACGGACCGCATTCACTGGATCCCCGTCGTGGCGGCGGTGTTCTATCCCCGCATCATCATCGCCGTGCGGAACTTCTTCGCCCGCGCCCGCGGAACGGAAGGGGTGAGCACCACGCTCCCGGACGACGAAGAAGACGACGAGGACGACGACTACGAGGACGAAGAATACGAATACGAGGAGGAAGACGACCTCGGAGAGGAATCTCCGAAGGAAGCTCCCCCGACTCCGCGGAACGATGAAGAGGAAGATGAGCAGGACGGATTCGAAAAGTTCGTCGGCTTCTTCTCCCGCGGTCCCATCCCGGGCGAGGAAGCGGAGTACGCAAAGCGGAGACAAGCGGGCAAGAAGCGCTCCCGCGCAAAAAATAACGACCGACATAACAAAGACCGAGGAAACGGCTCCGCCGAATAAAGCGTTCGGCGCAATCATCCTTCAAGAAGGCATACGATATGGAAAACCTCAACATAACCGGCGCGAAAATTTACTTCAACATCCCCATCTTCGGCGGGATCCCGGTGACGGAGACCCAGGTCAATTCCCTGCTCGTCATCCTCGGGGTCTTCTTGCTGTGCCTCTTCCTCACACGGGGAATGAAGACCCGCGCGATCTCGAAGCGTCAGGTCGCGGCGGAATGGATCGTCGAGCAGGTGACTAAGCTCGTGCGCGAGAACATGGGCGAGGGCTTTCTGCCCTACTCCCCCTTCATCTGCGCCGTGCTCGCCCTCTCCGCCCTCTCCTCGCTGATTTCCCTCATCGGGCTCTACCCCCCCACGGCGGATCTCAACACCATCGCGGGCTGGTCGATCCTCGTCTTCGGACTCATCACCTTTTACAAGATCAAGACGAACGGCTTCTTCGGCTATCTGAAGGGCTACACCGAGCCGATCAAGATCTTCACACCCTTCAACATCCTGTCCGAGCTCGGCACCCCGATCTCCATGACCTTCCGTCATTTCGGAAACATCGTCTCCGGCGTGGTGATCTCGACGCTCGTCTACGCGGGGCTCGCCTCCGTGTCGACCCTCCTGCTCGGGTGGCTGCCCGGGCTGCTCGGCAAGATCCCCTTCCTTCAGGTCGGTCTTCCCGCGGTGCTCTCGATTTATTTCGACGTGTTCAGCTCGTGCATGCAGGCCTTCATTTTCGCCATGCTGACGATGCTCTACATCGGAAACGCCGCGAAGAGCGAATAAATCCGTGTGAGAAACCGGGGCGCGTCCCCGTCTCAATAAACCAATCATCACTTCCCGAAAAAGAGGAGAACAAACAATGGCAATCGACATGAATGCAGCAAGCGAAGCGGTCCAGGTCGCCGCTCTGAACGCGCAGGCAACCATTATGGCGGGATGCGGCATCGGCGCGGGACTCGCCCTCATCGCCGGCATCGGCCCCGGCATCGGCGAAGGCTACGCGGTCGGCAAGGCTTGCGAAGCCATCGGACGTCAGCCGGAATGCCGCGGTCAGGTCACCTCCACGATGATCATGGGCTGCGCGATCGCGGAAACCACCGGTATTTACGGCTTTGTGACCGGTCTTCTTCTGATGCTTCTCGCGCCGGGGCTCTTCATCCGGAGACTCGGGTAAGCTCCCCGATCACAATTTCCCGCGCTGAACGCGAACACGGAGAATAACATGAACGAAGGATATCTCGAGCTTATTTCGCTGAATGTCTGGCATATCGTCGCGACCATCGCCAACCTTCTGCTTCTGACGCTGATTCTGAAGAAATTCCTCTTCAAGCCGGTGCAGAACGTCGTTGCCAAACGGCAGGGACAGGTTGACGAGCTTTATCGCGCCGCCGAGGATTCGAAATCGCAGGCGGAGCAGGACAAGGCGCTCTATTCCGAGAAGCTCGCGGGCGCGGTCGAGGAAGCGGAGGCGATCGTCCGTTCCGCCGCCCAGCGTGCCGACCGGCAGTCCGACGAGATCATCGCGGACGCGAACCGCAAGGCCGCCGAGACCATGAAGCGCGCCGAGGAAGACATCGAACAGGCGAAAAAGAAAGCCATGGACGATCTCAAGAACGAAATCTCCGACATTTCCGTGAAGATCGCGGAAAACGTCGTCGGACGGGAGCTGAGCGGGGAGGATCACCGCGAGCTCATCGATTCGTTTATTGAGAATCTCTGAGACGGAGCCGCGCCATGAATGAAATCGTCAAGGAATACGCAGCCGGTCTCTTTGCTCTCGCCGCAGAGGAACATGAGGAGGAAAGGCTTCTCGCCGAAACCCATGCCCTCGCCCCCCTGTTCACGCGGGATTACGCGCGCCTTCTCACGAATCCGGAGCTTCCGAAAGCAGAGCGCGTCCGGCTCGTCGGCGAGGCGCTGGACTCGCGGGTCAGCCCCCATCTCTCAAACTTCGTAAAGCTCATGGTGGAGCGCTCGCTCGCCTCCGAGGTGAAAGCCTGCTTCGCGGAATACGAGCGGCTCTGGTGCGAGGCGTTCGGCATCGTGCGCGTCAAAGCGGAAAGCGCGGTGGAGCTCTCGGACGAGCAGAAGGCCGCGCTCGAGGCACGGCTGTCGAAGAGGCTCGGAAAGCGCGTGCTCATGGAATACGCTCTGAATCCCGCCCTCATCGGCGGCATGCGGCTCTTCTACGACAACCGCCAGATCGACGACACCGTGAAGAACCGCCTGAACGAGATCGCAGAGCGGCTGGCGGAAGCGTCGGTCTGACCGCGGACCAATCCACTTCAACAAATCATTTTCGGAGATACAGATATGGCACTTCGACTGGACATCCGTCCTGAAGAAATCAGCAGTATCATCAAGAACCAGATCAAAAACTACGAGAACCGCGCCGCAGAGGCGGAAACCGGCACGGTCATCACCGCCGGAGACGGCATCGTGCGCGCGTTCGGACTCGACAACTGCATGGCCAACGAGCTCGTGCGGTTCGAGGGGGGCGAATACGGCATGGCGATGAACCTCGAGGAGCAGACGGTCTCCATCGTCATGCTCGACAATGCCGACCATATCCGCGAGGGCTCGAAGGTCAGCCGCACCGGGCAGGTGGTTTCCGTTCCCGTCGGGGACGGCATGATCGGACGCATCGTGAACGCGCTCGGTCAGCCCATCGACGGCAAGGGACCGACGGGCTGCACGGAAATGCGCCCCATCGAGAACGACGCCCCCGGCATCATCAAGCGCAAGAGCGTTTCCGTCCCGCTGCAGACGGGCATCAAGGCGATCGACTCCATGATCCCGATCGGACGCGGACAGCGCGAGCTCATCGTCGGCGACCGCCAGACGGGCAAGACCACCGTCGCGCTCGACACCATCCTGAACCAGAAGGACACGGGCGTGCTCTGCATTTACGTCGCCATCGGGCAGAAGAGCTCGACCGTGGCGAACATCGCGGAGACCATCCGCAAAAACGGCGCGGACCGCTACACGACCATCGTCGCCGCGACCGCCTCGGAAGCCGCCCCGCTGCAGTACATCGCGCCCTACGCCGGTTGCTCCATCGCGGAGTATTTCATGGCGAAGGGGAAGGACGTCTTGATCGTGTACGACGACCTCTCGAAGCACGCCGTGGCGTACCGCGCCCTCTCCCTGCTCATCCGCCGTCCGCCGGGACGCGAGGCGTACCCGGGCGACGTCTTCTATCTGCACTCCCGTCTTCTCGAACGGGCGGCGCGCGTCGCCCCCGAATTCGGCGGCGGCTCCATCACGGCGCTCCCCATCATCGAGACGCAGGCGGGCGACGTTTCGGCGTATATCCCGACGAACGTCATTTCCATAACCGACGGACAGATCTTCCTTGAGACCGAGCTCTTCCACTCCGGCATCATCCCGGCGGTCAACCCCGGCATTTCGGTGTCCCGCGTGGGCGGCTCCGCGCAGATCAAGGCGATGAAGAAGACGGCGGCGCCCCTGAAGCTGCTCTATTCGCAGTTCCGCGAGCTCGAGGCGTTCGCGCAGTTCGGCTCCGACCTCGACGCGGACACCAAGGCGCGGCTCGCGCTCGGCCGGCGCATCGTGGAGATCCTCAAGCAGGAAAAGAACAAGCCCGTTCCGGTCGAATACCAGGTCGCGATCATCTTCGCGGTGACGAACGGGTATCTGAACGAGATCGAACTGGACGACGTGCGCCGCTACGAAAGCGAGCTGTACGAGTTCCTCCGCGGGAACGCCGACGAGCTGATGAAGCGCATCCGCGAGACAGGTCTTCTCTCCGACGACGACACGGACGAGCTGAAGGCGGTGCTGAAGCGATTCACGGAGAAATTCCGCACCGAGGTCTACGGCATTCTGCCCGAGGAGAATTAAGTCATGCCGGGCAATACGAAAGCGATCCGCGCCCGCATCCGTTCCGTGGATTCGACGCGGCACATCACGAAGGCCATGGAGCTCGTGGCGTCCTCGAAGATCCGCCGGGCAAGCCAGAGAATGGAGCAGTCCCGCTTCTACCGCAGCGTGATGCTCGACGCGTTCGCCGGGCTCTCCGCCGAAAAGAGCGTCTACGCGCGCCAGCGGGAACGCGGGCTGAAAAGCCTTTACTTCATCGTGGCGGGCGACAGAGGGCTCGCGGGCGGCTACAACAATAACATCTTCCGCTCCGCCATGACCATGATCCGCCCGGGGGACTACGTCGTCCCCATCGGCAAGCGCGCCGTCGATTATTTCGCGGGGCGAGGAGGCACGCAGATCCTCACCGAGGATTTCACCTCGGTGGAGCATTTCACCGCGGCGGATTCCGCGCGGGCGGCGTACCTTGCGAAGGATCTCTACGACCGGTGCGAGATCGGCTCGGTCAATCTGATTTCCACGAAATTCCTGTCCATGCTGTCCCAGCGGCCGGACATCACCTACCTTCTGCCCCTCGAGGTGCTCGCGGAGAACCGCCGCAGTGCGGGGACCGGGAAGGCTGAGGGCGAAGAGAAGGAAGCGGAGAAGAGTCTCTTCGCCGGCGTCACGGAGTACGAGCCGAGCGCGGAGGCGGTGCTTGCCGCCATCATTCCGGAATACATTGCCGGCGTGCTTTACACCTCGGTGACGGAGGCGTTCGCGTCCGAGCTCGCGGCGCGGCGCGCCGCCATGGACTCCGCCACGAAGAACGCGGACGAAATGCTCGAAAACCTGAGTCTGAAATACAATCAGGCGCGGCAGAGCGCGATCACGCAGGAAATCACCGAAATCGTCGCCGGCGCGAACGCGTGAGCGTCCCCCGTAAAAAACCATTCATCATCCATGCTTTCGGAGAAGATTATGGCTGAATCAAAACACATCGGAACTGTTACCCAGGTCATCGGACCGGTCATCGACGTGCGCTATGACGACGGCAAGCTGCCGGACATCATGAACGCCATCGAGGTGAATTTCGCCGGACGCCGTCTCGTCGCGGAGGTTTCCGCGCACGTGGGCGACGACGTGGTGCGCTGCATCGCCATGAGCTCCACGGACGGGCTCGTCCGCGGCACGCCCGCGCTCGACACCGGACGCGGCATCACCGTTCCCGTCGGTCCCGAAACGCTCGGACGGATGTTCAACGTGCTCGGTGACCCCGTGGACGAACAGCCCGCTCCCGAGACCGCGGAGCGCTGGGAGATCCACCGTCCCGCCCCCTCCTACGAGGAGCAGTCCGTCACGACGGAGATCCTCGAAACCGGCATCAAGGTCGTCGATCTGATCTGCCCCTACACCAAGGGCGGCAAGGTCGGTCTGTTCGGCGGCGCGGGCGTCGGCAAGACCGTTCTCATTCAGGAGCTGATCCACAACATCGCGACGGAGCACGGCGGCTATTCCGTTTTCACAGGCGTCGGCGAACGCTCCCGCGAGGGCAACGACCTCTATAACGAAATGAAGGAATCCGGGGTGCTCGCGAAGACCGCGCTCGTCTACGGTCAGATGAACGAGCCGCCGGGAGCCAGAATGCGCGTCGGGCTTGCCGGACTGACCCTCGCCGAATACTTCCGCGACCGGGAAAACCAGGACGTTCTGCTCTTCATCGACAACATCTTCCGCTTCACGCAGGCGGGCTCCGAGGTTTCCGCCCTGCTCGGGCGCATGCCGTCCGCCGTGGGTTACCAGCCCACCCTCGCCACGGAAATGGGCGAGCTGCAGGAGCGCATCACCTCGACGAAGAAGGGCTCGATCACGTCGATCCAGGCGGTTTACGTCCCCGCGGACGACTACACCGACCCCGCCCCGGCGACCACCTTCGCCCACCTCGACGCGACGACCGCGCTGAGCCGTTCCATTGCGTCCCTCGGCATCTACCCCGCCGTCGACCCGCTGGAATCGACCTCCCGCATCCTCACCCCGGAGGTCGTGGGCGAGGAGCACTACCGCGTGGCGCGCGAGGTCCAGCGCATTCTGCAGCGCTATCAGGAGCTGCAGGACATCATCGCCATCATGGGTATGGACGAGCTTTCGGAGAGCGACAAGCTGGCGGTCTCCCGCGCGCGCAAGGTCCAGCGCTACATGTCGCAGGCGCTGCACGTCGCGGAGGCGTACAACGGCTTCCCCGGACAGTACATCCCGCTGAAGGAGACGATCCGCGGCTTCCGTGAGATCATCGAAGGACGGTGCGACGAGCTGCCGGAGAGCGCGTTCCTCTATATCGGCACGATCGACGAGGCGTTTGAAAAGGCGAGATCGCAGAGGACGGAAAGATGAAATCGTTCAAGCTCCAGATCGCCGCTCCGGACGGACTCCGCTACGACGGCGAGGCGACCCAGCTCTCGGTGCGCGGCATCGCGGGCGACCTTGCCATTCTCGCCGGGCACATCCCGTTTGTCACGGCTCTGAAGGACGGGGAGTGCCGCGTATACCTCGAGGACGGAAAGATCCGCCGCGCCCATGCCAAGGGCGGCATGCTCATCGTCTCGAAGGAAACGGTCCGGCTTTTGTCGTCCGATTTCGAGTGGACGGAAGAATAAAGGAATAAAAAACGGGTCCGTCGCGTTTCTCCCATTTTCGGGAGCGATGCGGCGGACCTTTTTTACCTAAGGGGAAACGCGGCTTCTTTGAAAATGAAGCCCTGCACAGCAGGCTGTGCGGTAAGAAACTTTAATACAACTATACAACTGGTTCAGCGTCCTCTCAACGTGCAGCTCGGGGTAATGTGAAGCGTACGATGAACCGTTTTCGGTCGGTAGGCTTCCTCAGTAACTCTTGCTCTCCACCACGCGAACGCGGATGTTTTCGGGCTCGAGCAGGAAAAGGCTGCCGTTCGGGACTTCGATGAAAATATGCCAGTCCGTCTCTCCGGGGATGGCGCTCGCGGGAGTGGACGCGCGGATGCGGACGTCGTATCCCGTATCGGTCTTTCCGATGCCCTCGGACTTATACTCCGTCGACGGACTCTTTGCCGTCAGCACGACGACCACAAGCGACTGCGTCTCGAAATACTGTTCGTCATACCGGGTCACGGCGTCGTAATAACACATCGAGCGCGTGCTGTCGGTGAAATCATAGCTGTTTTCGTACAGCGATACGAAGCGGATCAGCTCGGTGCGGGACGTGATGATCCCCACCTCGGGCGCGCGTTCGCCCTGCGCGTCGGTCAGATAGGGCGTATAGACCGCCTCATAGGGGTATTCGGTCGTGACCAGCCGGGCGACGCCCACGTCCTCGGACGGGGGATCCGGCTGCGGTTTTCCGCATGAGACCGCCATGAAAAGCGTCGCGCAGAAAAGCAGGCATACGGCGAACGGGAATGCGGTCTTTTTCATGCGTAAAACCTCCTTGATCCGAACGTCAATGCGGTCCGGCATAGATTCAGTCGTTCAGCTTCTTCCGGCAGTGCTGCGAATCGCGGTGATTCGCAGCGATTCGCGGCGATTCGCGGGCGGCGATTCCTGCGGCTCAGCCCAATGCGATGAACGCGGCGGGCAGATCGGCGGGGGAGGCTGCGAGGGCGGCGCATCCCGCCTCTCTCAGCTCGTCCGCACTCCCGTATCCCCACAGGGCTCCGACCGTCCGGATCGCGCATTCGGCGGCTCCTTCGGCGTCGTGCCTCCGGTCGCCGATCATCGCGGCGCGCGCGGCGATCTCTTTTTCGTCCGCTCCGTTCTTCTCCGAGAGACGCCCGAGCAGACAGCGGATGACGTCCCCTTTTTTCACGCGGCTCTCGTCCATGGACGCGCCGCAGATTTCGTCAAAGTACCGATCAAGCGAAAACCGCTCGAGGATGCGGGCGGCAAAGGGCTCCGGCTTCGAGGTGGCGAGGGACAGGGAATAACCTTCGTCCCGCAGTGTCCTGAGAGCGTCCGCCATGCCGTCGTAGACCCGGTTCTCGAAAAGCCCGTCCACGGCGTAGTATTCGCGGTAGAGGGTGACGGCGCGTCTCGCCTCTTCCCCGGTCATTCCGAGGAATTCCTCAAACGAGGGAATGAGAGGGGGACCGATGAAGCGCCGCAGGCTTTCGCGTGGCACGGGCTCCCGGCCCATTTTTCCGAGGGCGTACAAAATCGAGTTCGTGATGCCCTCGTACGGATCGGTCAGCGTGCCGTCGAGATCGAAAAAGAGAAAGCGGATCATAGTTTCACCTGAGAAGGGAGATCCCGTACAGAATGACGAGATGCGCCGGGTAGAAGATATAGAAGAAATACTTGAGTCTCACCCTGCCCGGCTTGCCGTTGTACAGAAAGAGCAGCGGCAGGGCGGCGAGGGCGTACCATTCGATCGGAAAATCCACCGAATGGATGCACAGGGCGAGAAGTCCGGCGGAGAACATCACAAGTCGCTGGCCCCTGTCCTCAAAGAATCCCGCGCACACGGGAAGCAGCACGCCGAAGAAGCCGTAATCCACCGTGACCCGCGTTGTGAGGAAGAAAACGAGGAACAAAAGCGCCGCGAAAACGGACGTGGAGAAAAACCGGTCGAAGCTGCTTGTCATCTCGCGCTTCAAAAGCTTTTCCGAAAGGACCGCGAAGCCGCTTTTTTCGCCTTTCGTCGCCTTTTTCACAGAGTCCGCGGCGGCGAGCAGGAGGATGGAGATCGAATAGGTGATGAGCGTGCCGAGGTAGAGCCTGCCCTCCGCGATCGTATAGACGATCTGGCAGAGCACGCCGAGGAGGAAGATGCGCAGAAAGTATTTCAGCCGGTTCCTCGTATAGCGGAAGCCCTCGGCGATGCAGTACGCGTAAATGGGAAAAGCGAGGCGCCCGGCGATCCTCAGCGCGTCCGAAGCGGGGTACAAAATGAGCCCCGCGTGATCGAGCAGCATCGAGATCGCGGCGATGATTTTCAGCACAAACGACGTCAAGCGGCGGCTCACCCCCCTTTCTTTTATTATACGACAAAAAGCCCGGAAATGCAAGGGGTACGGTCGTTTTTCGGCGCAAAATCTGCCCCGTCGGCAACTCCGGCGTTGTGCACAAAAGAAGACTGCAGGTCTTGTAAAAAACGGAGAAACGGGAAGGATCGGCGCGAAAAACCTCCGCCTTCCCCTTTTGAAGGGCGGGCGGAGGTTTTCCTGCCGAGGCAGGTTTTCCTTGCCGGGCATGTTTACTTGCCGGGCATGTTTCACTTGCCGGGGCATCGCTCGTCCCGTTCCCGGGACGGCGGCCGTTCAGAAGCGCGGCGGGCATCCGGATCTGCGGCGGCTGAACGCGCCGCGGCCGAGAGATCACGGATAATTCGAGAAATTGCAATAGTCGAAGGCGTTGTCCGCAATATCCGTTTCGCTGTTTTTGATCGTCAGGGTGCCGGTGAAGTCGCCGCACCCGGAGAACGCCTGATTCCCGACGCTCGTCACGCTGGCCGGGATCGTCAGGCTGCCGGTGAAACGGCTGCTGGCGAACGCGTACTCCCCGATTCTCACCACGCTGCGGCCGATGGTCAGACCGCCTCTGAAGCCGGTGCCGGCGAAAGCCCAGTCGCCGATCGATTTTGTGCCGCCGCCGATCGTCAGGCTGCCCGTGAAGCCGCTGCACCATGTAAACGCGTGATGTTCGATCTCCGTCACGCTGTCCGGAATCGTCAGGCTGCCCGTGAAACCGCTGCAATAGATAAACGCGCCCTCCCCGATCGACGTCACGCTGTCCGGGATCACAAGTTCTCCGACAAGATTTGGGCAGTAATAAAACGCGTAATTTCCGATATACGTGATTCCGCTTTCAAGTGTCACCTCGGTGTTTCGCTCCAAATGCTCCTTCCAAGGGGCGTTGGTTTGAAAGCCGTCATCCGTCGTGATCGCGTCATAATCCCACATTCTTCCCGTTCCGTATATGACGATCTCATCGATCCCGTCGTCCGACGGGTCCGACAACAGTTTCCAGTACAGAGAATCCCCGCACGGACCGCCGGCCTTCACCGGCTTGATCGCGATCTGAGCGACGGGTTCCCCGCTGTAGTTCGCGGCAGGTTCTTCATCGTCCGGAGTATCCGAGACGGGCGGTTCGTCATCCGGCACATCGGGCTCCGGCTCGGTTTCCAGCCTCGTGGGCGCCGTCCCCTCGGTCCCCACGGGCTCCGGATCGACCTCCTGCCTCCCGAGCTCCGTCGGCTCAACTTCCGGCCCCTCGGGCTCCGGATCGACTTCCTGCCTCCCGGGCTCCGTCGGCTCAACTTCCCGCCCCTCGGGCTCCGTCGGCTCAACTTCCCGCCCCTCGGGCTCCGTCGGCTCAACTTCCCGCCCCTCAGGCTCCGTCGGCTCAACTTCCAGCCCCTCAGGCTCCGGATCAATTTCAAATATTGCAACGGGCTTCGGCTTGTCGGAAACAGTTTCCGCCTTGTCGGATTCGGGCGCTTCGGTCTCCGGCGATTCGGTCTCCGTCGCTTCCGTTTCCGTTCCGGTCTTGTCCGCGGGCTCCGCGGCGTCCCGGTCCGCTCTTGTTTCAGCCGGGAATTCTTCAGCCCTGGCGTGTCGGCGCGGCGGCAGATTTACGATCACCGCGATCAGACCGCCGATCAGAACGACGGCGAGCGCCGCGAACACCGCGATATAAGGGAGCTTGCCCCCTTTCTTCCGCGCCTGTGCGGAGGGGTTCGCCCCATCCGGTCCGGCAGCATCGCGCGCTCCCCCGGCGGTTTCGCTGTGCTTGCGCACTTTTTCGGCTTCCCGGAGCGAAGCTTCGGCAGAAACAGCGCCCGCCGTCGAAGCGCCCTTGCTGTTCCCGGCGGATTCCTT
Source organism: Clostridia bacterium (assembly GCA_017540175.1). Lineage (GTDB taxonomy): Bacteria > Bacillota > Clostridia > Oscillospirales > CAG-272 > UMGS1696. Next base: position 28,545 of record JAFYBN010000037.1, on the reverse strand, counting down.
TCGTTCCCCGCCCGTCACGGCGGTTTTTTTCTTTTCCGCGAGCCGCAAGAGAGCGCTCTTCAGCTCCGCGGAGCTTTCGGTCCGCTTTTCCGGGTCGTATTCGCACGCCTTCAAAATGATCTTCGCGAGCTCCGGCGACACCGCTGAGGGCGCGGGCAGCCTTTCTCCCGACAGCCTGCGGCGCATGGCTTCGTCCCGCGTGAGCGGATTGTGCTGATCCTCCGCCGTCAGGATGAACGGCGCCTTACCCCCGTTCGCCAGCTGATACATGACCAGTCCGAGCGAGCAGATATCCGCTTTCTTGTTGTATTTCCGTCCCATGGCGACCTCGGGGGCCATATATCCGAAGGTCCCCTTCTGGGACATGGTCACCGTTACGCCCTCCATGCGGCGGGCGATGCCGAAATCCCCGAGCTTGAAGGAGCCGTTTTTGTCCGCGAAAATATTCTGCGGCTTGATATCGCGGTGGATGATGTTCTTCGCGTGGCACCCCTCCAGCGCCTCGCACATTTCGATCCCCAGCCGGATCACCTCCCGCTCCGGGAGGGGATGCTCCGCCACGTACTGCTGGAACGGGGTCAGAAGCTCCATCCGTATCAGGATGAACCACATTGCCGCGCCCCGGGACTGAACCACCTTGTAATCCTCCAGCCCGACGACGTGGGGCGTATCCTGAACCGCCCGGAGCATTTCGATCTCCTTGCCGAAATCCATGGCGGTTTTCCTGTAATAGTCGGAGATCTCATCCTCGCTCATTCCCTCCGAGCGAAGGGTATACGTCTCGCCGGGATCCGGCGGCACGGAGATGATCTTGACCGCGGATCGCGTCTCGGCGCCTTGCTCCCTGCGCACGACCTGATACACTCTGCCGTACGAACCTCTCCCGAGCATCTTCTCCACCTGCCACTGCGGCCATACCGTCGATATGACTTTTGCGAGCTCGTCCATGTGCGCTTCCCCCTTTCGAAAAACCTGTGTTTTGTTCCGGTTCTTATTATAGCACACCCGCAAAGCGAATTCAACTTTTCTTTTCCGGATTTCCGATCCATGCCGTGCCGTCGGCGTTTCCACGCCTGTGGGGCGCATTCCGCATCCTTTTCGCGGCAAAAAAGAGGACCGCGGTCTTCGGGGGATCGCTCCCTTCCCGATGACCGCAGTCCGTCCTGTTGCGTTTTTTGTTCGACACACGCCCTTCGGGCTCAGCCCTGCGCCGCGTCGACGATCTTCGCGAACTTCTCGGGCACGAGGGACGCGCCGCGCGGGAGAGATTACGGATAATTCGAGAAATTGCAGCGGTAGAAGGCGCTGTCCGCAATATCCGCATCGCTGTTTTCGATCGTCAGGGTGCCGGTGAAGCCGCTGCAGTCTTCGAATGCCCAAGCCCCGATCGACGTCACGCTCGCCGGGATCGTCAGGCTGCCCGTGAAGCCGCTGCAGTCGGAAAACGCCCTCCATCCGATCGACGTCACGCTGTCCGGGATCGTCAGGCTGCCGGTGAAGCCGCTGCAGTCGTAAAACGCAAAATCTCCGATCGTCGTCACGCTGGGAGATATCGTCAGGCTGCCGGTGAAGCCGCTGCAGCCGGAAAACGCCGATTCTCCGATCGTCGTCACACTGTTCGGGATCGTCAGGCTGCCGGTGAAGCTGCTGCAGCCGACAAACGCAGAATCTCTGATGATCTCACATAATGGATGACACTCGGGAAACACCGTCATGCCGGCAGGACATTCAACAAGTATTTTGCCGTCCGCGGTATACAGTACCCCGTTATAGGAAATGAAATTCTTGTTTCCTTGCGAAACCTCGATCGAGGTCACTCCCGGACAATAATCCGGGAACACAGAAATTCCGATCGCCTCCAAACCGTTCCCGATCGTCACACTGCCCGTGAAGCCTCTGCAGCCGGAAAATGCATGATCTTCGATCGTCCTCACGCTGTTCGGGATCGTCAGGCTGCCGGTGAAGCCATCGCAGCCGACAAACGCCCATTCTCCGATCGTCGTCACGCTGGGAGATATCGTCAGGCTGCCGGTGAAGCCGCTGCATTCGGAAAACGCCCATTCTCCGATCGTCGTCACGCTGGGAGATATCGTCAGGCTGTCGAAGCCGCTGCAGCCGGAAAACGCGTGATTTCCGATCGTCGTCACGCTGGGAGATATCGTCAGGCTGCCGGTGAAGCCGCTGCAGCCGGAAAACGCGTGATTTCCGATCGTCGTCACACTGTTCGGGATCGCCAGACTGCCCGTGAATCCGTCGCAATCGTAAAACGCATGATCTCCGATGATCTCACACAATGGATGGTACTCGGGAAACACCGTCATGCCGCCAAGACATTCAACAAGTGTTTTGCCGTCCGCGGTGTACAGTACCCCGTGATAGGAAATGAAATTCTTGTTCCCTTGCGAAACCTCGATCGAAGTCAATCCCGGACTACCGAACACAGTAACTCCGATCGACTCCAAACCGTTCCCGATCGTCACGCCGCCCGTGAAGCCGCTGCAGCCGGAAAATGCATAATCTCCGATCGTCGTCACGCTGTCCGGGATCGTCAGACTGCCCGTGAAGCCGTTGCAGCGGGAAAACGCGTCGTTTCCGATCGACGTCACCCCGTCCGGGATCGTCAGGCTGCCGGTGAAGCCGCTGCATTCGGAAAACGCCCATTCTCCGATCGTCGTCACGCTGGGAGATATCGTCAGGCTGTCGAAGCCGCTGCAGCCGCTAAACGCACGATCTCCGATCGTCGTCACGCTGTCCGGGATCACAAGTTCTCCGACAAGAGTAATTCCGATAAGACTAGAGCTGAAATTAAACGCGTTGTTTCCGATATGCGTGATTCCGTCTTCAAATGTCACTCTGGTGTTTCGCTCTAAACTCAAATACCACGGACTCCCTATAAGCAAATAACTGACCCCTGTGGAATACAAATTTTGATAATCCCACATTCTTCCCGTTCCATATATGATGAGCTCATCGGTCTCGTCGTCCAACGGATCCGCCATCAGTATCCAGAACAGAGAATCCCCACACTGACCGCTGGCCTTCACCCGCAGGAACTGAACACCGTCCGGAGGTACCGGGACGGGCGGGACTTCATCCTGCGCATCGTGCTTCGGCGCTTCCCCAACCGCGGTCTCCGGCGGCTCGGTCTCCTGCGGCTCGGTTTCCGGCGGAGCGGTTTCGGGTGCTTCCGTTTCCGCCCCGGCTTGGTTCGCGGGCTTCGGGGCGTCCCGGTCCGCCCTTGTTTCAACCGGGAATTCTTCAGCCCTGGCGTGTCGGCGCGGCGGCAGATTCGCGATCACCGCGATCAGACCGCCGATCAGAACGACGGCGAGCGCCGCGAACACCGCGATATAAGGGAGCTTGCCCCCTTTCTTCCACGCCCGTGCGGAGGGGTTCGCCCCATCCGGTCCGGCACCGTCGCGCGCTCCCCCGGCGGTTTCGCTGGGCTTGCGCACTTTTTCGGCTTCCCGGAGCGAAACATCCGCAGAAACAGCTCCCACTGCCAAAGCGCCCGAGCTGTTCCCGGCGATTTTTTTTTGATCCGCAAGCCGCAGAAGAGCGCTTTTCAGCTCCGCGGCGCTTTCGATCCGCTTTTCCGGGTCGTATTCGCATGCCTTCAGAATAATTCTTGCGAGCTCCGGAGACGCCGCTGATGGCGCGGGCAGCCTTTCTCCCGACAGCCTGCGGCGCATGGCTTCGTCCCGCCTGATCGGATCGTGCTGATCCTCCGCCGTCAGGATGAACGGCGCCTTTCCACCATTCGCCAGCTGATACATGACCAGTCCGAGCGAGCAAATATCCGCTTTCTTGTTGTATTTCCGTCCCGCGGCGACCTCGGGGGCCATATATCCGAAGGTCCCCTTCTGCGGCATGACAACCGTCATGCCCTCCATGCGGCGGGCGATGCCGAAATCCCCGAGCTTGAAGGAGCCGTTTTTGTCCGCGAAGATATTCTGCGGCTTGATGTCGCGGTGGATGATGTTCTTCGCGTGGCAGCCCTCCAGCGCTTCGCACATTTCGATCCCCAGCCGGATCACCTCCCGCTCCGGCAGGGGATGCTCCGCCGCGTACTGCTGGAACGGGGTCAGAAGCTCCATCCGTATCAGGATGAACCACATTGCCGCGCTGCGGGACTGAACAACTTTGTAATCCTCCAGACCGACGACGTGAGGAGAGGCCTGAACCGCACGGAGCATTTCGATCTCCTTACCGAAATCCGTAGCGATTTTCCGGTAATATCCGACGATCTCATCCTCTTTCATTCCCTTCGCGCGAAGGTTATCCGCCTCGGCGGGATCCGGCGGCACGGAGATGATCTTGACCGCGGATCGCGTCTCGGCGCCTTGCTCCCTGCGCACGACCTGATACACTCTTCCGTACGAACCTTTCCCGAGCAGCTTCTCTACCTGCCACTGCGGCCATACCAGCGATATGACTTTCGCGAACTCGACCATGCGCGCTCCCTCCTTCCGGAAAACCTTCATTTCGTCCGGATTCCCGAATATTATAGCACATTCGTGAAACGAATTCAACCGTTATTTTCGGGCTGTGCGGGACTTTCACCGATTTCATGCCCCGAGCGGCTCATTCCCTCGTCCGCTTTGAAGCCCAAAAAATAGAACCGCGGTCTTCGGGGGATCGCTCCCTTCCCGACGACCGCAGTCCGTCCTGTTCGTTTTCTGTTTGTCTCGCACCCTGTGCGCTTATGCCTGCGCGGCGTCGACGATCTTCGCGAACTTCTCGGGCACGAGGGACGCGCCGCCGATGAGGCCGCCGTCCACGTCAAGCTTCGCGAGCAGCTCCGCGGCGTTGCCGTCGTTCATGCTGCCGCCGTACTGGATGGTGAGCGCCTCGGCAATCTCGGGTGTATAAAGTCCGGCGACGACCTTACGGATCATGGCGCAGACTTCCTCCGCCTGCTCCGGCGTGGCGGTGAGTCCGGTGCCGATCGCCCAGACGGGCTCATAGGCGATGACGACGTTCTTCATCTGCTCCGCGGGGATGCCGGCGAGATCGAGCTTGGTCTGCATCGAAACGATCTCTTCCGTGATGCCCGCCTGACGCTGCTCGAGCACTTCACCGAGGCAGAGGATGACCTTCAGCCCGGCGTCCAGCGCGGCGCGGGTCCTCAGGTTGACGGTCTCGTCCGTTTCGCCGAAATACTGCCGTCTCTCGGAATGGCCGACGATGACATATTCCACGCCGCATTCGCAGAGCATGGCGGCGGAAATCTCGCCGGTGTACGCGCCGCTCGCTTTGAAGTGGACGTTCTGCGCGCCGATCTTGACGTTCGTGCCCTTCGCCGCTTCCGTCGCCGCCGCGATGTCGACGAACGGAACGCAGAGGACGACCTCGCAGCCGCACTTGCCGGAGGTGAGCTTTGCGGTCTCAGCCACGGCGACCTTCGTTTCGGAGGGGGTCTTGTTCATTTTCCAGTTGCCGGCGATAATGACCTTGCGGGATTCTTTTTTCATTTCCATCTCTCCTTATATAATCTGCAATCATGAGTCAGCGGAGGACGGCCGCTTTGCCGTCCCCCGCCGGGTCAGTTCTGGTTTCAGCGTTCCCCGCGCTTATTCCTTGTCTTCGAGGCAGGCGATGCCGGGAAGTTCGAGGCCTTCGAGGAATTCGAGCGACGCGCCGCCGCCCGTGGAAATGTGGGTCATCTTGTCCGCGTAGCCGAGCTGCTCGACCGCCGCCGCGGAGTCGCCGCCGCCGATGATGGAGACCGCGCCGCTTTCCGCGACCGCCTTCGCGACCGCGCGGGTACCGGAGGAGAAGTTCTCCCATTCGGAAACGCCCATCGGGCCGTTCCAAACGACCGTGCCGGCGCCGATGATGGTCTTCGCGTAGAGTTCCTGCGTCTTTTCGCCGATGTCAAGACCCATCCAGCCGTCCGGAATGGAGTCGGAGTAAATGCGCATGAAGGTGGTGTCTTCCTTGTATTCTCTGCCGATGACGTTGTCGACGGGGAGAATGAACGCGACGCCCTTCGCTCTCGCCTTGGCCATCAGTTCGGTCGCGAGATCGAGCTTGTCCTCTTCGCAGAGGGAGGAGCCGGTGGTGCTGCCGAGCGCGCGGAAGAAGGTGTACGCCATCGCGCCGCCGATGATGAGGGTGTCGACCTTTTCGATGAGGTTGTTGATGACGCCGATCTTATCGGAGACCTTCGCGCCGCCGAGGATCGCCACGAACGGACGGGCCGGGTCCTCGAGCGCCTTGCCCATGACGGAGATTTCCTTCTGGATCAGGTAGCCGCAGACCGCCGGGAGGTAGTCGGCGACGCCCGCCGTGGAAGCGTGCGCTCTGTGCGCGGTGCCGAACGCGTCGTTGACGAAAATGCCGTCGTCGCCCGCCAGCGCGGCGAGCTTCTTCGCGAATTCGGGGTCGTTCTTTTCCTCTTCCTTATGGAAGCGGACGTTTTCGATGAGCATCACGTCGCCGTCCTTCAGAGCGGCGGCCTTCGCCTGCGCGTCCTCGCCGATGACGTCGGCGGCAAGCGGGACCTCGACGCCGAGGCGTTCGGAGAGCCGCTTCGCCACGGGCGCGAGAGAATACTTCATGTTGAATTCGCCCTTCGGTCTGCCGAGGTGGGAGCAGAGGATGACCTTCGCGCCGTGGCCACGGAGGTAGTTGATCGTCGGGAGCGCGCCGGTGATGCGGTTTTCGTCGGTGATGACGCCGTCCTTCAGCGGGACGTTGAAGTCGCAGCGGACAAGGACTTTCTTGCCGGCTACGTTGACGTCTTCTACGGATTTCTTGTTGTAAGTCATGGTTTCTCTCCTGCTTTTGATATTTTTTGCATACTAAGATAATATACCACATTTCCTTGCGGGAATCAACAGTTTTTGCGAAAATTTCCTCCGCCCGGATGGAGAAAATCCGGGAGTCCGCGCCGCGTTTTTTTAGGCGCGGACAACAAAAAAAGAAGGGGAGCCCGCACAAACACACAGGGAGGAGCTTCCCGCCCGGAAAGCTCCTCCCGCAAATTGTCCGATTCGATCAATATCTCTGGCCGCCGCCATTGTTCTGATTCTTGCCGGCGTTGAGCATCTTCAGAATCTCGTTGAAGTCCTCGTCGGAGATCGGGGCGTCATCGCCCGGCTTTTCTTCCGGCTGCGGTCTCTTGACCGGAGGCTTCTTCACCGTGCCGTCCGCGATGTGGGTATCCTTCACGCCGTTCACGATCTTGCCGGAAGCGACGGGACGGATGGGATCCTTCTTCTGGAAGGTCTTGTCCATTTCGCTCTTGTTCTGGAAGCCGGTCGCGATGATGGTGACGCGCATGGTGTCCTCGAGGGAGTCGTCAAAGCCCGCGCCCCAGATGATGTTCGCGTCTTCCGCCGCTTCGGAACGGATGAGCTCGGACGCGATGTTGATGTCGTCGAGCGCGATGTCCGGGGACGCCGTGATGCTGATGAGCACGCCGGTCGCACCGGTGATCGTGGTTTCGAGCAGGGGGCTGGAGATCGCCGCCTTCGCCGCTTCGGTCGCCTTGTCCTTGCCGGACGCCTCGCCGATGCCCATGTGCGCGTAGCCCGCGTCCTGCATGACGGAGGTGACGTCCGCGAAGTCGAGGTTGATGTACTGCGGCTCGTTGATGAGGCGGGAGATGGAGCGCACGCCGTGGTTGAGCACGTCGTCCGCGATCTGGAACGCGTTCATCAGGGTGATCTTCTCGCCGATGGAAAGCAGCTTCTCGTTCGGAATGATGATCAGAGAATCGACGTAATCCTTGAGCTTTTCGATGCCGATCTCCGCCTGATCCATTCTCCGCTTGCCTTCAAATCCGAAGGGCTTGGTGACGATGCCGACCGTAAGGATGCCGAGGCTCTTCGCGATGCGCGCCACGACGGGAGCCGCGCCCGTGCCGGTGCCGCCGCCCATGCCCGTGGTGACAAAGACCATGTCCGCGCCTTCGATCGCCGCGGTGATGGCCTCTTCGCTTTCCTCAGCCGCCTTCGCGCCGATGTCGGGATTGGAGCCCGCGCCGTGACCCTTGGTGATTTTCTCGCCGATCACGATCTTCGTCGTCGCGTTGGATTTATGGAGCGCCTGCATATCGGTGTTGATGGCGATGAATTCCACGCCGTTCACCGGATCGCCCGTCATGCGGTTGACCGCGTTGTTGCCGCCTCCGCCGACGCCGATTACTTTTATATTTACGCCGCTCTCATAATTGGTATCATCAAATTCATATGGCATATCGAAGTGCCCTCCCTGTGCGAATTTTGGCATACTGTGATTCCTATACTACCTTACATTATATCATACACGAAAATTGCCGTCATTTCAATAGGTTTCGAAAAAAAATCACAAAAAAATCGCAAATTTACGGTCCGTTTTCACGATTCGCGTTCCTTTTCAACGAATCCGCGCGAAAAAGGAGGCCGCTCAGCTGCCCTGCGAGGTGTAATCGTACAGGATGCTCGCCTCTCCCGCGACGCTGAGGTCGATGCTCGCGCAGAGTCCCGCGTCAAAATCGGACGAGGTGAGGGTCGCGTAGCCGAATTTCAGCTTGCGTTCCATGTCCTTTTCGTCGCCGCATTTGAGGCTGTACTTTCCGCACGCCTTCATCGTGATCTTGTATTCGTCGGTCAGATCGATCTGATCGAGCATGCCCTCTCTGCAGAGATCGGAAGCGAGCACGGCGGAGAGCACGGTGCGGATGTATCTTTCGGAGCGTTCCTCGGAGAACGAGAGCACGCGTCCCGCCACGGACTTGTCCACCGCGGGCAGGATCAGCTCGATCAGGCCCGCAGGCAGGCCGTCGGGCTGGCCTTCGGGCGTCTCTTTCGTCTCTTCGCCGCCGCGGACCTCGAGCACTCTGAGGCCTGCGGACAGAAGGACCGTATCGCCCCAGACGTTCACGCGAAAGACCGCCTCGTCCTCCGTCACGGCGATGGAAACCTTGTCGGGAACCGTCCGGCTCACCTCCGCGCTCTTCACGTAGGGACAGAGGAAGGTGATCCGGCTTTCCGCGCCGGAAGCCCGGAAGGAATAGAGGTTGTCCCCCGTGCGGATCGCGGACGCCGCGAGGATCTCTTCCTCGTCATACAGTTCGTTTCCGGTCACGGAGACGTCCTTGATCACGAAAAAGAGCTTATAGACCGCGAACGCGGCAAACGCCGTGACCAGAAGGAGCAGGAGCACGGTGACGATGATATGGCGGTATTCCTTGATCTTTCTGAGCGCGATCGCCGCTTTTTTCGCCGCGGTCACGTCCTCCTCGCCTTTTTCCTCCAGGGTTTCGAAGAGCTTGCGGAACCACTCGAAGCGGCCCCTTCCCTCTTCCTGTGCAGCCTCGCCGCCCTCCGGCGCGCCGGGGCGGTAGGTGTACGCGTGACTCGCGCCGACGTTCGCCTTCGAGGCGCCGCCCGCGCGGCGGCCGCCGGCGTGCCGCTCGGATCCCGCGCCGCCCGCGCTGCCGGAGCCGTTTGAGCCGGTGTATCCCGGACGGCTCGGGGCGTTCTTTCTCGCCTGCGCCGCGCGCCTGCGCTGCGCTTCGGCGAACTCGCTGTGATACAGACGGTCGCGCGACGGATTCTCCGCCCGAATCTGGATGTCCCCGTATTCGCGCAGGATCTCCGTCTGCTTGACTTCCTTGGTGCAGACGCGGTCATACACGTAATAGATTCTGTCTTCCTCCATGGGAACCTCCTTAGTCGGATTTCGGTGCGGTCACGCTTTCTTTTTCTTCTCTTCCACGAGACGGACGAGGTCTTCGTAGATCAGTTTGTTCGAATCCGGTACGGCGAACGCGCGGATCTTTTCGCTCCGCTGCGCCCGCTCGGCGTCCCCCTCGGGGGAGAGCAGGCGGCTGACCTCCGCGACCAGCGGTTTCGCGCCGTCGGTCAGTTCCTTTTCCTCAAAGAGGCCTGCCGCGCCCGCGTCATAGAGGACCTTCGCGTTTTTATACTGGTGGTTCTCGGCGACGTTCGGGGACGGAATGAAAATCGCGCATTTCCCCGTGACAGCCAGCTCGGAGACCGTCATCGCGCCCGCGCGGTTCACGGTGAGATCGGCGGCCGCCATTTTCGTCGGCATGTCGTAGATGTATTCGACGAGCTCGATGTTTTCGCACCGGTCGAGCCCCGCTTCCTTAAACTGCGTCGAGCAGAGTTCCCATTCGATGGCGCCCGTGGCGTGGATGTGGCGCACCTCGGGGTGCTTCGAGGTAAACTCCTTCATGACGGAGAGGATCGCGTCGTTGACCTTTTCCGCGCCCATGCTCCCCGCGTAGGACAGGAGCACGTAGCGGTATTTGTCGTCGATGCCGAGCGCGCGCCGCGCTTCCTCCCGCGTCATGGCGTTGAAGCCGCCGAGCACGGGATTGCCCACCTTCAGGAGCTTTTCGCGGTCGCAGCTCAGCGTCTCGCCCGTCTTCTCGAAATTCAGATAGATGCGGTCGACGTGCTTCTGCAGCATCTTGACCGCGATCCCGGCAATGGCGTTCGATTCGTGCAGCGCGGTGGGAATGCCCATGTCCGCCGCCGCCTTGACGACCGGCCAGGAGACGTACCCGCCCGTGCCAACCACGAGATCGGGCTTGAACTCCTCGATGATCGTCCTCGCCTTGCGGGGAGACGTCAGCGCGAGGTATGCCGCCCGCAGATTGGACGGGGACAGCGAGCGCCGCATGCCCTGGACCTCCACGTAGTAAAGCGGATAGCCCGCCTTCGGCACGAGCTTGTTTTCGATGCCCTTCTTCGTGCCCACATAGGCGATGACGGCATCGGGATCGTTCAGTTCAATGGTATGGGCGATGGCGAGCGCGGGATTCACATGTCCTCCCGTACCGCCCCCGGTCATCAGTACGCGCATGGTTCGCCTCGTTTCGGAAGATTTTTGATTCGCTCAGTCAAGCCCGGCATTGCGGCGGAGTTCGTCGCGCTCGAGCTCGGATTTTTTCTTGTAGAAGTGCTTTGAGATGCGGAGAAGGATCCCGACCTCGAACATCTGCACGATCAGGGACGAGCCGCCGTAGGAGAAGAACGGAAGGGAGATGCCCGTGTTCAGATAGGTCGTATCGACGAGCATATGCCCGATCATCTGAATGGCAAAATGCGTCGTGATGCCGTAGGCCGTCAGCATGGTGAAGGTGTCCCGCGCCCTCGCCGCGACGCGGTAGCCGCGCCACAGGAACGCGAGAAAGAGAAGGATGAGGGCGATCGCGCCGATGAAGCCGAACTCCTCGCACCAGATGGCGAAGATGAAGTCCGTGTGCGACGCCGCGAGATAGCTGTATTTCTGCCGGCTCTCGCCGATGCCCACGCCGAACAGTCCCCCGGAGCCGACGGCGTACAGACTCTGCGTCGACTGCCAGGAGTCGTTGCGCAGGTCCGCGCCGGGATTGATGATGCTCATGAAGCGCGTCGTGGCGTAGGGTACCGCGATGATGTAGACCGCCGCCGCCACGGCGAGCAGGACGCCGACAGTGACGAACACCCACCACACGGGGGTCTTGCGGTCGGTCATCAGCGCGACGAGAAAGAAGCCGATCGCGCCGACGATCATGGTCCCGGACAGATGCCTTCCGACGAGCACGAGCAGGCAGGAGAAGCCGAGAATGAACGTGGGAAACAGGACGTTATAGAGATACTTCCCGCCGAGGCTCGTCGCATCCTCCCGCTGCTTGCGGAACCGGTCCGCGTACAGCGCGAGCACCATCACGATCGCGAGCTTCATCATTTCGGACGGCTGAACGGTAAAGCCGACGCCGGGAACGAGGATCCAGCGCTGCGCCTCGCCCTCGGAGATACCGGCGAAAATCACGACGATGAGCAGGATCGCGGACAGGACGTAGGCGATGATGGGAAAGACCCTGCGGAAGCGCGGTCCCTCGTAGGGGATGATGTATCCGCCGAACATTGCCGCCGCGCCCATGCCGAGGAAGATGATCTGCCGCCACGCGAAATACATGACGCTCAGGTTTTTGCGCACCGCTGTCGGGTAACTCGCGCTCATGACCATGACCGAGCCGAGCGCGAGCAGGATGATCGCGAGGATCAAGAGGGGCCTGTCGACGCCGCTTTTGACCCGGACGATGTCCTTCTGCCAGCGGCTCTCCGCCTTTTCCTGACGGTCCCATTTTTCAAGGTGGTTTTCCGTGAACCGCTCGAGGCGGTCCGCTCTTTTCTGCTCGCGGACGAGCCGTTTTTCTTCCCGCGTCTGCGGCGCGAGTCCGTCCCGCGCGGCGGGGGTGCGGCTTTCGGGTCTCTGCACGGGCGTCATGCGCCGCTGTGCGTTCCCGATCCGGCGGTCCGGATCCCTCACGGCGCCGATCTGTCGGACCATGCCGTTTTGAGCAGGCGCGGCGTTCGGACGGGATGCGCCGTTCCGGTCTCCGTTTCCCGCGGCAGTCCGGTTCGGTGCCTGAGAGGTCTGACGCGCGCGCGTCGGTTCGCCGCGCTGCGCGGTCTGGATGTATTCGGTCGGCTGACTCGCGTAATCCGCCCGCTCCGCAGAAGTGCGTGAAGCGGATGCCTGATTCCGCCGCCCGCGGTTCGCGATCCGCTCAGCCGTATCGTCGCGGATCACCGGGGTGCCCCGGTTCACCGCATCCGGGCTGCGGCGCGCCCGGCTTGTTCTGTTGTCAGTGCCGTTGTTCACGCGCGCCTCCTTCGTCCGGTTTTATTCGTTCGTTTTGGGGGGTCCCGGCGATTCGCGCTCAGTTCACGCCGAACAGCAGGGCGACCGTCGCGAGGACGGCGGTGACCGCCGACGCGACCGCGACGATTTTGATCTCCGACCAGCCGCATTTCTCGAAGTGATGGTGGATCGGGCTCATCTTGAAGAGCCGCTTTCCGTGGGTCAGCTTGAAGAAGCCGACCTGCAGGATCACCGATACCGTTTCGAGCACGTACCAGAAGCCGAAGACGAGGACGATCAGCGGGTTCTTCATCATGAATACGCCGCCGATCACAAGCCCGCCGAGGAAGAGCGAACCGGTATCGCCCATGAAGACCCGTGCCGGGTAGAAATTGTAAACGAGAAAGCCGGCGCACCCACCCACAAGGAGCGCGCCGAGGGTGAGAAGCCCGCCGTCCGGCTCGACGCCGCCGAGCAGGAACGCCGCGACGGCGAAGAAGACGCCGCCGAGCAGGGTCACGCTCGAGCACAGTCCGTCGATGCCGTCGGTCAGATTGACGCTGTTCATGATGCCCGTGATCATGAAGACGGCGAAGACCCAATAGAAGATGCCGAGTTCAAGCGTTTTGCCGACAAAGGGGATGTAGACCGCGGTCTCGGCGCCGAGCACGAGTCCCATGCCGAGCAGGTAGAGCCCTGCCGCGAGGACCTGAAGCACGAATTTCTGCGGCGCGGTCAAACCCTCGTTCTGTTTTTTTCTGAGCTTCGCGAGATCGTCCACGCACCCGATCAGCCCGCCCGCCAAACCGAGGCCGAGCGTGAAGACAAGGGGAAGGCTCGCGCGCACGCCGTCCGTCAGCGCGATGTACACGCACGCGAGGATGCCGACCGTCACCGCCGGGATGATGAAGGCGATGCCGCCCATGGTGGGCGTGCCCTCCTTGCTCTTGTGCCAGCGGGGACCGATCTCAAGGATCTTCTGACCCATCTTCCGGCTCTTTAAGATCGGAATCAGCTTTTTCAGAATGAGGACCGTCGCGAGAAAGACGACTGCGAGGGCGGCGACGGCGAGAATGCTCTTGTCCATATCGTTTTAACTTCCTTTGATCCGATTACGTTCCGGGAACCGCGGCTCAGTTCTGTCTGCGCGTTCTCTTTTTGTTCTTTCTTTTTTTCATGCACTCGATCACGCGCTCGGCGGCGACGGCGCGGGACGCCTTGACGAGCAGGATGTCGCCCGGTGCGAGCGCTTCGAGGATCATGTCCGCCATGCCCTGCGCGTCCCGCGTGTCGAGACACACGAAGACGTTATCGGCGCGGATGCCCTTCTTGATCGCCGCTTCGGCGACGATGTCCGCCATCATGCCGAAGCAGAAGAGCTTCTGGATCTGCATCTGCGCGGCGTACTGACCGACCTGATCGTGCATGAGGCGGGAGTAATCGCCGAGCTCGAGCATATCGCCGAGCAGCGCCGCGGGGCGCTCGCCGCGCTTTGCCGCCATCGAAACGAGCACGTCGATCGCGGCGCGCATGGATTCGGGCGAGGCGTTGTAGCAGTCGTCGATGACCGTGATGCCGCCGACCTCGTAGATCTTCTGCCGCATGTCGGCGCTGACGAAATACCTCAGTCCCCGCCGGATCTGTTCGTCGGTCATGCCGAGCAGCACGCCCACGGCGTAGGCGGCGAGGGAATTGTACACGTTGTGCTTGCCGAGCGCGGGGACCTCCACGTTCGTGACCGCCTTGTTCGCGTAGATGAGATCGTACACCATTCCGTCCGTCTTCTGGCGGATGTTCACCGCGCGGAAATCGCCCGTATGGTTGTAAACGCTCATGAGCTTCGGCTTCTTCGGGAGCTTTTCCGCTTCCGCGACGAGCAGGGGTTCGTCCGCGTTGAGAAGCAGGATGCCGTTTTCCGGCTGTCCGAGGCGGATCTCCATTTTCGCGCGGCAGATGTTCTCCCGCGTGCCGAGGGAGGCGAGGTGGGAGGTGCCGATGTTCGTCACAACGGCGATGTCGGGGCGCGCGATCTTCGACATATATTCGATCTCGCCGAGGTTGCTCATGCCCATTTCGAGCACCGCCACCTCGTCGTCCGGCTCGATGCCGAAGAGGGTCAGCGGCATGCCGAGCTGGTTGTTGTAATTGCCCTGCGTTTTATGGGTCTTGAACGCCGCGGAGGCGACCGCGTACACGAATTCCTTCGTCGTCGTCTTGCCGACCGAGCCGGTGATCGCCACGAACTTCGCCTTCGTGTGCCCGCGGTATTCCGCCGCGAGCGTCCCGATCGCCGAGACGGTATCCTTTACGACGACCGCCGCGAACGGCTTTCCGCAAGTCTTCGCCGCGTCCGGCACGCGTTCGCAGAGAAAACAGTCGGAGCCGAGCTCCAGAGCCTGCGGTATAAAATCGTTTCCGTCCACGCGCTCGCCGGGGATCCCGCAGAACAGAACGCCCTCGCCGCATTCCCTTGAATCCGTCGCGAGTACGTGCGCTTCCCGGTTCCCGTCCGCGCCGCCGAAGAGCTGGAGCTCTCCGCCCGTGATGCGCGCGATCTGCGATGCCGTATAGGTTCTCAGTTTCAACTCAACGCTCATTTTTCTCTCCCGCCGTCCGGCATATCTATCTGATCCGTTTTTGATCCGGTTGATTTCGTTTTGATCCGTTTTCGTTTTCCGGGATCCCGCGCGAACCTTTTCCGGTCCGGCGGATTTGTGTCCGAGCCGTTTCAGTCCGGCTCCGCTCCCCGTTCCTTGTGCGCCTCGCGAAGCTTTGTGAGCGCGCGGCGCGCGATTTCTTCCTCGTCGAACGGATGCTTTCCGTCCGCCGTGATTTCGTATTTTTCGTGCCCCTTCCCGGCGAGCAGGACCGCGTCCCCATCCCGGGCGCACAGAACCGCGTGCCGTACGGCGCGCCGGCGGTCCGGGATCACAAGAAAGGGCTTTGTTTTGTCGATCCCCGCGAGGATGTCGCGAAGGATCGCGTCCGGGTCCTCCGTGCGCGGGTTGTCGCTTGTGACGATCACCTCGTCGGCGAATTCCTGCGCGGCCTTTGCCATGAGGGGCCGTTTTGAGCGGTCCCGGTCCCCGCCGCATCCGAACAGGACGATGACCCGCCCCCTGGACCGCCCTCCGGACTCTCCGCGGTCTACGCATTCCCGCAGGGTGCCGAGCGACGCGCGAAGCGCCTCCGGGGTGTGCGCGTAGTCGATGAACACGGCAGGCGCGCGCCGGTCCCCCGTGACGACGGGACACATTCTTCCGGGCACGCCCCGAAAGTCCGTGAGCGCCTCCCGGATCCGCATGGCGTCCGCACCGAAATGCAGCGCGCACGCCGCGGCTTCCATGGTATTATAGACCGAAAACCGTCCGATGAGCGGCGCTTCGATGCGGAACACCGCGTTTTTTGAAGAATAAGTATATCCGATGCCCTGCGTGCCGCGCGGACGGATCTCAAGAGCGGCTGCGTCCGCCGCTTTCGCTCCCTGCGCCGTGCAGCGGACGAATTCGGTCCCCGGGGAAAGCCCCGGCAGTCGAGCCATCCATTCGTCGTCCTCGTTGACGACCGCGAACGGTACGCCGCGCAGCAGGGACGCCTTCGCGCGGAAGTAATTCTCCATCGTCCCGTGGGAATCGAGGTGCTCGGGGCTGAGGTTCGTAAAGATCGCGGCATCGGGGGTGATCGCCGCCGTTTTGGAAAGCGCGAGCGATTCGGACGACGCCTCGTACAGAAAGTACGAGCATCCCGCCTCGCGCATGGTTTTCGCCGCCGAAAAGAAATATTCCGGATCAGGGGTCGTCATCGCGCCGGGGATATCGGAAACGGACGAGCCGCCGTTTTCCCCGAGCGGGATCGGGGTCCCGTCCGCCGACGCGAGCGGGGTCGTGATCATGCCGACGCTGAGCCCCGCGGCTCTCAGCATGGCGGCGAGCAGGAAGACCACCGAGGTCTTCCCCGCCGTGCCGGTCACCGCGATTTTTGTCATGCGGTCGGCCGCGCGGCCCGTCAGGTTGTGCCAGAGCAGGGATTCCGCCCGTCTCACGGACGGCGTGAGGATCAGCTTTTCCCGCTCCACGCCCTGCACCGGATGCTCGGCGAGCACGGCGGCGGCTCCTCTGCGGATTGCCTCGGCGGCGAAATCGTGTCCGTCGCGCCGCCGTCCCGCGATGCAGCAGAACAGGCAGCCGGGCGTCACTCGCCTCGAATCGGATACGACGCGCCCGAAGCCCGCTTCGGGCAGGCTGCCCTCGATGGGGACGCCGCGGAACAATTCTTCGGATTTCAACGGATCTCCTCCCGGAAGTGAATTGCTTTCACGTCTGTTTGAAAATCCGTCCGGATCCTGTTCGCCCTCCTGCCCTTCATCTTTTCAGGCTCTGAAGGAGGGACGGGCGCGTCCGGTGCGCCTCGGTCGGTCAATCGTTCAGGCGGTCAGTCGCTCGGGCAGAGTCGGTCAGTCGGTGCCGTCCATGTGTCTTAGACCGATCTCGATGACCGTGCCGCGCGCGACGACGGTGTTCGCCGCGGGGGACTGGCTGATGACCGTCGCGGTCGAGCCGTTCGTAGCGCCCGTGAAGGTCACGTTCAGGCCTTCCGCGACCGCGATGCTGTTGGCGTTGTATGCTCTGAGCCCGAGGAGATCGGGCACGGTAACGGTGGGGGTGGGGACCTCGTCGCCCGTATAAAGGATGACAAGACCCGAATCGCTTGAAATCTTCTGTCCGGCCTCCGGCACCTGCGCCGTGACGACGCCGCCGCTTCCTTCATGCTCGCACCGGACGCCGCGTCCGGTCAGGTCCGCTTCGGCGTTTTCCAAGGTGGAGCCTACATAGCTCGGGAGCGTGACGTCGAGCGCGGCGAGTTCCTCCGCCGTGTACTGCGCCTCGACGCCGAGATAGGGGAGCACATAGGAGAGGAGGCTTGAGATATAGGGAGCCGCCACCACGCCGCCGTAAGGCACGGACGCGAGCGGTTTATCCACCATGATGAGCGCGGAGATTTTCGGATCGTCCGCCGGGGCGTAGGCGACCGTGGAGCCGACTCGGTACGATCTCTCGCCGAATTCGTCCACCTCGTCGCGCTTTTCGGAGGTGCCGGTTTTCGCCGCGACGCGGTAGCCCTTGACGTAGGCGTTTGCCGCTGCGCCGTCCGTATCCACGCCTTCCTCGAGGATCTCCGTCACGAGATTGCAGGTGTCGGTCGAGACGATCTGCCGCACGACCTCGGTCTCAAAGGACTGGATGACGTTGCCGTCGTCGTCCACGATCTCCTTCAAGAGATGGGGCGTGAGCAGATACCCGCCGTTGGCGACGGCCGTGATGGCGCGCGCCTGCTGGATGGGCGTGGTGCGGAACGTCTGCCCGAAGGAGTAAACGGCGAGGGCGACGTTTGAGAAATCCCGGTAGCTGTCGTAAATCGTGGCGCTCTCGCCGGGGAGGTCGATGCCCGTTTTCCCGCCGTAGCCGAACGCGAGGAAGCCCTCGTAGAACTTTTCCCTGCCGATGCGCTCCGCGACCTGCATGAGGGTCGGGTTGCAGGACTGCTCGAGTCCGCGGCGGAAGGTGACCGTTCCGTGGCCGCTCGTTTCCGCACATTTGATCGGGTCGGGCCAGCCCTCGACGTAGTAACCGCCGGTGCAGGTAAAGAGATCGGTATCCCGGACGACCTTTTCGTCGAACGCGATGCAGGTGGTCACGACCTTGAAGGTCGAACCGGGCTCATAGGTCTCGGTGACGCATTTGTTCGTCCACATCTCGAGCAGGAGCCGGTTCCGCGCCGCCGCGTATTCGGAGGAGGATTTTTCAAGCTCCATCGCGTCGAGCTCCGCCTGGGAATAGGGATCGAGGGCGCTCGGCGTGTTGAGGTTGAAGGACGGGTAGGTCGCCATGGCGAGGACGCCGCCGGTGTCGACGTCGATCACGATGCCGCAGACGCGCGCCGCCGCGCCGGATTCGATATAGGTCTTTTCGAGCTGGTTTTCCAGCTCGTACTGAATGTACATGTCAAGCGTGGTGACGATGTTGTACCCGTTCGTCGCCTCGATGTACCGCTCGTACTCGAACGGCATGTCGTTGTTCTGCGCGTCCTGCGCGAGGATGTAGCGCCCGGACGTGCCTTCGAGG
This sequence comes from Clostridia bacterium, assembly GCA_017540175.1. Lineage (GTDB taxonomy): Bacteria > Bacillota > Clostridia > Oscillospirales > CAG-272 > UMGS1696. The sequence continues at coordinate 9,832 of JAFYBN010000037.1, read as the reverse complement.
ACGTTGTTGTAATACAGCTCGAGTCCGTAAACCCCGACCCCGTCGGCGTTGGTAAAGCCGATGACGTGGGACGCGAGATCGTTGCGGGGGTAATAGCGCTTGGAAGACGCCTCGAAATACACCTCGTCGCCGAGATTATACTTCGCGATGAAGGTCTCGAGCTTGTCGGCGACGTTCTGCTCGACGTTCTTTTCGATCATTTCGTAATAGCGGTCGGTCTTGTGCGCCTTCTCGTAAATCTTGGCGCGCAGCGCTTCCCGGTCGTCGGTGCGGAGATAGCCGGACAAGACTTCCGCGATGAGATCGTCGAGCTTTTCGCCGTTGTAGAAAATTCGGAAATCGACGTCCTCGTAGGAATAGAGCACGTTGTTGTCGGGGTTTGTGTCGGCGTTCTTTTCCGCGTCCTTCTTCATTCTCTCCGTGATGTCGTGCGGGGACAGAATGACGTTGTAAACCGTCTTGTTCGTTGCGAGGACGTTGCCGTTTCGGTCCAGAATGCTGCCGCGCTCCGCGGTGACGTTCGTGTCCCGCGTGAGCTGGTTGAGCACCTTTGCCTCGTAGTATTCGTGATCGGCGATCTGCAGCTTTGCCAGCCTGCCGACAATGACGATCGCGGCGAGCAGAAACACGACGAAGGTCAGGCGCACGCGGCGCGTCGTAATGCGGTCGATTCGGTTTGAAGTTCGGTTCATGCGCTTCCCTCTCTCGTGGGGCGGCAGCCCGCCGTCCGCCCTCGCCGGGTCATCCGGCCGCCGGCGCTCCCCGGGTTATCCTATGCCGATCCCGCGGGCTGTATGCTGAAAAGGAACGGGCTTGCGTGTTGTTTCGCAGCCCGTGGCTATTGTTGGGAGGTTCCGCTCTTTCCTGCCTGCCCGGCGGGACGGTTTCGCCGCGTTCAGCGGAACCGCTCGGCGAGCGCGTCGAAAACGGAGAACAGAACGCCGCCGGGAGACGGGTTCTCTTCCTCGGCTTCGACAAGCTCGATGCGTTCGCCGTCGGAGATCGAAACGAAGCGTCTCTGCAGGGAGTCCTCCTTTGTCATTCCGAGGTCGCCGACCGCGATGTCCCAGATGTTGCGGATGTCGTTCTTCTCCTCCAGCTTGAGCTTCAGCCGGTCCGCTTCTTCGCTCAGCGCGTCCAGATCGCTGCTCAGCTTGGAAATGCGGCTGGACGTCTGGTAAACGCGCGCCCAGCTCTGAACGACGGAAAAGACGAAGATGAGCACGATCAGGCAGACGGCGATCGCGGCGAACGGGAAGCGTCCCCGCTTGACGCGGATCTCATCGGCGCGGGGCGCGGTCTGTTTGACGCGCCGGTTGCCCCGGACCTTCGGCTGCGCGGTTTTCTTCTTTTTGCTTGTTTTGGCCGCCGAGCGGGAAGCCGCCCGCATGCCCGGTCTGGACGGATCGGAGTTCTGACGCGGCCGGTCGTAGGGGATGTGGTTGTTGTGCGCGATCTCCTCGTTCACCCGGTCCCCCCTCTGCCGCCCGGCGTCGCTCGGACGCGGGCGCGAGGGATCGCGCGAGGCGGAGCTGTTCTGACGGGATCCCGTGCTCATGCGCTTCGCGCCCCAGTTTTCGCGGAACGCTTCTTCCGCGACGTTGACGTTCGGGTCCCTGCCCGAGGACGCGCGCTTCAGAAGCTCGGAGGTGGAGGTCGCCTCGATGCCGGATACCGCCGCGCCGCGGCCGCTGAACTCAGCTCTCAGCTTGTCCGCAAGTTCAAAACCGTTTGTCATGGCTTCCTCCTTCCGTTTGATTCACGCCCGGATCGGGTTTCCCCCGGTCAGAGCTTTTCGGCGACCCGCAGCTTCGCGCTATGCGATCGCGGATTGATTTTCAGTTCTTCACTGCCCGGCAGAACGGGCTTCCTCGTCACGAGGCGGACGAGGGGCTTCTTGCCGCAGACGCAGACGGGAAATTCGGGCGGACAGGTGCATCCGGTCGAAAGCTCCCGAAAAACGTCCTTCACGACGCGGTCCTCGAGCGAATGGAAAGTGATGACCGCGAGCCGCCCGCCGGGATTCATTCTCTCCGCCGCCGCCCGAAGAGACGGGGCGATGGCGTCAAGCTCGCCGTTGACCTCGATGCGCACCGCCTGAAACGTGCGCCGCGCGGGGTGCTGCGCCTCGCGCCGCCTTTCCTTCGCCGGGATGGCGGAGGCGGCGATCTCAGCGAGCTCGAGGGTGGTTTCGATGGGAGCCTGCTCCCTTGCCTCGCAGATTCTGTGCGCGATCCGGGCGGCGAAGCGTTCCTCGCCGTAGTCTCTCAGGATGCGCGCAAGCTCATCCTCGCCGTAGGTGTTCACGACGTCGAACGCGGTTTTCTCCCCCGTCCGGTCCATGCGCATGTCGAGGGGAGCGTCGGTCTGATAGGAAAAGCCGCGGTCGCCGTCGTCGAGCTGATGGGAGGAGACGCCAAGGTCCCAGAGGGCGCCGTCGATCCGGTCCGCCCCGCACAGCTCAAGCGCCGCGGAAAGATTCAGGAAATTGGATTTGAGCACCGTGACCCGGTCGGAAAACGGCGCGAGTCTCGCGGTGCACGCTTCAAGGGCGTCGTCGTCCCGGTCCAGCGCGATCAGGCGGGAGCCGGGCAGAAGCCTCTTCGCGATCTCGAAGGAATGTCCGCCGCCGCCCGCCGTGCAGTCCACGTAGACGCCGCCGCGGGAGGGTTCGAGAGCGGAGAGAACCTCGTCAAGCAGTACGGGTACATGGGAGAATTCCATCCGCGCGCCTCACAGTCCGAGCGAGCGCAGGATCTCGAGCATGTTTTCGGGCGGCTTGCCGATGCCCATGTCGTTGTAAACTTCCTCGCCCCAGATTTCGCAGTATTCGCCGATCCCGACCGTGACGATGTTATGCTTGATCTTCGCGTCGGTGATCATGTTCGTCGGAATGGCGATCCGGTTCTGCGCGTCCGGTACGACCTGCTGCGCTCCCGAGAAGAGGTAACGGGCGATTTCGTGCACCATCGACGCCGGAAGGCTTGTCACCTTGTTGTAATAGGCGCGCCATGCCTCTTCCCCGTAGAGGAGGATGCAGGGCTCCGTGACCGAAGGAGCGATGGTCAGCTTGCCGTCGAGTTCGTCCGCGAGCTTCGAAGGGATGACGAGACGGTTCTTCGCGTCGAGCGAATGATAATACTTTCCGAGCAGCATTTTCGCGTCTTTGTCCTCCCTTTCGTTCCATTTCGTGGGATTTTATTCCACCGTACACATTATACTCTATTTGTTTTGGAAAATCAAGGGGGCACGAAAGATTTCAGAAACTTTTTTCACTGATTTTTCCGGGCAATTTCCGCGTTTCAGCCGTCCCGGAAACGCAAAAAACGCCGGAGCTTTGCGCAATTTCCGGCGTTTTCCAGTTTTGGTAATTAATGGCATCTATAGCGTTCCGATCCGGTACTTTTACAAGAGGGCGCACGGCGGGATCGGAGCGTGCCGCGCGTGGGATTTTCCTCCCCTGCCGTCCCGCCTTTGAGTCCGTTTAAGAGGTCGGGTCGGTCGGGTCGTTTGGAGTGTTCGGGGCGTTCGGGCCACACGGGCCGTGCAAACCGCGCGGGGCGTTCAGGCTTGCCCGGGGCGCTCCGGATGATCCGGTCCCTCGGACTGTTCGGACTGCCCAAGCTGTTCGAGCCGCTCGATGAGCAGCGCCTCCGCTTCGATCGGGTCCGCTCTTCCCTCGCTCAGCCGCATGACGGCGCCGAGGATCTGCCGCGCCGCCGTCCGCTTTCCGCGCAGGAAATCCGCCGCGGCCTTTTCGCACGAGGCGATCGCCCGCTCCACATAGGGCGCGGTCTCTGCGGCGGAGAGCTTGAAGAGCTTTTCCCGCTCTGCGATGAGCCGCGGCTCTTCCCCGCTTTCCGCCGTCAGGCGAATCAGGCGGCGGGCGTTGGTGCTCACGAGCCTGCCCTCTCCGAAGAAGGCGCAGATCTCGCCGAAGGCCTGCGGGGAAAGGAGCTCCTCCCCTTCCGCCGCTTTTTCCCAAAGCTCGCTCATGAAGAGGTTTTCCCCCTGTGCGCGGTACGGCGTCGCCTCGATGCAGCGCGTGAAATATTCCGTCAGCTCCGGGGAATCGGTGAGCAGGGTTGCGTTTTCCCCGCGCACGCCGTGTTTTTCCACGAGCTCTTTCGCGGCGTCGTCCGGCAGGGGCGGCATGGCGCGGCGCACGGCGTCGAACCATTCGTCGGTCAGGACCATGACGGGGAGGTTCGGCTCGGTGAAATAGCGGTAATCCACCTGCGCTTCCTTTTTGCGCATTTTCTCCGTGTGCCCCGTGTCCTCGTTGAACCGTCTCGTCTCCGCCTCGACGGCCTCCCCGCGCTCGAGCAGGGACGTCTGGCGGATGATCTCCTCTTCGAGGGCGCGTCCGACGTAGTTCACGGAGTTGACGTTCTTGATCTCGCATTTCACGCCGAGGTCCCCTTCCCCGCGCCGCCGCACGGAGATGTTCACGTCGCACCGCAGGGAGCCCTCGTTCATCTTGCAGTCCGAGACGCCGATGTAGCGCAGGGTCCGCCGCAGGGCGTTGAGATACGCCTTCGCCTCCTCCGGTGTGCGCAGCTGGGGCTCGGACACGATCTCGATGAGGGGGACGCCCGCGCGGTTGTAGTCGATCAGGGTCTCCCCGCCCCGGTGAATGAGCTTCCCGGCGTCCTCTTCCATGTGGATGCGGGTCAGCTCGATCCGGCGCGCGCCGCGGGAGGTTTCGATGGGAACCGCCCCGCCGACGCAGATCGGGCGGGACGCCTGCGTGATCTGATAGCCCTTCGGAAGGTCGGGATAATAATAATTCTTTCGGTCGAACCACGATTTGCGGTTGATCTTGCATCCGAACGCCAGCCCGGCGCGGACGGCAAGCGCGGCCGCCTCGTCGGAGAATCGGGGAAGCGTCCCGGGCATGCCGAGACAGATGGGACAGACCTTGGTATTCGGCTCGTCCCCGAAGCGCGGCGAGCAGGAGCAGAAGATCTTTCGCCCCGTTTTGAGCTCCACGTGGACCTCGAGCCCGATGACCGCCTCGTATTTTTCCTCAAATCCGCTCATACCGGCCCGCCTCCTTTCTCACGGTCTCCGAGAGCTCCGCCTCGAGCGCGAACGCGGCGCGGAGCAGAACGGATTCCGAGCGTTTTCTGCCCATCAGGGTCAGTCCCACGGGCATTTCCCCGTCCCCGCCGCCCGGGAACTGGATCGCGGGGGAGCCCGTCAGATTGGCGATCGTGGTGAAGCGATCGCTGACGTACTGCGCCGTCGGGTTCTCCGCCCACGAGCCGAGCGGGAAGGCCGCGCCCGCCGCCGTGGGGAGCAGGACCGTGTCCACGCCCGCGAGGATCTCGTCCGTTTCGCGGCACAGAGTCTGCTGCGCCGTTTTGATCTTGCGGTAGTATCCCCCGCCCCAGGTCGAGGACAGGGCGTACGCGCCCGTGACGATGCGGCGCTTGACCTCGTCGCCCAGTCCCTTCGTGCGGGAGGATTTCATGATCTGAAGCGCGCTGTCCCCTTCTCCCGCGAGTCCGTACCGGATGCCGTCGAACCGCGCGAGGTTCGAGGACGCCTCCGCGGACGCGACGACGAGGTAGACCTCGAGCGCCATCTCCAGCGGAAGCCGGACCTGTTCGATCTGCGCGCCGAGCTTTTCGAGCAGAGATGCCGCTCGCCGCACGGCGGATTTCACGGCGTCCGCGCACCCGTCGAGCATGTCCTCTCCGACGATGCCGAAGCGCATGCCGCGAACCCCGCTCTCAAGACCGGAGAGATAATCCTCCCCGGAGGGGAAGGTCGTCATGTCGCCGGGATCCTGCCCTGCAAGAACGTTCAGAACGGCGGCGCAGTCGGTCACCGTTCGTGTGATCGGGCAGACACAGTCCAGCGAGGACGCGAGCTCGATCATCCCGCGGCGGGAAACGAGTCCGTAGGTCGGCTTCATGGCGACAAGCCCGCAGAACGCGGCGGGCTGACGCGCCGAGCCCCCGGTGTCGGAGCCGAGCGCGAACGCCGCCTCCCCCGCCGCGACCGCCGCCGCGGAGCCCCCGGAGGAGCCGCCAGCGGAGCGGGAAGGATCGAGGGGATTGCGCGTCGGACCTGCGATGGAGCGCTCCGTGGAGGAGCCCATCGCGAATTCGTCCAGATTGGTTTTGCCGAGCAGAACGCCCCCCGCGCCGCAGAGCTTTTCGTAAACCGCCGCGTCGTACGCAGGGACGAAGTCCGCGAGCATGGCGGAGGCGCAGCTGAGCCGCACGCCCCGCACCGCGAGATTGTCCTTTAGGGCATAGGGCACGCCGAGCAGGGGGGCATGCTCCCCATTTTTGAGGAGCTCGTCCGCGCGCGCCGCCTGCTCCCGCGCGAGAGCGGGCGTTTTTGTGAGATAGGCGTTTACGACGGGCTCCTTCTCTTCCATGCGTCCGAGATACGCCTCAGCCGCTTCCGCGGCGGAAAACGCCCGGTCCGCGAGTCCTTTTTGAAGTTCCGCGATCGTCAGGCTGACGATGTCATGTCCCATGGTCCCTGTCGTCCTTTCATGCTCCTACGATGCGCGGGACCGTGATATACGGCTCCTCGTACCGCGCGCTGCCGCCGAGCAAAATCTCCCGGCTCTGCTCCGTCGTGTCCCCGTCGTCCGCGCCGCATTCCTCAGGCAGCAGAACGGTATGCTCCTCGGCGTGGATCGGGCCGTCGGGAGGCGTGCCCCCGGCGATGGGGGAACGCACGACCCGGTCGATCCGCTGACGGATCCTCCGGAAATCCTCGGCGAGCTCGGCTCCCGCTTCGGAGTCCGGCGCGAGCATCGCCATTTCGGTCAGCGTATTGTCTTCCATGTTTTTTTACTCCTTCGCGCGCCCGACCCGCAGGAGGCCGGACGGATTTTCTGTTTCAAAACCGCGTATAATACGGGCAGCAATGTTCATCGGGGAGATTTGCCTTGAGATCCAAGGTCCTAACGCTGAGGGGCGCGGCAAACCGGTTCGGGTGTTTCCTGAAAACGCTCGAAGAAGACCGCGTCTCCCTGAGCGCGGCGCAGACTTCGTTTTTTCTCATCACGTCCGCGGTGCCGTTTCTGTCCCTCCTCATCACCCTGACGGGGCATCTGCTTCCGGAGGACGTCCGCGCGGCGCTCTTTCCGAGCCCGCCCTTTTCCGCCGCCCTCGGCGAACTGCTCCGCCTCATAGCGGAGGAGATCAGCACCGCGCCGAGCGTTTCTCTTTTGTCCCTCAACGCCGCGGCGACTCTGTGGTCCGCTTCCCGCGGGACCGCCGCCGTCCGTTCGGGACTCGCGCGGATCTACGACGCGGAGCTGAGCGCGAACATCCTGACCCACCGGCTGAAATCCCTGCTTTCGACCGCGGTCATGATCGTCGCCATTCCGTCCGCGTCGCTTCTCTTCATTTTCGGAGACCGGCTTTCCGCGCTGTTCGGCGGCGTGTTTTCCGACATCTCGGCGCATTTCGGCACGCCGGTCTTCATCGCCCTGCTCGCCGTCGCGTTCACGCTCATATATTTCTCCGTCGGAAGGCGGAGCCGGAGCCTGCCGAAGCATCTGCCCGCGCACATCCCGGGGGCGCTGTTTTCCGCCGCGGGGTGGCTCGTCTTCTCCCTCTTCTATTCGCTCTATCTCCGGTATTTCCCGCGCGCGTCCGCGATCTACGGCAGCCTCGCGGCGGTCTGCCTCATCATGCTCTGGCTGTATTTCTGCATGATCATCTTCTTCCTCGGCGCGGAGCTGAACAAGCATCTTTTCCGTTTTTTCGGGAGCCGGAAGGAGGGGGCGGAGGGGTGAGCTCCGATCCGCGCTTCCGGGTCCGCGCGGCTTTTCCCCGGGAAACCGCAGAACCGCATAACAAAGAGGCAAACCGTTTTCGCGGGCGTTTGCCTCTTTTGTCTGTATCACGGATTCCCGGCGCTCCATTCCGCCGCGGGCGTACCTGCGCCGCCGCTGATGAACCACTCGTCGGGCGCAGATCCGGAGCTTCCGGTACCGGCGTTCTCGCCGCCTTCTCCCCCGGCGGGCGTCTCGGCGGGAGGCGTCCACGTCTGCTGCTCTTCGGCAGGCTGCTCGACGGGAGGCGTCTCAGCGGGAGGCGTCTCAGCGGGAGGCGTCCAGGTCTGCTGCGGCTGCTGATCAGACGGATTTTCCGCGGTCCCCTCCGGAGTCCCCTCGGGCGGCCCTGCCGGCAGCCCCGCCGGCGTCTGTTCGGTGCCGGCGGAGGTTTCGCCGCCTTCGCTCACCTCTCCGGTTCCCTCAGCGGGCTCCGTCTCCGCGCCTTCCTCGGGCGGGAGAATGACCGGCGTCGGGTTCTCCGCCTGGATGCGCGCGAGGATATCCTTTCGGATGTCGTCGATGTGCTGATCGTGCTCCTCCTTCGTTTCGGAGAAGAAGGTCTCGCCGTTGTCGGAAACGAAATAGTAGTAATTGGTTTCATACGGGGTCAGCGCGGCAAGGAGCGCGGACGCGGAAGGATTCGCGATCGGTCCCGGAGGCAGGCCCTCGTGCTGGTAGGTGTTGTAGGGGGTTTCGTAGAACAGATCGACTGTGCGCTCACCCGTGTCGTGCTGGATCGCGTAAACCACGGTCGCGTCGCTCTCGAGCCGCGGGAAGCCGGAATAGGGCTTGAGACGGTTGAGGAAGACGGACGCCACCTTGAAGAATTCGGACGGCGCGGCGGCTTCCTTTTCGACCATGGAGGCGAGCGTCACGATCTGATCGACCGTGAAGCCGAGCTCCGCGGATACCGAGCGGTATTCCTTCGAGAAGATCTGACCGAAGCGTCTCAGAAGCTTCGTCACGACGGTCAGCTCGCTCGAATTGCTGTAAAACTCATAGGTGTCCGGGAAGAGGTAGCCGTCGAGGCGGTAGATCCGCCCCTCGGGAATGCCGTTCTCCTCCAGCTCCTTCACGAACCAGAAGTCGAATTCGTGATTCTGGATCACATCCTCGAAGCCCTCCCGCGTGCCGATGCCGTACCGGTCGACGAACAGGGTGATGATGTCGTCCGTGGTATAACCTTCCGGTATGGTGACGGTGACGGTGTCGATGACGATCTTTTCCTTGAATTCGGAAAGGAGGCTCGAGTAGTTCATCATCGGGGATACGGTATAGTCGCCAGGAACATACAGCTGGTCGTCGTGTTTCGCGACCGAGTAGAGCTTGAACACGCGCGGATACCGGATCACGCCGTTTTGATAGAGGATGTCGGAAAGCTCGTCGAGGGTGGTGTTTTCCGGAATGGTGATCTGCACCGCCTCGTCGTCCTTGACGAACGCGAAAACGTCGTTCGCCACGGAGATGGTAAAGATCGAGAGCGCGATGGACACCACGAGAACGAAGATGATATAGACAACCGCCTTGACGATGCTGAGGACGGTGTTGCTGCCCTCGTCGCTGCCGGTCTTTTCCTTCTTTTTCTTCTTGCCGCCGCTCTTGTCCGCGGTGCCTTTCACCGCGCGGGGCACGGGATAGATGTGCAGCTCGGATTCCTTCGTCTTCATCATCCGGCTGCTGACCGGGGCGGAGGATTTCGCCGGTTCGGGAACCGGCTCGGCGCGTCTCTGCTCGACGGGCTTCTGCGCGGGCTGCGCGCCCGTGCGGACGAGTTCCCGGGCGCCTCCCGTCTCCGCGGCGGAAATCGGCGCGGCGGCGGACTCCCGCACGGGCTGGGCGGCGGGATTTTCCGCCGGGGATCCGTGCGCGGCGGCCGCGTGCGCGGGGTTCTGCGGCGCGGCGGAAGCCCGAGTCGGGGACTGTGCCGCAGCTGCCCGAGTTGGGGACTGCGCGGCAGGTCCGTACGCGGCGTTCTGCGGCGCGGCAGCCCGGGGCGGCGTCTGCGCGGCGTTCTGCGCG
>JAFYBN010000036.1 GCA_017540175.1 Clostridia bacterium | reverse complement strand
GAGTGATCGTTTTGCTCAATTACTTTTAAGAGCTTCTTAAATTCAAAAGAATTTTCGGAGTCTTTGTACATCGTTGTTGTTCAATTTTCAATGAGCGCGCCGCCTCCCCCCGTGGGGTGACAGCTTGACTATTCTATCACACCCCTTCTCCTTTGTCAACCCCTTTTTTATCTTTTTTTCGGTTATTTTCCGTGGTTTCGGAAATTTTCCGGCATTTCAATCCGGGCGGCAGGCGGGTCCGCGGGCGGCCTCGGACGCTTGAAGGCACTTTTTCATGAGAAATACGGGAAAATCTTTGAAATTCACATTTACCCCTTTCATTTTTCGAAAAAATATACTATAATGGAAACTGGATGATTTTCGGACGGAGAGGACGCGTACCGCGTATGGAAGAAAAGAAGAGGATCACGCTCCGGATCGCCGGACAGACCATGAGCATCGTCACGGACGACGACGAGGAGACCGTGCGCGCGATCGAAAAGGAACTGGACGAGCGCATCGCGGAATTCGGACGCCGCAGCCCCCGCATGGCGACCAAGGAAGGCAAGATGAGCGCTGCCATTCTCTGCGCCGTCGAAGCCATGAGCCGCGACCGGACACAGGAAACCAGCCTGACAGAACTGGAACGGCAGCTTCGGCTGACGGAGGACGCGCTGAAGAACGAACGGGCACGGTGCGCGCAGCTGCAGCGGGAGCTGGCAGAGCAGGCGGAGCAGGCGAAGCGGGCGAAGCGGGCGGAACGAAGCGAACAGCCGGAGCGGACGGAGCAGACCGGCCGCGCCGACGGAGGCGCGTGGGAGACGAAATACCGCGCCCTGTTTTCGGACTATGAAAAGCTCTCCGCGCGTCTTGACGCGCTGACGGCGTCGCAAGAGCCGGACGGGCGCGGCGCGGAGGAGAAGCTCGAGGCGGTGAAGAATCTGCTTCTCGCGCGGAAAGAGCGCTCATGAAGGAAAAACAGCTTCCCGAGCTTCTCTCCCCCGCGGGATCGGAGGAAAGTCTTCGCGCGGCGCTGGCTGCGGGCGCGGACGCCGTGTATTTCGGCGGCACGCTGTTCTCGAACCGGATGCGCGCGAAGAATTTCGAGGGTCCCGCCCTCACCGACGCGATCCGTCTCACGCATCAGGCGGGCGCGCGGGCGCACATCACGATGAACACCCGGGTGCGCGACCGCGAAACCGACGACGCGCTTCGGATGGCGGACTGCATTCTCGGCTGCGCGGACAAAGAAGCCCGCGCGGACGCCATAATCATCGCCGACCTCGGTCTCGCCGCGGAAATCCTGAAGCGGTATCCCCACGCCGTTCTGCATGCGAGCACGCAGACCTCGATGGGATCGCTCGAGGACTGCAGGGCGCTGTACGACCTGGGCCTGAAGCGCCTCGTTCTGCCGCGCGAGCTGAACCGGGAAGAGATCCGCGCGCTCTGCGCGGCCTCCCCCATTGAAATCGAAATCTTTCTGCACGGCGCGCTCTGCGTCTCCTGCTCAGGACAATGCCTGCTGTCCTCCTTCTGCGGAGGGCGCAGCGGAAACCGGGGAGAATGCGCTCAGCCCTGCCGTCTGCCGTATGAAGTGAAAACGGCGGGGGCCGCCTCCCAGCCCAAAACGGACGCGCTGTCCCTCGCCGACCTGTGCCTCGCGGGGCGGGTCCCCGACCTCATCGGGCTGGGGGTCTGCTCGCTCAAGATCGAAGGGCGGCTCAAGGCGGCGTCCTATGTGTATGGAGTGACGTCGATCTACCGGCGTCTGTTGGATGAAGGACGCGCCGCGGACAAGAGCGAGATTGCCGCGCTCGAATCCCTGTTCACAAGGGGCTTTACCGACGGCTATTACGCCGGGCGATACGCGAAGCTTGCCGGACGGGGTGCGCGCGAAGACAAAAAAGCGCTCGCCGCTTTTTCACCCCAGCGCATCGCGAAGGAACTCGCCGAGCGAAAAAAACAGAGCGCGCAGCGGGCAAAACAGGCGGAAGAAGGGGCGGCAAAACCCATCTCGGCACTGCTCACGCTCCGCTGTGGCGAGGCGGCGCGGCTTGCGGTGCGGTGCGGGGACGTCTCGGTCGAGATCGAGGGCGACATTCCCTCTCCCGCGACAGGAAAACCGCTCGATGAGGAAGCCGCCGCGAAATCCCTTCTCAAATGCGGCAGCACGGGCTTCTCCCTCCGGCGGGAGGACGCCGTCCTTCGGATCGACGACGGGCTTTGGATGCCGACCTCGCGCCTGAACGATCTGCGCCGCCGGGCGCTCGAGGAGCTTTCCCTTCGGCTTGCCGGGCAGATTGCCGGGCAGCTCGCCGGGCAGTCCGACCTCCGGGGTGCCGATCCGACAAAGGAAACAAACGCCTCCGCCGCGGTTCCCAAAGGACCCGCCGGTGAAACGGATATAATAAAGGATGAAAACGACAAGCCCGGCGGCGCGCCGCGGGGAACGCGCGGTGAGACGCCGTGGATCCTCGAATGCGCCGAGGGCGTGTTCGACGCCGTCCACTCGCCTGAGCCTAAGCCTGGGCCTGAGCCCGAGGAACTCGAATTCCTCTCCGCCTTCGCGCGTCTGGATGTGCCCGCCGCGGATTACAAAAAGGCAAAGGCATGGCTTGCGCGGCTTGCCGCTCCCGCGCTGGCGCCCACGCCGGCGATCGAGATCGAGATCGGAGCGGTCCTCCCGGTCTTCCCCCTCGGGGAGGATGAAACGGACCGCCTGCTCGGCAAACTGAAGCGGGAAGGATGCGCCTTCGTGCTTGCGCACACGCCCGGACAGATCCGCGCGGCGCGGCGGCACGGCATGGAAGCCGGCATTTCCCTCCGCGGGAACATCACGAACCGGGCGGCGGTCGAAGTGTACGAAAAACTCGGCTGCGCCGAGATCGGGCTCTCCCCGGAGCTGCCGACCGGAGCGATCCGCTCCCTCGGCGGATCGTGCATCGTTTACGGCAGGATCCCCGTCATGACCCTCGCGCGGTGCGTGTTGAAAAACTCGAATCCGTCCTGCCGCGGAGCGGGCGGGAGACGCGCGGGGCTCGATCCTCTTGATAAGCCGGTGTGCAGGGGCTCCCTGACCGACCGGCTGGGCGAGGTCTTCCCCGTGCTCGGCGGCGCGGACTGTGTGAACACGGTTTACAACGCCGTGCCGATCTGGATGGGCGACCGGCTGGGGGAACTGAGAGGTGCCTCCACGCTGCGGTTCCTGTGGACGACCGAAAGCGCCGCGGAGATGGCGGACGTGATCGCGCGCTACAAAAGCGGCGGCACGGGCGTCGGGAGACGGATCCAGTAAACTCCCTGCCGCGGCCAAAAAAGGAATCCCTCAAATACTACATCATCAGATTGTTTATAAGGAACTCATCCATGGAAACCTTCCGCGTAAAAATCCGCAAACTGAACGATCTCGCCGAAATCCCGGTTTACCAGACGCCGGGGGCGGCGTGCTGCGACCTGCGGGCAGCGATCGCCGAGCCGATCACACTTGAGCCGGGAGAGCGGACCCTCGTGCCGACCGGGCTTGCGATCGAGCTGGAATCCCCCTCCGCGGTCGCCCTGATTTTCGCGCGCAGCGGGCTCGCTTCGAAATTCGGCGTCGCGCTGTCCAACGGCGTGGGCGTCATCGACTCCGATTACCGCGGCGAGATCAAAGTCGCCCTCGTCAACGGAGGAAGAGAACGCTTTACCGTCAACCCCGGCGACCGTGTGGCGCAGATGGGCTTCTTCCCCGTCGCGCAGGCGGCGTTCGAGCTCACGTCGGAGCTCGGCGAAACCGAGCGCGGCGCGGGCGGCTTCGGACATACGGGAACATAAGGAAGGGGTACTCATGAAAACGGCAAAATTCTGGCTCTATATATTTCTCGTCGGAGCGGGCGTCGTGGTCGGCGCGCTTGTCGCGGAGCTCACCGCGGGCGTTTCCTTCCTTTCATGGCTCGGCTACGGACTGTTTTTCGGGACGGAGAGCCCGCTCGTCCTCGATTTGCATCTGTTCAAGCTCACGTTCGGGATTTCGGTGAAAATCACCGTTTCCTCCGTTTTGTTCATCGCGCTGTCCCTGATCCTCGGACGGCTGATTCTGAAAAAGGAATGACCGGCATGAAGAACGGCGCACATGAAAAAGAACTGATCCTCGCCTCCGCCTCCCCCCGCCGGCACGAGATCCTCACGCTCGCGGGGTTCGCCCACCGCGTGCTCACCGCGCCCGCGGACGAGCATGAAATCGCTCTTGTGCCCGGGCATGAAAAGGAGGGTGTGATCGCCCTCGCGCGGCTGAAAAACCGCGCTCTCAGGGAACAGCTTTCCCCGCACGTCGCTGTCGTCCTCTCCGCCGACACGATCGTCTGTGCGGGCGGCGCTCAGGGCGTGCTCGGGAAACCGAAGGATCCCGCGGACGCCGCGCGGATGCTCCGCCTTCTCTCCGGCAGGGAGCACACCGTTCTCACCGGGGTCTCGATCTGCGACACGGAGAGCGGAGAAGAGACCGCCTTCGCCGAAGAGACCGCCGTCCGCTTCCGCGAGCTGAGCGACACTGAGATCGCGCGGTACGTCGAAAGCGGGGACCCGCTCGACAAGGCGGGCGCTTACGGCTATCAAAGCGGCGCGTGCGTTTTCGTGGAGGGCATCCGCGGCGACTATTTCAACGTGGTCGGTCTGCCCGTCTGCCGCGTCGCCGTCGAGCTCGCGAAATTCGGCATTCTGCCGCGGTAATCCCGCGTCCGCCGGGAAACCGGTTCCTGCTCATCCGTCAGGAACGATTCTCCCATCCTGCAGAAACAGCACCCCCGCCCGTCGGTCTTCAAGAAGAAACTCACCCGAAAGGTTCAGATAAGAATACAATGAAAAGTATAGGAATTGATCTCGGCACCGCCAACACCCTCGTTTACGCGAAGGGGAGGGGCATCGTGCTCCGCGAGCCGTCCGTGGTCGCGGTCGAAGCGAAAAGCCACAAGGTCGTCGCCGTCGGAAACGAAGCGAAGCTCATGCTCGGCAAGACCCCCGGCTCGATCATCGCCATGCGCCCCCTGAAGGACGGCGTCATCGCGGAATTCGACATCACCGCCGCCATGCTGCACCACTACTTCAAAAAGGTCTCCGGAAGCACTATTTTCAGCCGTCCGAAGGTCATCATCTGCATCCCCTACGGTGTCACCGAGGTGGAAAAGCGCGCAGTGGAGGACGTGACCCTCGAGGCCGGCGCGCAGTCCGTCGCCCTGATCGAAGAGCCCATCGCGGCGGCGGTCGGCAGCGGCCTGAGAGTCGAGGACGCGCGAGGGTCCATGATCATCGACATCGGAGGCGGCACGACCGAGGTCGCGGTGCTCTCCTTGGGCGGCATCGTGCTGTCCCGCTCCCTCCGCACGGCAGGGGTGGAGCTGGACGAGGCGATCACCGCGTACATCAAGCGCAAATACAATGTCCTGATCGGCGAAACGACCGCGGAGCTTCTCAAGAAGCGCATCGGCAGCGCCCATCCGGCGACCGACCGCGGCGCAATGGAGGTGCGGGGACGCAACCTGCTCTCCGGGCTGCCCGCCGTCGTCACCATTCCTTCCGCGGAGGTGCGCGAGGCCATGTCGGGCGAAATCGAACAGATCGTCGAGGTCATCCGCAGCACGCTCGAGAATACCCCGCCGGAGCTCGCGTCCGACATTTACGACACGGGCATCATGCTCTCGGGCGGCGGCGCGCTGCTTGCCGGACTCGATCTTTTGATCTCCCGCGTGACGGGCATCCGCACGGTCGTCGCGAAGGCGCCCATCGACAGTGTCGCCGTGGGGATCGGACGGGTCATCGAAAGCGGAAACGACATGAGCGGCATCCTCAATTACCGCACAAAATAAATCATGAAACAGTTTTTTCGTTCGAAATTCTTCTATATCGTGACCGTGATCGCGCTGATCCTCTGCATCGTGCCGACGGTCTTTCACGCGATCGGCGCGACCTTTCTGCTCGAAGACGCCGTGGCGGGACTGCTCACGCCCATGCAGAAGATTTTCAGCTATACGGCGGAAGCGATGGACGGCTTCGCGGCGTACTTCTACAAGTTCGACGAGCTCGTGGAGGAAAACAACGCTTTGAGGGAACAGGTCGCGGAGCTGCAGACCCAGATCTACGACTCCACGGAGCGCGAGGAAATGTACGCCTGGATGGCGGGCTTCCTCGAAATGAAGCGCGTCCACACCGACTTCAACATGCTCGCGGCGACCGTGACGGGGCGCGAGAGCGGCAATTACTCGAAGCTTTTGACCCTCGACGTCGGCTCCGGCGCGGACGTTGAGGCAAACATGCCCGTCGTCACCTCGGAAGGCATCGTCGGGCGCATTCGGGAGGTCGGGCACAGCTGGTCCCGCGTCGAAACCCTCGTCGAAACGGATTCCGCCATCGGCGCGTATGTGGAGCGCACCGGGGACACGGGCGTCTGCCGCGGCTCCTTCGAGCTTGCCGCGGACGGGCTGCTCCGCCTCGAATACCTCCCCGCCGACTCCGACGTTCGGGAGGGCGACCGGATCCTCTCGAGCGGAAACGGCAGCGTCTATCCCCGCGGCCTGATCATCGGGTATGTGCAGTCCGTGGAAATCAACCCCTACACGCGGGGCGCGAGCGTGACCGTACGCTGCGCCGCCGACTATTCCGATCTCAGCCGCGTCATGATCCTTACCTCGTTCGACCTGTCGGTGGAATAGCGGTCGGAGGGTTTCAGTCCTTCTCTCTGAAGCAAGGCGCATACGGAAGACAGCCCCGACTCCTTCAGCCGCTGTGCCGACGCAGTCGCACTTGGCGGCAGCTCCCTCAAAGAGGGAGCCTATGGGCAAAGGCCTCGTCTGCCTCCCTCCTTGAGGGAGGGGGACCGCGAAGCGGTGGAAGGAGTCACCTCCCCCGAACCGCGCGCCGTGAAGGACTGAATCAACCGCGGCCGTATCGGACAAAAATCTCGCAGAAAGGAGCATCGGCATGAAACAGAAAACCGGCGCGTTCGACAAGGGCGCGGGTATTTCCGAGCGGGAAATCGATCTCGTCAAAACCAAGGGCGAATCCCTCGGCAAGCGCATCCGCATGGGCATCGACGGCGAAAAGATCCTGAAAGCCGTCGTCGCGGCTTCCCTGCTCATCTTCTTTGCCCTGCTCCAGACGACCATTTTCGCGCGCTTCCGTCCGTTCGGCGCGGTTCCGGATCTCATGCTTCCCCTCGTGATCGCCGTGGCGATGACGGAGCGTGAGAAATTCGGCGCGATCTTCGGGCTGTTTGCCGCCTTCGTGATCGAAGCCCTCGGCGGGGCGACCGTGTTCGTGCTCCCGCTGCTCTATATGCCCGCGGGCTATATCTGCGGCATCCTCGCCGTTCATTATTTCAGAGACACCTTCCTCGTGCG
Organism: Clostridia bacterium; assembly: GCA_017540175.1. Classification (GTDB taxonomy): domain Bacteria; phylum Bacillota; class Clostridia; order Oscillospirales; family CAG-272; genus UMGS1696. The sequence continues at coordinate 68,589 of JAFYBN010000036.1, read as the reverse complement.
CGCGCTGTTCACCGCGGCCGCGTGCGCGGCGCATATCTTCTTTACCCTGTTCGTTCTGCTTTCAACCGTGGGCGGCATCGGCTTCGGGCCGGCGCTGACCAAAGCCGCGTTTCCGGAGTTTCTCTCCTCCCTCGTCTTCTCCCCCCTGCCCCATCTCGCGGCATACATGGCGCTGAAACTCTTCCACCGGCCGCGGGAAGAAAAGGTGAGCGAATGAGCGCGCCCGTCTTCTCGCTCGCGCCGATGGCGGGCTTTTCGGACAGCGTGTTCCGCCGCATCTGCGGCGAGCTCGGCGCGGACTTCGCCGTGAGCGAAATGATCTCCGCCGTCGCCCTCGCGCACAGGGACAAAAAGACCGCCCGCCTCGCGAAAATCGAAGCGGGCGAGCCCCCGGTCGTTTTGCAGATCTTCGGACATGATCCCAGCGTCATGGCAGAAGCGGCGGAGCTGCTTCTTTCGGGCGATTACCCCGGCTGCGGGTATGCCGCGCCCCCCGTCGGGATCGATCTCAACATGGGCTGTCCCATGAAAAAAATCGTAAACAACGGCGACGGATGCGCGCTCATGAACGCGCCCGCCCTCGCCGCGCGGATCATCGAAGCCGTCAAGCCGGTCTGCGTCCGGCACGGCGTCCCCCTCTGTGTCAAATTCCGCGCCGGGTGGGACCGCGTCACCGCGCCGGACTTCGCAAGGACCGCAGCCGAAGCGGGCGCGGATAAAATCACCCTGCACTGCCGGACGAGGGAGCAGATGTACGCGCCCTGTGCCGATCCCTCCGTCGCCGAAGCGGTCGCGAACGCCCTGCAGAAACTCGGCCCGGGGGTTCCCCTGCCAAAGCTCTTCGGGAACGGGGACGTCGACTCGCCCGCCGCCGCCCGAAGATACTTCGACGCCGGATGCGTCGGGGCAGCGGTCGGACGCGCCGCGCTCGGCAATCCGTGGCTGTTTTCGGAGCTGAAAAACGGAGAGCGGTTTTCCCCGCCCGCGCGGGAGGAGATCGTCTCCATGATCCTGCGCATCGTGCGGGAATCCGCCGCGGCGTACGGAGAAGTCGTCGGGGTCCGGGAATCCCGCGGCCGCGCCGCCTGTCTCCTGCGCGGACTGCGCGGCTCCGCCGCGCTCCGGGACAGGCTCAACCGCGCCGCAACCGTCGCACAGTTTGAAAGCATTCTCGCCGAATGGCTTGCAATTTGACATTTTTTGACATCCTACAGGAGCATCGAAATGAAAGTTCTCATCCTTTCCGTAACGGCAGGCGAGGGACACAACGCCACAGCGCGCGCCATCCGCGACGACCTGAAAAGGATCGGCGTGTCCGCGGACATTCTTGACACCTTCGACTACGGCCAGCCGTTTCTCGGAAAGCTCATATCCGGCACATGTCAGAACCTCTCGCAAAAGACGAAGGGGGCGTACCGCGTCGGTTACCGGCTCTCTGAAAAGCGCAATTACGAAACCTACGACTGGATCACCGTCATCTCCCTCATGCTGTACAAGAAGTTCACAAAGTATATCAATTCGCACCATTACGACGTGATCCTGTTCACGCACCCCTTCCCGGGCATGCTCCTCAACGACAACAAGAAGCGCGGGCTGATCAGTCAGCCCACCGTCGGGGTCCTGACGGACTTTACCTTCCACCCGTATTGGGAGAGCTGCGTCGCGAACGATTACGTCGTCGTGGCGGACAAGCTCCTGCTCCACCGGGCGCGCGAGAAGGGCTACCGGGACGAGCAGATTCTGCCCTTCGGCATCCCGATCAACCCGAAGTTCCGCGACCGGGTCGACAGAACCGAGGCGCGGGAGAAGCTCGGGCTCGATCCGTCGAAGCGGACCTTCCTCGTGATGGGCGGCTCCACGGGATACGCCGGCATGGAGGCGATCGTGAAGAGCATCGACGCCATCAAGGTGAGCCGCGACTTCCAGATCATCGCCGTCGCGGGGCGCAACGACGAGCTGAAGGACGCCCTCGACCGCTACGCGGCGGGCACTCCGCGGCACAAGCTCCTCGTCACGGGCTTCGTCGATTACGTAAGCCTGCTCATGGACGCGTCCGACTGCATCATCTCGAAACCGGGCGGGCTGACGACAAGCGAAAGCCTCGCGAAAAACCTGCCCATGATCATTGTCGATCCTCTGCCGGGGCACGAGGAGCGCAACGCGGAATTCCTGCTCAACAACGGCTGCGCCATGGAGGCCACCAAGACCGCGCCGCTTGAGGAGTGCATCTTCCAGCTCCTGATGTCGGACGTTCATCTCGACGCCATGCGCAAGTGCATCGCTTCGATCGCCAAGCCGAACTCCTCCGAGACTCTTTCGAAATTCCTCGTCAGCCTCGTCGCGAAACAAAAGGCGGAAAAGGCGGAGAAGGTAAAGCGGGTAAAAACGCTGAAAAGCCTGAAAACCGAATAGCGAAAAACCGCCTTCGGCACGCGCCGAGGCGGTTCCTTCCGCTCAGGCAGTCATAAACTCCGAGCCTTCCGCGATCACGGCTTCGCCCGCCGGTTCGCGTCGGCGAGACGGCGCAGAAAGAGGACAAAATTGTCCCGCGCGGATTTCTCCAGTCCCGCGTAAGCCTTCACCGCCGCCGCGATCTTGCCCATTCGGTCGTTCGCGAGATCGGTCACGGTCTTCGCGCCCGTCGACTCGAGGATCGTGAACAAGGTGTCCGTAAACGAGCGGCGATCCTCGGGGGAAATCCCGTCCAGCCATTCGGAAAACGCCTCGTCGTGCCGCTTTCCGTCCGCGGACAGCTCGTCGAGATGGACGAAGGACGGGCCCGAGACCTTCCACGAAAACGGATCGTGCTGCATCAGCCCGTTCGCCGTGCCGCTCTCGATCACCTGATACCGGTCGTTGTGACCGAGCAGGAGTCCGACCACCGACGACTGCGGGACAAAGGTCGTGACCCGCGGCTCGATCTCGCGAAACTCTTCGGAGGAAATGATCTCGCTCAAAAATCCCGGCCCGTCGTTGCTGTACGCCGCCGCGACCCGGCCGCGCACCTCCTTCGGGGAGAACGCCGCCGCGTAGACCGCGAGATTGCCCCCCTTCGAGTGCCCGCCCGTCATCAGCCTGCCGCGGAAGACGGAGGCGACGTCCGCGAGGTATTCCACGGCGAGCCGCTGTGCCTCCACGGGATGGGAATAGCTCAGCCGAAAATCCTCCCGCCAGCCGACCAGCGTGTCGTCCGTGCCGCGGAACGCCGCAAAGACCGTGGAATCGGGATCGGGCAGAACGAACGTCACCGCCGCGAACTGCGTGACGTCCGCCTCCCGGATCACATCCCGGAAGCAAGTCGCGTACACGTCCCGGAACCGGACCGACTCCGCCGCCTTGTGAAAGAGGCGGTTGATCTGCTTCGGCACGACTTCTCCGAGGTACATCCCGTCCGGATATTTCTCGTCGATCGCCGCGCGGCAGTCCTTCAGCTTCACGGGAGTCCCGGTCGGATCGGACGTGAGGGCGGGGGAAAAATCGATGAAGGACAGCATGGAGAGGATCAGATTGTCGACCTCGCAGAACGGGGCCGCCGAAAAGGTGAGATCCCCTCTCCAATCCAGATATTCACAGATGTCAGCCATAAAAACCTCCCCTGACAGAACGCGCGGTCCGTGCGATCCGTGCCCGCGCCGCTTTGATACCATTATACGCCGCTTTTGTTACGAAACAACGGCGGCGGTGCAACTTTTCGGGAAAGGAAGCCGCCGATGAACGATACCGAACTGCTCGCCGAAATGAAGGCCGGCGCCTGCCGCGGCTTCTATTTCTTCTGGGGCGACGAGGATTACCTCAAAAACCGCCGCGCCGCGGACATGAAAAAGCTGACTGTGGGGGACTTCGCGGCGTTTGACAGCTATGATTTCGCGTTCGGGGACGAAGAACCCGACCTCGGCGCGATCCGCGACGCCGTACTCATCCCGCCGATGATGAGCTCGAAGACCTTTGTCTCGGTTTCCTTCGCCACTCTCGCGAACCTGAAGGAAAAAGAGAGAGACGCCCTGCTCGGGCTCTTTTCGGATTTCTCCCCCGAGGACCGGGAAAACACGGTCGTCGTTCTGCGCGTGTCCGCGGACGGATTTGACGCGGGATCACCGAAAAAGCCCTCCGCCTTTCTGCGCTCCGCCGAGAAGATCATGAAATGCGTGGAATTCCCCTATCAGACCGAGGGACGGCTGACCAAATGGATGGAGCGGCACTTCGCCGAATACGGCCTCGTGCCGGAGCCGGGCGTGTGCGCGCGCATCATCGCCGAGGCGGGGCGGAGCATGTACCGCCTTTCCGGCGAGGTGGAAAAAACGGCGGCATACGCGGCGGCGCGGTACGAGAGCGGCGCGGCGGTCTCCCCCTACCCGTCGGACGGGGGCCCGTCGGACGGGGGAAAAACCGTCACCCCGTCGGACGGGGGCCCGTCGGACGGGCGAAAAACCGTCACCCTGTCGGACGTCGCGGCGTGCGTTTCCCACACGGACGAGGACGACGGCTTCGGCCTCACGAACTGCATTTTGGACGGGGACGCGGCGGGCGCGCTCGCCTTCCTCGAGGGGCGCAAGCGCAGACGGGAGGAGCCCGTTTTCGTGCTCGCCCAGATCACGCGCACCTTCACCGATCTCGCGGCGGCGTCCCTCTTTCTCGCCGACGGGCGGGACCGGACGGATTTCGCCCGCGCCATGAAAATCAACGATTACCGCGCCGGGCTGTGCTGGCGCGCCGCGGCGAAGGGCTCGCCCGAGCGCTTTGCCGCCGCCGTGGAGGCCTGCGCCGCGGCGGACCGCGGCATGAAATCCGGCTCCGTCGGGTATTCCGAGATCGAAAAGCTGATTTGCGCGCAGGCGCTGATCCGGCGTCCGGAGAGCGGGGTGCGGAAATGAGCGGCCGCATCCGGCTGAAAATCCCCGTTATCGTGGAGGGGAAATACGACAAGGCGCGGCTCTCGTCCGTGATCGACGCGCCCATTTTCACGACGGACGGCTTCGCGATCTTCAAAAACGAGGAAAAGCGCGCCCTGCTGCGCAAAATCGGCGGGGACGGCGTGATCCTGCTCTGCGACAGCGACGGAGGCGGGCGGCTCATCCGGTCCCATCTCCGCGGCATGCTCGGCAGCGCGCCGGTCCATGATCTCTATACCCCCCTCATCGCCGGGAAGGAGGCGCGCAAAAAAGCGCCTTCCAAGGCGGGCGTGCTCGGCGTGGAGGGCGTGCCGAACGAAATCCTCTCTGCGATCTTCGAGAAATTCGCCGCCGCCCACCCGGAGCTGACCGCCGAAGGGGGCGGCTGTCCGGACGAACAAAAAGAAAAACGCCCCGTCACGCGCGCGCTCCTTTACGAGCTCGGGCTGAACGGAGGCCCGGACGCATCGAACGCGCGCAGGCGGCTCGCCAAAAAGCTCGGTCTGCCCCCCGACATGACGGCGGGCGCGTTTGCCGCGGCGCTCGATCTCATCTCGGACGAGGAGGAGGTGCGGCGGCTCGCGGGCAGCCCACAATCCCCGGACGCGCCGGAGGAGGCACTCATTCCGCCGCGCACAGCGGATCCGAACAGAGGGGAGGTTCACTGAAATGAAAAATCGCCGCATCCTGACGGCAATACTCTCGGAGGTAATACTGATGGCTGGTCTTTTGAGCTTTTTATCCGGCTGCTTCGGCAGAAAGGATCCGGCGGGTCCGGGAACCGACGCGCCGCAGAACGCGCCGGAGACGGCCGGCGCGGTCGAAACCGACCCGGCGAATGACGGCGGCATGCCCGGCACGCCGCCCGGCGAGCTCGTCGGTATCCGGTTCGAGATGAGCGGGGGATCGATGAATTTCCATTCGGAATTCGGGATCGAGGTCACCCCGGACGAGATCGTGTGGGCGGAATACTGGCCTGAGGAGGATTACGGCATCGACATCACCCGCAAGGAGCACGTCCCCGTGACCGAAGCGCAGTGGGGGGATCTCGTCCGCATTGTGGGCGATCTCTTTGAAGAGCTCAGGCCCGTGCCGGAAAAGACGCCGGGAGAGGACGAAGCCCTGCTTGACGGAGAAGATATCGAAATCCTCGACGGCGGGGATTACTGGCTGCTGTATCTCACGTGGCGCACCGCGGACGGGGACAAAACGGTGCAGTATTACAATACCTCCGACCGCCGCGAGCAAACGCTCATGTCCCTTCTCATGGAGCTTGCCGAACCCATCGGCAGGGAGATCGTCTGGTACGAAGCGCCCGTGATCTCCGGCGTGTTCTACTACGACAAAAAGAACGAAGAAAGCCTCCAGTGCACCCGTTTCGACGAAGGGACCTATTATTTCATCGCGCGGTACTACGAAACCCCCGCCGCAAAGAAAAAGGGGGAGAAGCGGGACGTGACGAAAATCGTCAGCGACGAGATCTGGGCGGATTTCGCCGCGTTCTTCGAGCCGCTCGAAGAAAAGCTGAAGCGCTTCCCGTCCGGCCGCACCTTCGACGATCCCCTCGCCATGACCGTCTATCAGTCGGACGGCAGGCAGTACACGGTCCGGCCCGACGCCGAAACTGCCGAAAAAATACGGGCGTTCTTCGTCGAAAAAGCGCCCGTGATCGCGGATATGAAGAGCATGCGTTGAGCGTTCACCCCGCCGCCGCGGAGCCCGGATCCTCGTCCAAGATCCCGCTTTCGAGCACCTCGATGAGCAGGTGCCCGATGCTTCCGTTGCCCGCGAATCGGGAATAATCGAAATAGTTTTCCTTCACGTCGAGCCAGAAGAGGGGGTTTTCCTCCCCGACCGGCTCGATTTCTCTTTTCAGCCGTCCGGCGTACACCTGCATCTCGAAATCCTCGAAGCGGTAGAAGAAATCCATCGCGTGCACGAGGCGCACGTCGTCCTTCGTGATCCCGGTCTCCTCAAAGAGCTCCCGGTACGCCGCCTCGTCGTCGCTCTCCCCGGGTTCGATGTGCCCGCCGACCATGTTGAACTTCCCCTTGAACGGCTCCCTGAGACGTTTGCACATCAGCATCCGGCTCTTGTCCGGGCTGAAAATCATGATCACATTGCAGCGGCTCACCTTTTTGCCCTCCTTCCGCCGTGCGGCATCGCGCCCCGACCTCTCTTCACTCTTCACTATTCACTCTTCAACTCCTTGTATGCCCGTGTCGCCTGCCAGCAGGCAAACCCGAGCGCCGCCGTGCCGAGGACGAGCAGGACGACGGCGATGACTCCGCCGTGCTTCGAGTTCGTCACGGATTCGGGCTTTGCCGGATCGTAATAAATCTGCATCTCCTCGCCCGGGCGCATTTCCCTCGCTCTCGCTCCGAACGAGTTTTCGTATTTCCTGCCGTCGACCGTGTATTCGAACCAGACCTCATAGCTTTCCCCCTCCTCCGGGTCATAGGGCTCCTGTTCGCAGCGCGTGACCACGGCGGTCGTCTCCGCGTACTCCTTCGGGGACGTGACAAGGATCAAAACGCCGGCTGCGAGGAGAAAGAGTCCGACGGGGATGAAGAACCGCATCCTTCCCATGCACCGGAACCATACGATGAGCTTTTCCATCCGAAAACCTCCCTGTGTTGATGAAACGAGTCGCCGTCCGGGCGCAGGCTTCTCCGTCTTTGATCCGGTTCGCGCTGCGCCGACCGTATCTGCATTATACCACGAAAACGGAAGAGAAGTCAAGGATCATCCGCCCGCGATCCTCCGTTTGCGTCACAACCGCCCACCGGACGCCGTCCGCCGGGCGTTCAGCGAATCAACAAAAGGGCCGCCGCATTTCTCCGTTTTTGCGCGTGAGATGCGGCGGCTTTTGTTCGTGACGTTCGTCTTCGGGTCTTGCCGGAGCTTGTATTGTCGCCTTTCGGTATCAGAACAGCCCACTGATCCGTCCATTGTCATCGACGTCGATCTTCTCCGCCGCGGGGACCTTCGGAAGTCCGGGCATCGTGAGGATGTCGCCGGTGTAAATCACGACGAAGCCCGCGCCCGCGCAGATCTTCGCGCCGCGCACCGTCACGGTGAAGCCTTCGGGCGCGCCGAGCTTCAGAGGATCGTCGCTGAGGGAGTACTGCGTCTTCGCCACGCAGATGGGGCAGGAGCCGAAGCCGAGCGATTCGATCTGCTCGATCTGCTTCTTCGCCGCCGGGAGGATGTTCACGCCCGCGCCGCCGTAGATCTTCGTCACGAGCGCCCCGATCTTCTCGGAGATCGTCATGCCGTCCTCATAGGAGAAGGTGAAGGTCTCCTTTTCGCCCTCGCAGAGGCGCACGACCTCTTCGGCAAGCGCGCGGCCGCCCTCGCCGCCGTCCGCCCAGACCGTGGACAGAACGGTGTTCACGCCGAGCGCGCGGCATTTTTCGATGATGAACGAGATCTCCGCGTCCGTATCCGTCGGGAAGCGGTTGACGGCGACCACGGCGGGCAGGTGATACACGTTTTTGATGTTCGAGACATGGCGGAGCAGATTCGGAATGCCTCTTTCGAGCGCTTCGAGGTCCTCTCCGGCGAGCTCGGTCTTCGCCTTGCCGCCGTGCATCTTGAGCGCGCGAACCGTCGCGACGATGACCACCGCGTCGGGAGTCAGTCCCGCCATGCGGCACTTGATGTCGAGGAATTTCTCCGCGCCGAGGTCCGCGCCGAAGCCCGCCTCGGTGACGGTATATTCGCCCAGCTTCAGCGCCATCTTCGTCGCCATGACGGAGTTGCAGCCGTGGGCGATGTTCGCGAAGGGACCGCCGTGCACGAACGCGGGCGTCCCCTCGAGGGTCTGCACGAGATTGGGTTTCAGAGCGTCCTTGAGCAGGGCTGCCATCGCGCCCGCCGCCTTGAGGTCCGCCGCCGTCACGGGCTTGTCGTCATAGGTATAGCCCACAATGATGCGGGAAAGCCGCTCTTTCAGATCGCGCACGGAGGTCGCGAGGCAGAGCACCGCCATGATCTCGGACGCGACCGTGATGTCGAAGCCGTCCTCGCGGGGAACGCCGTTCGCGCGCCCGCCGAGCCCGTCCACGATGTTTCTCAGCTGACGGTCGTTCATGTCCACGCAGCGCTTCCACGTGATCTTCTTCACGTCGATGCCGAGGGAATTGCCCTGCTGAATGTGGTTGTCCAGCATGGCGGCGAGAAGGTTGTTCGCCGCGCCGATGGCGTGGAAATCGCCCGTGAAGTGGAGGTTGATGTCCTCCATCGGGACGACCTGCGCGTAGCCGCCGCCCGCCGCGCCGCCCTTCAGCCCGAAGACGGGTCCGAGGGAGGGCTCGCGGAGCGCCACGATGGATTCCTTTCCGATTTTTCTGAGACCGTCCGCCAGCCCGATGGTGGTGGTGGTCTTCCCCTCTCCCGCCGGAGTGGGGGTGATCGCCGTCACAAGGACGAGCTTTCCGTTTTCACGCTTCGTTTCGCCGAGGAGGGAGAGGTCGATCTTCGCTTTGTTTTTGCCGTAGGGTTCGAGGTACTTTTCGTCCACGCGCGCCTTTTTCGCGATCTCCGTGATGGGGCTCAGCTCACAGCTCTGGGCGATCTCGATGTCGGAAAGATATGCCATTTTTGCCTCCTTGATGAGTTCTTATTTTTTCATTTGATATGTGTTTGATCCCGCCGCGGGGGTCCGGTCTTTTATAAAGAGTTATAAAAGCAAGGGGTCATTCCTTCCCGTTCCAGCAATACGTGCAGAGCTTGCACTCCGGCAGTCCGATGGCGCGGACGACGCCGTCGAGGGTCTGGAATTCGAGGGAGGCGAAATTGAGCTTTTCGGCGATGTGGCGGCGCAGCTTCTTGCCGCGCTCGGTCGAGCCGTCGCTGTACTCGTCGATGTGCTTAAAGCCCTCCTCGCCCTCAAGCTCCATGATGGTCCTGCGGGCGATCAGCTCCATTTCGCTGTTCGAGCGGGAGAAATTCAGATATTTGCAAGCGTAGAGGATGGGCGGGCACGCGGAGCGCATGTGCACCGATTTCGCGCCGTTGTCGTAAAGGAATTCGACCGTCTCCTTGAGCTGGGTCCCGCGGACGATGGAGTCGTCCACGAACAGGAGATTCTTGTCCTTGATGAGCTCGGTGACGGGGATCTGCTTCATTTTCGCGACCGTGTTGCGCTCGTTCTGCCTCGTGGGCATGAAGGAGCGGGACCAGGTCGGGGTGTATTTGATGAACGGGCGCGCGAAGGGAACGTGGGAATTGTTCGCGTAGCCGATGGCGTGGGGCGTGCCCGAATCGGGAACGCCGCTCACATAATCGAGCTCCCCGTCAAGGCCCGCCTTCCGGTCGTTCTCCGCGAGGATCTCGCCGTTGCGGTAGCGCATGCACTCGACGTTCACGCCCTCGTAGGAGGAGTTCGGATAGCCGTAATAGGTCCAGAGGAAGGAGCAGATGCGCATGGTCTCGCCGGGGGGCGAAAGCTCTTCCATTTTATCGGCGGAAAGCGAAACGATCTCGCCGGGACCGAGCTCGCGCACGGATTCGTACCCGAGCTTTTCGTAGGCGAAGGACTCGAACGAAACGCAGTATCCGCTCTCGGAGCGTCCGACGAGCATGGGCAGCCTCCCGTACCGGTCGCGCGCCGCGACGATCACGCCGTCGTCCCGCAGGATGAGGATGCACGCGGAGCCCTCGATCTTCTCCTGCGCGAAGCGGATGCCTTCCACGAAGTCCGTGCGCTGGTTGATGAGCGCGGCGACCAGCTCCGTGGAGTTGACGCCGCCCCCGGTCATCGCGTCGAAGTGGTCTCCCGTTTTCGAGAGATAGTCCCGAATGAGCTCGGGTGCGTTCGAGACCATGCCGACGACGCAGATCGCGTATGCGCCGAGGCGGGAGCGGATCAGAAGGGGCTGGGGATCGTAATCGCTGATGCAGCCGATAGCGGCGGTGCCCCGCATTTCTTCCCAGATGTGCTCGAACTTGGTCCGAAACGGGGAATTCTCGATGTTGTGAATGTCCCGCTGAAGCCCGATCTCGGGATCCCACGCCGCGACGCCGCTGCGCTTGGTGCCGAGATGGGAGTGATAATCGGTTCCGAAAAATACGTCGTGGATCGCGTCGCGCGTGTTGACCGCGCCAAAAAATCCGCCCATGTTCAAATCCTTTCCCGAAAAAGACAAAAGGGTGCAGAGCTTCCGAGGATCAACGAAGTTCCGCGCCCAGACGGTCGGCATACATTCTTTGTTCCATGTGGTTGACCCGGAGCATGTCCGGGACTCCACGCGCGGGTTTCCGCGCAGTCCGTCAGTAGCAAAGAACGGCATTCATGCTCCTTAAGTATATCATTCCCCGGACGGAATGTCAAGCCGCAATTCCGCCGAAAATTCCCGCTCCGCCGCGCCGCTTTTCCGACACAACGGCGGAGAGGGACCGCAGGCCTGCGCCGCGGCGGGGTTGAGAGCGGGGGCGCGCGGCTTCGGCGTGGGTCCCCGGGCGGCGGCGCATCGCCAAAAACCGACGCGGCAAACGCGCATTTCCTCCCCCAAAAGCGTGTTTTTTCCCTTGCATTTGCTCCCGCGCCGTGCTATAATGGATACAGCAAATAAAGGCAGTTCTGCCGAAACCGAAATCCAGTTTGACTTGAAGAAAGGAATCTCAGGTATGGCAAAATCCAGACTCATCGGCGATTATCCCGTGATCGGCATCCGCCCCACCATCGACGGACGGCGCGGCGCCCTCAAGGTGCGCGAATCCCTCGAGGATCAGACCATGAACATGGCGAAGTCCGCCGCGAAGCTCTTTGAAGAAAACCTCCGCTACTCGAACGGCGAACCCGTGAAGGTCGTCATCGCGGACACCACCATCGGCCGCGTCGCGGAATCCGCCGCCTGCGCGGACAAGTTCAAGAAGGCGGGCGTGGACATCACGCTCACCGTCACCCCGTGCTGGTGCTACGGCTCCGAAACCATGGACACCGACCCGAACACCATCAAGGCGGTCTGGGGCTTCAACGGCACGGAGCGTCCCGGCGCGGTCTACCTCGCCTCCGTTCTCGCCACCCACGCCCAGAAGGGTCTGCCCGCGTTCGGCATTTACGGACATGAGGTCCAGGATGCGGACGACACCTCCATTCCGGACGACGTGCGCGAAAAGCTGCTCCGCTTCGGACGCGCCGCCGTCGCCGCCGCCACCATGCGCGGCAAGAGCTACCTCCAGATCGGTTCCGTCACGATGGGCATCGGCGGCTCCATCATCGATCCCCGCTTCATCGAGGAATACCTCGGAATGCGCGTGGAATCCGTGGATGAAGTCGAAATCATCCGCCGCATGACCGAGGAGATCTACGACAAGGCCGAATTCGAAAAGGCCATGGCGTGGACGAAGGCGAAATGCACCGAGGGCTTCGACAAGAACCCTGCCGAGCTGCAGAACACCCGCGAGGTCAAGGACGAGCAGTGGGAATTCGTCGTGAAGATGATGGTCATCATCAAGGACCTCATGAACGGCAACCCGAACCTCCCCGCCGGCCGCGAAGAGGAAATGGTCGGTCACAACGCCATCGCGGCGGGCTTCCAGGGCCAGCGCCAGTGGACGGACTTCTATCCGAACTGCGACTTCGCGGAAGCGCTGCTCAACACCTCCTTCGACTGGGACGGCATCCGCGAGCCCTACATCCTTGCCACCGAGAACGACGTGCTGAACGGCCTCGGCATGCTCTTCATGAAGCTGCTCACGAACCGCCCGCAGATCTTCGCCGACGTCCGCACCTACTGGTCCGGCGCCGCGGTGAAGAGAGCGACCGGCTACGAGATCGAAGGCCACTCGAAGGACGCGGACGGCTTCATCCACCTCATCAACTCCGGCGCGGCGTGCCTCGACGCCTGCGGCGAAGCGGTCTGCGAAAAGACCGGCGAGCACCTCATGAAGCAGTGGTTCAACGTCACCGAGGAGGACGCGGACAAGATCCTCGCGGCCACCACGTGGAACCCCGCCGACCTCGGTTACTTCCGCGGGGGCGGCTATTCCTCCCGCTTCGTGACGAAGTATGAAATGCCCGCCACCATGATCCGCCTCGACCTCGTGCAGGGGCTCGGTCCCGTGCTCCAGATCGCCGAGGGCTGGACGGTCGCCCTGCCCGACGAAGTCAACGACATCCTCTGGAAGAGAACGGACTACACCTGGCCCTGCACCTGGTTCACGCCCCGCTGCACCGGCAAGGGCGCGTTCCGCTCCGCCTACGACCTCATGAACTCGTGGGGAGCCAACCACGGCGCGATCAGCTACGGCCACATCGGCGCGGACCTCATCACGCTCTGCTCCATCCTGCGCATCCCGGTCGCGACGCACAACGTGCCCGAGGAAAAGCTCTTCCGTCCCGCCGCGTGGAACCTCTTCGGCTCCGATCCGGAAGGCGCGGATTACAGAGCCTGCGCGAACTACGGCCCGCAGTTCAAGAGAACGACGAAATAAGCGACCGCAAAACCGAATACCTTCCGCCGCGGATTTTCCCGAAAATGGAAAACCCGCGGCGGTTTTTTGCGCCCCGACGTAACGTTTTGCCACTTTGCGGGGTTATATGGAATAAAGAAGGCGGAAAGATCCCAACAGGAAACCGAAACGCTTTTTCCCGCCCGCGGGACTCTCCGCCCGCGGAAGCATCCGCCGCGGAAGCATCCGCCGCGGAAGCATCCGCCGCCCAGCCATCCGCTCAGATGCCCCCCATCTGCCCGGCGCACTGGCACCGGTTTTTGCGCCTTGCCGGAAGACGGGAGAGCGAAAAAAGTTTTCGTGTGCATGTAACGAAACAGGCTCGTCGGTGGTTATCCATCATAGATCGATCAAATTCACGGGATCCGTCTGCGGACGGACGGAAAGGTGCCGACAATGAACCCTAAGTTATTCCTGACGCTGTTTTTCCTCTTTTTTGTTCTTTGCTCCTGCGGCGGAGAACATGAGCCCGCTTTGCCCGCTTCGGCAGCAGAGACCGGGTACGCCCCGGAGGATTGGGAATACGTCGAAGCGGACGACAAACCCTGTCCCGACAACTGTATTGACGGCGGAAAGCAGCTCCAATATGACGGCGGTCGGCTGTATTTCCTGAACGGATCAAACGGGAAACGGGATCAAACGCTCATGACGCTGAACCTAAAGACGGGCATGATCACCTCGGTATGCCCTGATCCCCTCTGCGACCACGCGACGCCGGACTGTCCCTTTTATGGGATTGTTCCGCTGTTCTATGTCTGCGACGGAAAGATTTTCTATAAACGAATGACGAGCTATACTTACCGAAACCCGGACGGAACGCCTCGGTATCGGGTGGACATTCAGGATTCCGTTTTCTATGACACGGAGAGCGGGAAGGTCCATGTGCTTGAAACCTATGACAAAAAAGGCTTCTCGGATTATACCCTTCAGCTCTTTTATAACGGGCGCCGATACTATTGCGATCATGTGTACAGCGAGGAGCTCGACAAATACATTCTCAAAATCTGCCGGCTGGACATCGCGTCGGAAAAGTCGGTGGTGATCGGCGGCGAAAACAATGCCGACGGTGTGTTCGAGCGGTTTCTCTTCGTCCTGAACGAACGCATCTATTTTACGGACGGGGTCCGGCTCTATTCGAGAACGCTTGAAAACACGGATGAAATCACGCACTCGACGGGCCAATTCGACAATGTCGCCATGACGGACGGGACGGACATCTTTTTTGATCGACGTGCGGACGGAACGCTGGATGTGTACCGCATGACCGATCCGAATGACGCGGAAAGCGCGGCGCGGATCATAGAAGGGTGTACGAACTGGACGCTCACCGGCCGGTATATCTACTATCTGGACGGACAGACCCGCTCTGCCGGAAAGAACCGTCTGGACGGTTATGACGGGGATGAAGTCGAATTGTACGGAAAGGAACTGCGCCGATGCGCGCATGACGGCTTGGGCGATGAACTTGTCTTTTCGTTCGAGGGAGATTACGGTTCATGGCAGATCCGGCACTGGCTCGCGGTCGACAACTATATTTACGGACTCTTTACCCGATATGATGACGTAAACGGCGACGGCGCGATCGACGACGGCGAGGTGATGAAGAGCGACGCAGACGGTCGATTCGGGATCATGCGCATTGACGTCGAGAACGGTTCGGTCCGTATTCTGGAGACGGATTCATGATCCGCTGCGAATTTCAGAAACTCCTCCACGAGCGCGTCGTCGCCGCAGCTCTGTTGACCCTTCTTGTTCTGAACGCTCTCGTCTGTTTTGGTCAGGTCAGCGTGAAGGAACGGGAGCTGCCGCCCGACGCGCTCGAGGAGGTATATGAGCTCTTCCTTGCCGATGAAGAAGGCATGACGGCGGCGTATGAAAACCTCATCGCCTTCCAAAGAGAACAGGAAATTCTGACCGT
This sequence comes from Clostridia bacterium, assembly GCA_017540175.1. GTDB lineage: Bacteria > Bacillota > Clostridia > Oscillospirales > CAG-272 > UMGS1696. Next base: position 53,322 of record JAFYBN010000036.1, on the reverse strand, counting down.
ACAGCGGATGCGGCAGGGTCTCTCCGCACCCGCAGCGGACGCGGAGCCCGTGAAGCTCCCGAACCGTTACGCGCCGAATGGCTTTACGGACCGGATGATCCTCGCGGAAGCGATGGCAAGGATCGGGATCGAGCGATCTTTTCGGGAGAAGGTCGAGGGTGTGATCCGGGACGCGCGGCGGCGGGTCGTCGACTACGAAAGCAGAGGGGAGACCGGCTTCCTCCGAAGCTATGCGGAAGACGTGATCTTGGTCTATTCGCGCGCGCTGAACGAGGTTTCCTTCACAGGGGATTTCGTCCGAGGCTGGGATAAAGTCTTCTCGTATGACCTCGACTGCGCGTTTCTTTTTCTCTCGGTCCTTGTGATAGCTGTATTTCTGTTCACTCATGATTTTTCGGTGAAGTTCGTACCCCTGCTCCGTTCAACCCAAAAGGGCAGAATGCCGGTGTTTTTCTCGAAGCTTGCCGCGCTTCTGCTTTCGGTTCTCTTCCTCTCCGTCCTGTTCCGCGGCGAAGTCCTTCTCATTGTCGCGCTGACAAACGGGCTCGGCGGAGCGGAAAACGCGATCCAGACGATCGGATCCTTTGCGATGTGTCCCTTTGCTTTCTCGATTTGCGAGGGATTCTTCTTCGTTCTGCTGTTCCGCACACTCGGCGCCATGCTCTTTGCCGGATTCGCGGCATTTCTCTGCACATGGTTTCGCTCTCCCGTCCGCTCCCTGCTCACGGGCGCGGGCGGCGCGGGGCTGATGTTCCTCGCCGAGCTGTATGCTTTCCCGCGTCACGAGAATCCGCTCAGCCTTCTGAACGCTTTGAAGACGGCGAATGCGGGCGTGTATCTCGGGCAATACCGGGTCGTCCGCCTGTTTGAGTTCCCGCTCCCGTCCGCCCATGCCGCCGCCATCGTCTCGATCTTCGCGCTTCTTATCTCAGCCGCCGTGTCCCTTTTCTTCTGGTCCCGCTGTGCCGGACAGAAAAAGAGGGCGGCCAGAATCCGTCTTACCGGGCTCAAACCCGGACGTGCTGCGAAAAGAGCCGCGTTCCGGTCCCATACGCTGTCCCTCGCCGGATATGAGGCATATAAGCTCTTCTTTGCGGGAAGGACCGTTCTATTGATCCTCACGCTCATGCTTGCGCAGGGGATCCTGATCGCCGAAGAGGGCAAGAATTCGCTCTCTTTCAGTGAGACGGTGTACAAGGAGTATTTGGAAACGCTCGCCGGACCGGTGACGGACGAAAAACGAACCGCGATCCGCGAGGAACGGGCGCACATTGCCGACATCCTCAGCCGTTTTGACGATACGCGGGCTGCCTATATCCGCGGTGAGCTTTCGGCGGAGGAGTATCAGGAATATCTGAAGGAATATGCAAGGGTTTACAGCCGCCGGGACGTCTTCACGGAAATCGAAAGCCGCCTCACGTATTTGGACCGCCTTTCGGCACGGGGAAAAGAGGGCTGGTTCGTGTATGACACCGGCTGGCTCCGCCTGTTTTCGCGGGACAGCGACTGGCTTCTGTACGGGATCCTGCTTCTCTTCGGAATGACCTCCTTCGGGATCGAGTTCGGCGCGGGCGGAGGATTTTCTCCCGTTCTGCGCGCGGCAAAGCACGGCAGGAGGCGAACGTTTTCCCGAAAATACATGACTGCCGCCGCTGCTTCGGTTGTCATGAGCGCGGTCTGGATCGGCGCGGAGCTTTGGGCGGCTCTGTCCCGATATCCTCTTCCCATGGCGGACGCTCCCGTGCGCTCCCTTGAAATTTTCGGAACGATCGGCGGCAGCGGCGGCAGCGGCTTCAGCCTATCGGTCGGGCAGGCGTTCGCGCTGTATGCCGCGGTGCGGATCGCCGCGGGGATCGTTCTCGTCCTGCTCGTCTGTTCCCTGTCCGCTCTTTTGCGCGGTCCCATCCCCGTCGCCCTGTTTTCGGTCGTTTTGACCGCGCTGCCGGGGATCCTCAGAACGCTCGGCGTCTCCGTCCTGCGGTTTTTCGATTTTTCGGCCTTGTTCCGCGCGACCCCGCTTATAACGGCGGGACGGGAGGGATGGATCCTCATCGGCGTCTTTGCCGCGCTCCCCGTTTTCCTGACGGCGGCAGCGGCGGGGAGATAGAACAGAACAGCCGGCACAAAGCCCGCTCTCCCGAATCGCAGACAGGTTTTTAGAAAAATCCATTCAGAAAAGAACGTGAGTTCGACTCCTTGGAGGCAACTATGAAAACGAAACGGAAAGCCCTGCTCGCCTGCCTCGCCGCCGTCCTTCTTCTTTGTTCCTGTTCGCAGGCGACGGGCTATGTCAGCTCGCGCCACACACCCGTCCAGTTCGACGGACACCGCGTCTACGGCGGGATCGGGGGGACACAGATCACATCCCTGTCCGTGGACAACGGCGTATACGGTCCTCTCTGCGCGGACCCGTCCTGCTCCCACGGCATGAACGATCCTTCCTGCGGCGCCTACGTCGGCTGGGGTTTCGGCGCCATGACGATGGACGGAGAAGGAAATCTTCTTGCGGCAGCCCGTTCCGATGACAACCCATCCGCGTACAATGTGATTTCCGTTTCTCCTTCGAGCGGAGAGCGGCGGTATGTACTGCACGAATACCCGAACAGCATCGGTGCGATGATGGTTGTCGGCTCCCGGCTGTATTTTCTCAGTCAGATGAAGGACGAACAGAAGGAAGACGGCGAGCAGAGCGGCGCGTATCACGTCTGCTCCGTGTCTCTGAGGGGCGGGCGCGTCAAGGCGCTCGATCTGCCGGACAACGACTGGTATTTCGCGGGCGCGGACACGGAAACCCTATACCTGCTCGGCGCGTATGACCGCACGCTCGTCGCCGTTTCCCTGAACGGAAAGACATCCGAACCCCTCTCCGACGGGAACACAAGGGAAGTTATTCACACCTTCGTTTCGGGCGAATCCACGGACTGCTATATCGACGGGGATTTCCTCTATCTGTTCGACAGCCGGGAATCCGTCGAGGTCACAGCTCCCTGGGACGGGGATGAGATGATTCCGGAAGAGGAGCGGACAAACACCTACTCCCTTTATTCCGTCGCGAAGGTCGACCGAGGGACCGGCGAGGTCCTCGCGCGGACGGAAACGAAGGTCCAGACCACGGCGTGGGGGTATCTCTCGGAGGACGGGCAAACCCTGTACCTTCACCATTTCGATCCGCAGGCCGCCGGGGTATATGAACGAAACGACGGGTCGCTCGTCTATCCCGTCGTGCGCAACCCCGGCGTCGATGTTTTCGATACGGCGGACATGCGCCTTGTTGAGACGATCCCGGCGGAAGGGTTCAATGTTCAGGCGATCGCCTTCGCTGAGGAGGGGGAGGACAAAATCGTGTTCTACGGCGGGATCTACAATCCCCGGCTGAACTGGGAAATGGGCTGGATCAGCCGGCAGACTGGAAAAATCACCATGGCAACCGCGCAGTGGCTGAACTGACGGCATAATAAAGGGGGAACAAACATGAAACGATTCTTCTGCTTTCTTTGGGCAATGCTTACTCTGTTTCTTTTCAGCGGCTGCTCCGCGGAAAAATCACCCGAGATCGGCTGGAACGGACATGAGGTGAAGGAGATTCCGAAAGAACTGCGCTTTCAGTCCTTCTGGTCCCCAGAGTTCGGCGAGGACACCAAAAGTACGGCGACCGCCATCGACGACACGACGGGCAAGGGGAGGCAGGTCGATTTCTTCCATCCCTTCAAAAAGAGCATCGACCGCTTGACGGAACATCCCGGCTGGTTTCCGAACGGAACGCTGGTCGAACGCCTTGCCTATCGGCACTCCTACCGCATCCGGATCACGGAAATCGAGAAATATGTCACGACACGCGTACGCAGCGTGTATGACACCGACTGGCCGAAAACCGTTTATCACATCGAAGTCCTCCGGGACGAGGAAAGCGGGGAGGTCATAGAGCAGGACGCCTATCTCTTTGACACATACGGCGCGCCGATGTACTATACGTGGGGATTTGCGCGTCCGGCGGTCGGGGAGGAATATCTGCTCGTCGACGCCGATCTGCGGCTTCTTCTGAACTGGCGGGAATACGGGGAGGATTACGCGTATCACCCGACGTATCTCTTTGAAATCCAGGATATCGACGGCACGGAATACCTCTATTCCATGGAAAGCACGCTCGACGCGCTGGATTTCAAGATTGAGATCACGGACGAGGAAGAAAACCGGATGTATAAGGACTACAAGGACTGGGATATCCTTGCCGCGCTCGAGGAAACCGGGTATCCCTGTCCGACGTTTGACTATAAGGTCGAACTGGATGAGTTCGTCGCGTACCGCGCGGCATACAACCGGGAGTGGAACGAGAAGGTCCGCGCGAAAGAGGAGGCAGGAAACGTGCTCACGCCGGAGATGGCGACCGGCGCGGTCTCAAACCGGATGCAGGAGCGTGATCTCGTCGTGCTCAATCCGAGGGAGCCGTAGAAGAGAAAAGAGGCGGGCATGCCGATGCACACGGCGGCCCGGAGAAGGCGGCGCGGGAAAAGCCCGGCGGGATTTCCTCCGGGGAGAGAAAGAAAGAGCGCTTACGGTTTGACCCGGGCGCTCTTTCTTCTTGCCGCTTGGCTTCGGTTTCAATGATCCGCCTTTATTCCGCCATCCGCACGGTGATCTTCCCCACGCTGTGCGGCGGCAGGACGGCGCAGAGACCGCTCCCGTCCGACGTCGACGTGACTTCGAGCGGAGACGCGGTGAAATACGAGTGCGGCGTGACCTCGTCCGAAGAAAGCAGCACGGCGTCGGTCACCTCTCCCGCGCATCCGCCGAGCCGGAATTCCCGCGGTTCGTCATAGGCGTCGTTCACGAGCGTCACCGTCAGAACGCCGTCCTTCACGGTGGCAAGGACCTCACCGTCGTCCGCACGCACATCGCCGTCGTCCGCACGGTCGGCGCCGCACGGCGCAAGCGGGCAGAGCGCGCCGCCGCGGTGATCCTTCAGCAGGGAAAAGACCTGTCCGTTCGCACTCAGCCGCGCCGAATCCGGCTCGATCAGGATCGCCCCCTCGCCGATCGGCTGGAAATAGCAGCAGAACGGCATGGCGAGCGGCGCGGATTCCTCAAGCAGCATGTGGAGCGTCTTCGCCGTGAAGATCCCCTCTCCCACGCAGGACGGGCGGTACCAAGCGTACCAGAAATTCCACTCGTCGAAGGAAATGAGCAGCGTTTTCCCCTTCTCCTGTCGGTCGAGGCACGCGCGCATGTTCCGGGCGTGGTTCCGGGCTCCGGCGGAAGCGGAGACAATGGCGCGATAGGTCTCGGCGATCTTTTCCGGGCTCGTGTAGTCCATCGCCGCGCCGGCGTAGTGATGCAGGGAGACGTACCGGACGGTATCAGCCAGCTTTGACGCGGAGTTTTCCGCCCAGTCGTCGTTCGGATAGGGACCGGAGGAGAAGAGCTCGATCTCCGGATCGACCGCGCGCATGGCGGCAATGTGCTCTTCGGCAAGGGCCGCGTAATCCTCCGGGCGCATCGGCCCTTCCATGTGCCCGTAGCCCATTTCGTTCCCGAGGGACCAGAAGCGGACGCGATACGGTTCGGGAGAACCGTTCTCCGCCCTCTTTTTTCCGTATTCCGTGTCGGGCGAGCCGTTCACGTATTCGACCCAGTCCGCGCTGTCCTGCGGGCTGTTCCACACGAGGTTGATCGTCAGAAACGGCTCCGCGCCCACCTCGCGGCAGAGGGCGACAAAATCGTCCGTGGAGATTTCGTGATAGTCGTAGCCGTGGGAATGGGGCTGCGTCTCGATCTCGGTCGCCGCCTGCAGCGGTCCGCGCATGTCGGAGGGCAGCAGACCGTCCTTCCAGCGGTATTCTCCCGCGAAATTGCCGCCCGGCCAGCGGATGACGGCGGGTCCGAGCTCCTTGAACAGCTTCACAACGTCCGCGCGCATCCCGTGAAAATGCCCTGCGGGCAGCATGGAGAGCGCGCCGAAGATCACCTCCGCCCGCTCGGAGAAAACGAAGCGGACCGATGCCTCGCCGTCGGACGCAGAGGAGGTGAGCGTGAACTCGCTCGTCTGCCAGCCGCCGGGGACGAGGGAGAGCTCCCGCCGCGCGTAGACGACCCCGCCGTCCCGATCGGTCAGCTCCGCCGCGAGCGTGACGGGGACGGAGCACAGGGTGACCGAGCGCATTTCGTAGGTTCCGCCCGCCTTGAGGCACAGACCGCCCTGCGCGATGCCGCAGAGACCTCCGTGCACGTTCTGTACGCTCTGGGACTGCAGCTCGTTGCCCCGCCGCATCCGCTCGCACCCGATATGCCGGGTATAGCATGCCCTGCCGCCGGTCTGGAAGAACGCCCGGTCGCCCACGCCCGTCCATTCGGCGGCGACGCCGCTGTTTTTCGCGGGCTTTCCCGCGAATTTGCGGTTGCGGAGCATCTGCGCGCTCAGCCCGCCCGAGCCGCCCACGGCGGACCGGGTGTGCTCGAGATTGTATCCGAAGACATAGGGGGAAAGGGGCACGGTGTGCTTCGTGTCGAAGGTGAAGTTCATCGGTTTGCCTCCTTGATGCCCGGCAAAAGGGCTTTCCGGGATCGGTCCGCCGCCGGGTCCTGCGTTTGCTCTTTATTATAACACGGAAAACGGGGCGCGTCAATCGGGAGGCGCGTCGAATCCACCCCGATCCCATTTTCTTTTATGCCGAAAACCTCTTGAAAAAACGGAAAAAACAAAGTATAATAAGGTCGGTTTTTGCGCCGGGCGGCGTTTTCTGCCGCTCAAACACGTCGATCGGAGAAAGCATATGAAAAACATCGCCGCAACCGTTTTATGCGCCCTCATCGTTCTGACCCTTGTCGCCGCGTGTCTCTTCACCGCCGATTTCGCCATGACCGCGAATCAGCTCCAGACGCTGAACGTCCTTTTGATCGTTTGCGTCGCGAGCATCGCTTACTGCTTCATCGTGGGAGAGCTCGCACAGAACTTCTCCCAGATGGACAAGCTCTGGAGCCTGCTTCCGATCGCGTATACGTGGATCGTCGCCGCGCGCGGCGGAATGCGGCTCCGCCCCGTCCTCTTCGCGCTCATCGTGACCGCGTGGGGGATCCGGCTGACGGTCAATTTCGCGCGCAAGGGCGCGTACAGCCTGAAATTCTGGTCGGGCGAGGAGGATTACCGCTGGTCGATCGTGCACGGCGCGCGTTTCTTCCGGCATCGGCTCGCGTGGACGGCGTTCAACCTCTTCTTCATCTCCGCGTATCAGAATCTTCTCGTCCTCGCGATCTGCCTGCCCGCGCTCGCCGGGATGGAATCCGCCGCGCCGCTCGGGATGTGGGATCTGCTCGCCGCCGCCTTCGCCGTCTTCTTCCTCGTCCTCGAGACCGTGTCGGACGAGGTGCAGTGGAAGTTCCATCGGACCAAAAAGGCGCTGCTCACGGAAAAAGGCTCCCTCGAAAATCTGCCCGCGCCGTATGATCTCGGCTTTGACACCATCGGTCCGTGGGGCGTGATGCGGCATCCGAATTACCTCGGCGAGCAGGGCGTCTGGCTCAGTCTGTATTTCACGGCGGTCGGCGCCGGCGTGACACGCGGCGTCTTCCACTGGACGATGATCGGACCGCTGCTTCTCGTTCTCCTGTTCATGGGAAGCTCGACGCTCGCGGAAAAGATCTCCTCAAAAAAGTATCCCCGGTACGCGGACTACATCCGGCAGGTCTTCAAATACCTGCCGCTGAGACGCTTCGACCCGGAGCTGCGCGCCGAGCCGACCCCCGCCGAAGAGCCCGAAAAGACCCGTGCGTAAGCCCTATTCACTATTCACTCTTACCTCTTACCTGCGATCGCCCCCGGCGGGCGTACCTCTTCACTATTCACTCTTACCTATTACTTTTTAAGGGGGGCGGCAAAGATGGAAACCGACGTGTCCCTGTCCCTGTACCGCCTGATGGTGCGCGAGGGTTATCCCGCCGAGTTCGCCCTCGGGGTCGCCCGCGAAATGAACACCGAATACCTCGCCCGCCGCATGCTCCTCTACGTGAGCCGCGCCGGGCTGGTCCCGCCGGAGGAATTCGCCGACGAGATGCTCGCGATCATCGAGGAGCGGGACCGCTTCACGGCGAAGCACCGCGCCGAGGAGGCGCAGGCGAAAATCAACGAGCTGTACGAGGAAGGACTGAAAGACTGAAAACGGACCGATGAGCCCGAAGCGGCACATCGGCCCGTTTTTCTGCGTAAGCGAGGGGATGTTGAGAAGAAGATTTTTCACCGGCGCTCAAAGATAATGCGGGACGTCGGCGTTCGTACCGTTTCCCTTTCCCCGCCCGTCGGCGAGAATTCACGGCGCCTCGGGCGGCTCTTCTCCCACGGGCTCCCCGAGATTCCCCTCAAACCGGCAGTTTCCTTTTCCGTCCCAGCGCACGGTCTCCTTCATGGAGCCGTGGTGCATCGCGTTGTTCGCGAAGATGCAGTAGTCGCAGTCCCGGATCACGAGGGAGATGTCCGGGCTCCACACGCCGCCCCCGTTGTCGTCCCGTCCGCGCCGCAGGGTGTTGCCCGTGAAGGTCACGTTGACGCATTTCTCCATCAGGACGTGGGAATTCTCCTCCTCGGTTTCCAGTCCCGGCCCGGGCTTGCCGCTGCGGTTGATGAGATTCCCCGTGACCGTCACCGATTCCATCCCGCCCCCGGGCGCGCCGAGCTTCAGCGCCGGCCCGCCGCTGCGGTCGAAATAATTCCCGGTGATGTTCATGGTATTGCCGCACGGGATCACGAACCCGCCGACCCGGTTCCATTCGACACGGTTCCCCGTCGCCGTGACGGAGCACGCGAGCGGCCCGCCGAGGATGCCGCCCCCGCCGTTGCCGGAGAACCAGTTGTCGAGGATGAACCCGTCCCATCCGTCGATGTACAGCCCCGCCCGCGCGTTGAAGCAGAGCATGCTGTGCCGTACGGAAAAGCACCAGATGTGCTCGAGGTGTACGCCGTCCCCGGTGAAATGCCCGATCCGGCAGTCGTCGATCGTCGGGGTGTCCTCCTTTCCGCCGCCGTTGTACACGGGCCAGTACAGCTTCACCCCGTGGATCCCCTCTCCGCGCCGACCCCCGTCCAGATTCATGCCGGAGATCTGAACGCCGAACGCGCCGGTGATATCGATCATGCAGTCCGTCTCGTCCGTGTTGAGGCGGAAAATCGAGCCGCCGTAGCCGTTGAACAGCCACGAGGACGAGCCCGAGAGCTTCGTCTGCGGGCGCATGGTCAGCCGCCCGGTCAGATAGACCCCGGGCGGGACGATCACCTCGCCCATGCATTCGCCCGCGGCGTCGAGCGCTCGCTGGATCGCCGCCGTGGAATCGGTTTCCCCATCCGCGGCCGCGCCGAAATCAAGAATGTTGAAAAGATTCGACATAAAAGAGTCCTCCCGGTTTTCGTTTGTTTCGCCCGCCGCGCGCCGTGCCGCGGGCGTTCTTTTTTATGAGTTTTCTCAGCTTCAGTCCCCCGCCGGGCCGGTCCCCGGTGTGCCATCCGCCGGCGGACCGGCCGCCGGCGGACCGGCCGCCGGCCGGCTGAACGACCTCGTCCGGCCCTTCCACGGAAAGGAGATCGCCGTGCAGAAGAGGGACGGGGCCTTGTAATTCACGCGGCTGCCGTACTTGCCGTCTCCGAGGATGGGGGATTTTCGCGCGCCGAACTGAGCGCGGATCTGGTGGGTGCGGCCCGTGACAAGCTCGATGTCGGCGGGGGTAACCGTCTGGCCGCGCCACAAAAATGGCTCGCCGAGGGTGTAGCGCAGAATCGCCTCCTTCGCGCCCGGACGGGCTTTATCCGCGGAAACGATGAACGCCTTGTCCCGCCTCCGGTCGAAGAAGAGCCGGTCGCGCATCTCCCCGGAGGGGGGCAGCGCCGGATCGGCGGTCAGGTACGCGCGGTAGGTTTTGTGAAATTCTCCGTCCGCGACGGCACGGGAAAGCTCCGCGGCGGCGCGCTTCGTGAGCGCGTACACCATCAGACCCTCCGTGGTGCGGTCGAGCCGGTGCACGGGCCGGACCTCCGGAGACGGCTGTCCCGGCTCCGCCTCAGGGAGAGCTTCCCGGATGAGCGCGGGCATGCCCGCCTCCCCCGCTCCCCCTTCCGCTCTGTCCTCGGACAGGACGCCGAAGGGCTTGACGGCGACGATCCATTCTTCTTCGCGCGCGATGATTTCGAGCATATCCGCCTCCCGTGTCATTCTCTCGCGGCGCCGTTTTGCCGTACGCCGCGTGCCGCGTATCGCGTGTGATGTGTGAAAACAAAGGACTGCCGCGCGGAGCCCTGTGAGGGAGCGCGTGCGCGGCAGTCGGAAATCACAATTCAGTTCCCGTTCGCAAGGTTGTTCGCGAACGAGGTCGAGACCTTATCAAGCATCTTCTTCGCCGCCTTTTCCATCTTCTTGTATGCGGAGGCGAAATCGTTGCTGTGGCTCTGGAGCTGGGACGAGAAGGTGCTCTGGAGCATGAAATTCGAAAGCATGGAGTCATACGCGACCGGGAACGGGCCGGTGATCGCGTCGTGGATGAGGTCGATCATCTTCGCGTCGTCCTGCCCGTCGGAGTACTTGACCTTGAGGCCCTCTTCGTAATACTTCGGAATGACCGTGCGGCCGGTCTCGCGGGCGAGCACCTCGAGCACGGTGTGGCAGAACTCAACGCTCGTATCGGGCAGGGTCCCGGGGATCGCGCCGACCTCGCTCACGTCGTGCATGGAGGAGACGTAATCCGCCTGGGCCTCGTCGAGCTTCGGATAGGGGATGATGCCCACGCCGAACTCGATGTCGCGCATATTGGCGAGGTCGCCGAGGCGGTTATAGCCCATGATCAGGGCTTCGCCGTTTGCGAAGTGCGTCCTCAGTCCGCCCGCGTCGCTCGTGGCCGACGGAGCGGTCTGCGTGCCGGAGTTTTGCGTGCCCTCCCCGCCCTGATAGAAGAGCTCGTTCAGCTTTTCAAGGATGGTCACGGAGCGCTCGTTGTTGAAGCAGAATTCGATGCCGCCGTCGGTGCGCTCGATGAACTGGATGTCCGTGCCGATGACGAAGGGGACCATCGAGCCCCACATGCCGAGGCACATAAAGCCGAACTGGTCGCCGTCCGTCATCTTGCCGTCGCCGTTGAGATCGCGCTTGCATTCGTCCACGATTTTGATCATGTTGTCGAAGGTCCATTTGCCGTCGAAGACCATCGCGTTGATGTATTCGGTATCGCCGTAGTAGTTGTTCAGCATGGATTCGTTCGCAAAGAGCGCGTGCGTGGATTGGAGCGCGTCGGTGAAGTAGTCGCCGATGAGCAGGTACATGCCGCCCTCGAGGAACTGGCAGTCGCGCATGGCGTCCGCGTACCAATAGGTCTTTGTGAGATCGAAGATCGTAGAGTTGTACACGTTGCGGATGTAGCCGTCGCGGGAGAGGTTCGCGAGGGAGCGGATATCGTTTGCCATGACGTCCCACTGGTCGTCGCCCGCCTGCACGAGTTTCTTGATGCTCGACTCGGCGTTGCCGTAGGAGTAGTTCGCCTCCTCAAACGCGAGATTGACGTTCAGAAGTTGGGACACGTAGGCGTTGCGCTCGAAGACGGCGTCGTTCACCGCCTCGCCGTTGATTTCGCCCGAGCCGCGGATGAAGGCGTCGCCGTTGGTCGCGTCGGACGTGTCGACCGAGGTGTAGACGCGGAAATCGCGCCCGCCGAGATCGGTGCCTGCGAAGGGATCGACGAACTCGGTTTCATCTTCCGCCTCTTCGCCGGGGCTGACCGCGGCTTCGGCGCTCCCAGTCGGAGCGGCGGCGTCAGTCGTTTCGCCCTGCTTCTCGGAACACCCCGTGAGGACCGCGGTGAGGGTGAAGAGAAGCGCAAGGAGGATAGAGAGAGTCTTCTTCATAATGATTTCCTCCGATGTTGATTTTTTGAAGATCGGCAGGCCGCTGCGGCCTCCGTCATACCCCGATTATAGCACAAACGGAAAAAACTGTCAACGGAGAAATCTCAGCCGGGCGAAACCGGCATTGACATTGTGCGCTTTTTTTGTTATAATTGAAGATGGAATAAAAGCGGATCCTGCCGAAACATCTCGAAACCACGGAGGCGGTATGAAAACTGCATGGAAGCTCCTGTCCGCGCTTCTGACCCTGGCGCTCGCCGTCCTTCTTGTCATAACGGGCGCGTGCGCGGCAGGCATCCGGAGCGTGCGCCGCACCTATACCGAGGAGTTTGTCTCCGAAGCCGCCCGGGGTGCGCGGTACTCGGAAGTCCGGATCCCGGACGGGTTCGGCGGATTTGAGACCTTGCCGGGGTTTTTCAACCGGGTCTTAAAAAGCGCCGGGGTCGATCTCAAGGACGACCGCTTCGAGGAGCTGATGCGCGAGCTGGGCGCCGACGCGCTGGTGGAGGACCATCTGCTCGAGCTGCGGAGCTGGCTCCTCGATTACGGACCGGAGCCCCGGATCGATGCCGACGCGATGGCAGAGCGTGTCTTCGAACGCCTCGATCCGCTCGTGGCGCAGGTGCTCGGCTATTTTGTCGATCCCGTCGCCTTGATTGCCGCCGCGTTCGACCGGCTTCTCGAGCCGTCGCAGCTCGGGGAACGCCTCGAGGCTCTCGACCCCGTCCGCCCCCTGATCGAGCCGGGCGCCTTCGTCTTCGCCTGCGCCGCCGCGCTCATGCTGATCCTCTTGATCCTCGTGTCCCGACGCCTGCGCCTGCTGCCCGCCCTGACCATATCGGCCTTCGCCCTCGCCGGCTCCGGTTTGCTCCTGCGCCTCTCCCCCGCCTTGCTTGCCTCCGAGAGGGCCGCCCTGCTCGGGCGGCTGCGGCTTCCGGAATCGACCTTTGATCCGGTATGGCAGCCCCTCATGAAGCGGTTTGTCTCGGACGGCGAAGCGCTTGCCGTTTACGCCCTGATCGCCGCCGCAGTCCTGCTCGCCCTCACTCTGTTCCTCTTTTTCGTGAAGCGCGCCGCAAAGCGCCGCGCCCTGCAAAACGAGGAGCTGACGGAAGAACTCGAATTTCTCAGCACGGACGCCGCCGACGCCGAGGCCGACGCCGGTGCGGTCGATGAAAACGGCGATCCCTTCCCCGCCGCGGAGGGATCCGACGGGGAAACCGCCCCTCCGCCTTCGGAGGATATCGAATCCCTGCCTGCGGGCGGCACCGAACCCCTGCCTGCGGAAGATTCTGAATCTCCGTCTTCGGAGGATGCCGAACCCCCGCTTCCAGACGGTTCCGCCCCCCTGCCTGCCGGGGACGGCGGTTCAGCGTCCCGTTCCGCCGACACGTCGGAATAGGAAGGCGCGCCGTCCCAAATTTTATTTACAATCTGCTCCTTGTAACGAAAAAAATCTGTGATATAATGAAAATTAACGCATCCGCGGCACAGCGCCCATCCCCCGATCACCGAACATGATTTCCGACATTCCGACATACAGAAAGGGAACTGATTATGACGATCTGCGAACTGAAGCAAACCATTCTCTCCGGCGGCATCGACGCCGTTCTGACCGAGGCGCTGTCCGTCTCCCCCGAGGCGGTGAGCGCGCAGAGGACCCGTTACGCGGACGCCGCGGACGCCTTCCTCGCGAAATACGGCGACGGCGACGTCTCCCTCTATTCCGTCGGCGGGCGCAGCGAGATCTCCGGCAACCACACCGACCACAACCACGGGCGCGTCATCGCGGCGTCCGTGAACCTCGACATCCTCGCCGTCGTGAAGCCCACGTCGGACGGCACGGTGCGCATTCAGTCCGCGGGCTTCCCGGAGGACGTCGTTCCCCCGTCCGCGGTCGAGCAGCCGAACCCGGCGGACTACGGCAAATCCTCCGCCATCATCGCCGGGATGGAAAAGGCGTTCCTCAACGCCGGCTACAGGATCGGCGGCTTCGACGCGTACACCACCTCGAACGTGCTCAAGGGCTCCGGGCTTTCCTCGTCCGCGGCGTTCGAGGTCATGGTGGGCAATATCCTGAACCACCTGTACAACGACGGCAAGGTCTCGAACGTTGAGATCGCGAAAATGGCACAGTTCTCCGAAAACGTCTATTTCGGCAAGCCCTGCGGTCTGATGGACCAGACGGCGTGCGCGGTGGGCGGCTTCATCACGATCGACTTCGCCGACCCGAAGAATCCCGTCATCGAAAAGCTCGGCTTCGACCTCACGGCGGCGGGCTACCGCCTCTGCGTCGTCGACACGGGCGGAAACCACGCCGACCTGACCGACGATTACGCCTCCGTTCCCGCCGAAATGAAATCCGTCGCGCGCGAGCTGGGCGTCTCCGTCCTGCGCGAGACCTCGCGGGAGGCCCTCGACGCGCTGCTGGAGGAAAAAGCGGCCGATCTGCGCGCGAAGCTGGGCGACAGAGCGATCCTCAGAGCGTACCACTTCTTCGCCGAAAACGAACGGGTTGCGGCGCAGGTCGAAGCGCTGCGCGCGGGAGACCTCGAAGGCTTCAAGGCGGGCGTCACGGCGTCCGGGAACTCGAGCTTCCGCTTCCTGCAGAACGTCTATACGACGAAAAACGTCTCCGAGCAGGGTCTGTCCCTCGCGCTCTGCCTGACCGAGGAATTCCTCCGCGGCACCGGCGGCGTCTGCCGGGTGCACGGCGGCGGCTTCGCGGGCACGATCCAGGCGTTCGTCCCCGCCGAACTCACCGCGGCCTACGAGAAAAAGATGAACGCGGTCTTCGGAGAAGGCGCGTGCCACATCCTCAGCGTCCGCAGGGACGGGGCGTCGAAGATCCTGTAAGGAGCGCGGAAGAAAACGCGGTTATCCCGCGAACGGAAGCGGGCGGCACCCGCACCGGTGCGGAAAGCCTTATTCGGCCCGTCCGACGCATCCCATAAAACGCCCGGAGAGGAGGCGCGCATGAAAAAAAAGGAAATACTCAAAAAGGTCGGGATCCTCTTTCTCAATTTCGTGCTGTTCTACGCGCTCCTTCGCGCCATCATCGCGATCGGCGAGCACACGGGCGCGGTCTGGGTCTACAAGATCGGCACGGTATCCTACGGTCTGCTCGCGGGCGGGCTCATCATCGCGTTCTTCGTCTTGAACGGCTATACGTTCAACAAGCCGGACTACGAGCCCGAGGACCTTCCCGACCGCTGGTCCGAGGAAAAGAAGCGGGAATATCTCGAAAAGCTGCCCGCCAACCGCGAAAAAGCGAAAAAACTGATCTATATCCTCCTGCCGCTCATCGTCTCGCTGTCCATCAGCTATATCGAACTCACGTTTTTCAAATAATCCATGCAGAAAATCCGTCTCATCGCCATGGGCAGGCTCACGGAGGCTCCGCTGCGCGCGTCTGCGGAGCTGTATCAGAAGCGGCTCTCCCGCTTCTGCTCCCTCTCCGTCGCCGAACCGAAGCCCGAGCCCCTGCCCGCCGATCCCTCCCCCGCCGAAATCGAGCGGGCGCTCGGGAAGGAGGGCGCGCGCATCCTTGACGAAATCCCGCCCCGCGCCGCCGCGGTCGCCTTGTGCGTGGAAGGAAAGTCCATGACCTCCCCCGCCTTCGCCGCGTGGCTCGACAGGACCTTCTCCGCCGGCGCGGGAGAAATCTGTTTTCTCATCGGCTCGTCCCACGGCCTCTCCCCGGAGGTCAAGGCGCGCGCCGATCTCCGTCTGTCCCTCTCCGCCATGACCTTCCCCCACGAGCTGTTCCGCGTCATGCTGCTCGAACAGCTTTACCGGGCGTATGAAATCAATACGGGCGGAAAATATCACAAATGACCCCGCGGAGCACCCCCTATGAAATACCGCCTCAGCAAAATCAAAAAACCCGTCAAAGCGCTTCTTGAGCTGCTCCTTGTTTTCGGAATAGCTCTTGTCGTGCTGCTGTACTATTTCGGATACTTCGACTTCTCCTTCCTCGACCGGTATCTCGACCGCTATCGGCAGCAGATCGATTTCCTCCGCGAGGGCGAGGACCGCGAAACGCCGTCCGATCCGTTTACCTCCCTCATGAATTCTCTCGAGGCGGACCGCGCGGCGGAAACCGACGGGGATATGCCCTCCGAGACCGAACCCGTCTCCGAGGACGAGCCCGCGGCACAGATTCCCGCCGCTCAAAAGCCCGTGACGCTGTCGGCGGTCTTTTCCGCCTCGGCTCTGCCCGCGCAAAGAACGCGGATCAGCACCGTCACCGAGCTCGGCGCGCAGGGATATGCCCTTCTCGGACCGGACGACGTCTATGTCCCCGGCTCCAGCGCGCTCGGTCGGATCGTCTTTGATTTCAAGCTCCCCACGGTACGCTCGGCGAGCGTCCGCACGGTGGAAAAGCAGGTCGTCGTCCAGCCCGAGGACAACGTGACGACGCTCGAGATCGCGCAGCAGAAATACGCCGAGGTCGTGAGTGCGGAAGAGGCCCGGCCGGCGGTGGAATGCTATATGGGCTATCTCCTGATCGACACGGGGGACAAGCTCGTGATCTGTTCCTCCGACGGCAAGCCGCTCTGCTCCGTCGCGCCCGACCGGTATCAGCTCGCCTACGCGCGGGACAACGAGGACCGTCCCCTCTTCTGCCGCGTCCGGCCGAACGACGGGAAAAAGCTCTTTTTCCGGCTGTCCGACAACGGGAAAGCCTTTGTCATGACCGATTACGACGAGACGCTCGATACGCGCGGACTGCGCTTCGATTATCCGCCCGGATTCGGAAAGTCCGATCAGGATGAGATCACCCTCGACCGGGACGGGACCACCGGGCTGTACGGCTACCTGCTCCCGCCGGAGCCCCTGCCGGAGCCGGAACCCGAACCCCTGCCGGAGCCCGAACCCCTGCCCGAAGCGGAACAGGACGCTGAGGCTCCGTCCGGCGACTCGGAAGAACCGGCGTCCCGGCAAACCGGCGAGAACGAAACCTCTCAGAACGATAACGATAAAGAGGAAGAACCCCTGCCGCCCCAGCCGGTGAAGCTCACGGAGTACCGCTTCACGTCCGCGCACCCCTTCACGAGCGGCCTTGCCGCCGTCACGACCGCGAAGAACCGCGGCGGGTATTTCTTCATCAGCGCCGAAAGCGGGGAAAGCGCGTTCCCGACCTATTTCAACTACTACAACGAATTCGACCGCTACGTCAATTCGAGCTTCATGCCCCCGCTGACGAACGGCTTCGAATCGATCGGATTCTTCTATTTTGACCACGGGCTGACCCGCGTGCGCCGTCAGGTCATCGACTACTGGTACTACTTCATGCGTCCGCGGGGATCCCTCGTCCGCGTCGTGGAGGATTACGACCTCCTCATCCGGGCCGACGGCTCGGAATACGCCCTGCCCGCGGGGTACTCCCTCGTCGCTTATTCGGAGGGAATGATCCTGCTTGAGAAGGACGGACGCCTCGGCTTTCTGGATTACACCGGCGCGTGGATCGCGCAGCCGATCTACGCCGACGCGAAGCCCTTTGTCGGCGGGCTCGCCGAGCTCATGACCGAGGACGGACGCTGGGGAATGATCGACACCGCGGGAAATCTCGTTCTTCCCTTTGTGTACGACGATATCTCGCAGGTATCGAGCGGCGTCGTCGCCGCTTACAGCGAACAAAACGGCTGGACGGCGATGAGACTCATGGGGAAGGCATCGGAAGAATAACGAAGAAAGGACGGATTCACATCATGCCTCTGTTCGGACGAA
Source organism: Clostridia bacterium (assembly GCA_017540175.1). Classification (GTDB taxonomy): domain Bacteria; phylum Bacillota; class Clostridia; order Oscillospirales; family CAG-272; genus UMGS1696. The sequence continues at coordinate 35,723 of JAFYBN010000036.1, read as the reverse complement.
ACAAAAACAACGATAAAGACAAAAACGACCTCGCCGAGGGCAAACCGGCCGAAAAGCCCGCGGAGCCGAAGAAGCCGGAGCTTGTCTTGCCGCACGCCCCCGAACCCGCAGAGCCGCGCAGCCCCGAATCTGCGCCGCGTGAACCGCACGAGCCGCGGGACGGCGAACCGGCGGGAGGGACCTATGAACCCGCCGATGTCAACATGCAGATGCCGCTTTTCCCCGGGCACGCGCCCGCGCCCAAAAACGAGCAGAAGCCCTCTCCGCGCGTACCGGACAATTTCGATTTCGACCGGTATTTTCTCCCGGAGCGCCGCATCGTGCTCGAAAACGTCAGCTATGAGACCCAGCGGCCCGCCATCGCGAGCGGACAGCTCCGCCTGAACGTGAAGGACACCATCGTCGCGCAGCTTCTCGGTCACACCGGGGTCAAGATCACCTACAACCGCATGCTGCGCTTTGAGCCGGACGGACCGTTCACGCTTTCCGTCTCGTTTTCCGTGCTTCTCATTTTCAATCCTGCAACGCTCGCCGAGGTCGAATGGAAAAACCTCGACATGGCGGAGCTGTTCAAGCGGAAATGCCCGGGACTCACGCAGGCCATGATCACGAAGACCGCTCTGCTCATCGCGGAGATCACCAACGCCAACGGCACGCCGATCCTCCCCGTCAGTCCGAGATAAAGCCGGGGACAAAACCATGAAGAAAAAAGAGACTTACAACAACCAATCCATTACTTCCTTAAAAGGCGCGGACCGCGTGCGAAAAAGACCGGCGGTCATCTTCGGCTCGGACGGGCTGGAGGGCGCGGAGCATTCCGTTTTCGAGATTCTGTCCAACTCCGTCGACGAGGCGCGCGAGGGCTACGGCAGCGTCATCAACCTCACCGCCTTCCGCGACAAATCCGTCGAGGTGGAGGACTTCGGGCGCGGCGTCCCCCTCGGCTGGAACGAGAGCGAACAGCGCTGGAACTGGGAGCTCGTTTACTGCGAGCTGTACGCGGGCGGCAAATACGACAACAACTCCGGCGACGCGGCATACGAGTATTCCCTCGGTCTCAATGGGCTGGGCGCGTGCGCGACCCAGTACGCGAGCGAATACTACGAAGTGCGCTCCTACGACGGCGTGAACGAGTCGGCGATCTCCTTCAAAAAGGGCGAGCCCGTGACCGAGCTGCGCGTCCGTCCCCTCGAGAAAAAGGAGCGGCGCACCGGCACGGTGCAGCGCTGGCGTCCCGACCTCGAGGTCTTCACCGAAATCGACATTCCGCGCGAATACTACCTCGACATGCTGAAAAGGCAGGCGGTCGTCAACGCCCACGTCCGCTTCGTGTTCAAATGGGAAGAGGCGGACGGTTCGTTCACCACGGAAGAATTCTGCTATGAGAACGGCATCACGGACTACATCGCCGAAGTCGCCGGAGACACCGCGGAGACGAAGATCGCCCTGTTCCATCTCGAAACGAAGGGCCGCGACCGCGCGGACATGAACGACTACAAGCTCGTCGCCGACGTGGCGTGGACCATGTCGAAAACCGTCTCCCTCATCGAACACTATCACAACTCCTCCTGGCTCGAGCACGGCGGCTCCCCGGACAAGGCGGTGCGCCTCGCGTTCGTCTCCGCCGTGGACAAGAGGCTCAAGGCGGCGGGGAAATACAACAAGAACGAGTCGAAAATCACGTTCCCGGACATCGAGGACTGCCTCGTCCTCGTCACGAACAGCTTTTCCACCCGCCCGTCCTACGCGAACCAGACGAAAAAGGCGATCACGAACACCTTCATCGCGGACGCGATGAACGAGTTTTTAAAAAATCAGCTCGAATACTTCTTCGCGGAGAATCCCGTCGATTCCGACCGCTTCCTGAATCAGGTGCTGGTCAACAAGCGCTCCCGCGAGCAGGCGGAGAGCGCCCGCCTCGATCTGAAGAAAAAGCTCGCCACAAGCATGGACGTGGCGCACCGGGTCGAGAAATTCGTCGCGTGCCGCTCGAAGGACCCCGAACTCAGAGAGGTCTACATCGTGGAGGGCGACTCCGCGATGACCTCGGTCAAGCTCGCCCGGAACGCGGATTTTCAGGCGATCATCCCCGTGCGCGGCAAGACCCTGAACTGCATGAAGGCGACCTACGACCGCATCTTCAAGAGCGACATCATCCTCGATCTGCTCCGCGTGATCGGGTGCGGCGTGGAGATCCAGACCAAGCACAAGGCGGACATGGTGGCGTTCGATCTTGCGAACCTGCGCTGGTCGAAGATCATCATCTGCACCGACGCGGACGAGGACGGCTTCCAGATCCGCACCCTGCTTCTGACGCTCTTCTACCGGCTCCTCCCCACCCTGCTCAGGGAGGGTAGGGTCTATATCGCCGAAACCCCGCTCTACGAAATCACCCCGGCGGGCGGGGAGTCCGAATACGCCTACAACGAATTTGAAAAAGCCGACCTTGTCGCAAAGCTCGAGGCAAAGGGAAAGAAATACACCCTGCAGCGCTCGAAAGGTCTTGGCGAGAACTCTCCCGACATGATGGCGAAAACCACCATGAACCCCGCCTCCCGCCGCCTCATCCGCGTCTCCCCCGCCGACGCCGCCGCCACCGCCCGCATGTTCGATCTCATGCTCGGCGACGACCTCGCGGGCCGCAAGCGCTTCATCGCGGAAAACGGGGCGAAGTATCTCAGGGACGCGGATATCTGAGGGGGGACGAGGGGTACGCGGCTTCTTTGAAAAGAAGCCTGGCAAGAAACTTTATAAAAGTTTTCGCCCGCCTTTTTCAAAAGGCGGCAGGGTCAAGGGACGGAGTCCCTTGTCGACCTCCGCAGAGGTCGAAACACCCAAGACTTCTGAAAAAGTTCCTCTTTTTGGTACTTTTTCTCCTCGCTAAAGGAGAAAAAGTACAGCGAACAAGTTTGAATAACTACAGGTCTGTCGTATTTCTCCTATTTCCGGAGCATCCCCGGCAAAGAACTTTACAAAAACACAAGGAGCTGTATCATGTCCATTGAATCCTCCCTGATTCTCCATCCCGCCTACCGGGTCGGAGAAGTCGATCCCCGCATTTTCGGCTCGTTCATCGAGCATCTCGGCCGCGCGGTGTATCACGGGATCTATGAGCCCGACCATCCCTCAGCGGACGAAGAGGGCTTCCGCGAAGACGTCATCGAGCTCGTGAAGAAGCTCGGCGTGCCGATCATACGGTATCCGGGCGGGAATTTCGTCTCCGGCTACCGCTGGGAAGACGGCACCGGTCCGAAGGACAAAAGACCCCGCCGTCCCGAACTCGCGTGGGGCACGACGGAGACGAACGAGGTCGGCATAGACGAGTTCCAGTCGTGGTGCAAAAAAGCCGATTCCTCCGTCATGATGGCGGTGAATCTCGGCACCCGCGGCCCGGAGGAAGCGCGCAATCTCGTGGAATACTGCAATTTCAAGGGCGGCACCTGCTATTCCGACCTGCGCCGCGCGAACGGCTTCGAGGAGCCCTTCGACATCAAGGTCTGGTGCCTCGGCAACGAAATGGACGGCCCGTGGCAGATGGGCGCGAAAACCGCGGCGGAATACGGTCGCATCGCCTGCGAGACCGCGAAGCTCATGAAGTGGACGGACCCGTCCATCGAGCTTGTGGTCTGCGGCTCGTCCGGCTCCGGCATGTGCGGCGACTGGGAAGCCGAGGTCCTGAAGCACACCTACGAGCATGTGGACTACATTTCCCTGCACTCCTATTACGGAAACCCCTCGAACAACACGCCCGCCTTCCTCGCCTCCTCCCTCGACATGGACGGCTTCATCAAAACCGTCTGCTCCATCGCGGACTATGTGAAGCACGTCAAGCGGTCGAAGAAGACGATGTACCTCTCCTTCGACGAGTGGAACGTGTGGTTCCACAGCCACGGCGCGCCGTTTGAGAAATGGTCGGTCGCCCCGCATCAGCTCGAGGACGTGTACAACATGGAGGACGCCCTCGTCGTCGGCACCCTGCTCATGACCCTGCTCAAGCACTGCGACCGCGTGAAGATGGCGTGCCTCGCCCAGCTTGTGAACGTCATCGCGCCGATCATGACGGAGAATACCGAGGACGGCGGCAGAGCGTGGGCACAGACGATCTTCTACCCGTTCATGCACTGCTCCGCGTACGGCCGGGGCGTAGTGCTCGACGGGCGCGCGCTCAGCCCGACCTACGACACCGATCGCGTGAAGAGCGTGCCCTATCTCGAAAGCTGCGCACCTGCACGAGGACACGAAGGAGCTCGACATCTTCGCCGTGAACCGCTCCCTCGACGAGGACATGGCGTTCACCTGCGATCTCTCCGCCTTCGCGCCGACCTCGTCCGCCGCGGTGATCGAGCACATCACGATGACCCACGACGACCTGAAGGCGGTCAACACCGCCGAGCAGCCGGACAACGTCGTCCCCGCCGCGGACGGGAACGCTTCTCTGAACGGCGGCGTGCTGACGGCGTCCTTCGGCAAGAAGAGCTGGAACGTCGTCCGCGTCAAGCTCGGGTGATCCGCTCCCCCGCATCGCCGATCTAAAAACAAACGTCTGCCGCGTCTCTTCCCAAGTTCGGGACGAGACGCGGCAGTTTGTTATGCCGTGACGCGGTTTGAGCGGCTCGGTATTACATCACGAACTCCAGATCGAACGGATTCAGGAGCGCGTTCAGGATCTGCGCGATGTCGATCTGCGCAAACTGTTCCTTGAACAGGATGCCCAGCGTGACGCCGCCTCCCACGAGAAGGACGAGCAGGATCAGGGACACGATGCACGCCCCGATCGCGAACTTCCTCTTGGCTTCCTTCCGGCATCCGCCGCACGCCCAGATCAGGGTCACCACAAAGCGGACGACGGGAATGAGCATGATCAGAAGGATGCCGACCCATCCGGCGATCGAAATGGTATCCTTCTTCGCTTTCGCCGCGGTATTGCCGCTGTGCGCACCGGTGTTCTTTGCCGGAGAATTGTCGACGACAACGAACGAAGGCGGGCTCTGTGGCGCGGCCTGGGACGGTCCTGCGGGGGGCGTCTGCGGCGGGTATCCCGCGGGAGCTGCCGGGGCTGCAGGAGCTGTCGGTGCCTGCTGCGGATATCCCTGCTGCGCGTACCCGTTCGGGGCCTGCTGCGCGTACCCGTTCGGGGCCTGCTGCGCATACCCGTTCGGGGTCTGCTGCCGGTATCCCGCAGGTGTCTGCTGCTGCGGATAAGCTGCCGGGGCCTGCTGCTGCGGATAAGCTGCCGGGGTCTGCTGCTGCGGCGGCTGGTACGGCTGATGGAATGCGGGATTCTGTCCGGCTGCGTGCACCGCCGAGTTGGCCGCCGCGTTCGCCGTGTGCACCGCCGCGTTGGCTGTGTGCATGGCCGCATTCGCCGCCGTGTTGGCCGCCGCATTCGTCGTGTGTACCGCCGTGTTGGCGGCGTTCGCCGCGTTCGCCGCCGCGTTGACCCCGTTCGACAGCACATACGGTTCCCAGGTCGCCTTTGCCTGCGCGGGACGGGGCAGCTCCGGCTCGGGCTCCTTGTTTAGTTCCGGCTTTTGTTCCGCATCGGGAGCGGACGCCGGTTCCCGCTCTTTTTCCGCCTCCGGCGCGAACTCCGGAAGCTCCGGCTCAGGCATCTCCGGTGCCGGCTTCTCCGGTGCCGGCTTCTCCGGTGCCGGCGGCTCCGGTGCCGGCGGCTCCGGCTCCGGACGCTCCGGCGCCGCGGGACTCACCGCGGGATTCGCCGCGAGATTCACCGCGGGATTCACCGCGGGATTCGCCGCGGGTTCCGGGAACGGCGCGCCGCACTCGGTGCAGAATTTGCTCGCGGCGGGCATGGACGCGCCGCATTTCGAACAGATCTTGTCTCCCATAATCAGTCACCCTCCTTATGCATCCTTCAGAAAATTGATTTTCTTCCCTTCCGCGGGTACGCGGGTACGCGGGTTCCCGGAGCAGCGGGATCGCGGGATCGCCTCAACCCCGAAAACGGTCTTCTTCCGTCACCACTTCCGCCCTGCGTTGTGCCAGGGCGTGCCGATGAAGCCGACCTGCGCGAAGTCGTCCGGGTATTTCCTCACATAATAATCGATGTAGGTCATCATCATCTGCGCAGTCAGAAGATAGCCCGCGGCGTTCAGATGTCCGCCGAGCCAGAAGTATTCCTTGAACTTCGCGTCATAGACCGGCGCGTACCGATGGAGGTCAATGACGTAAGCAAACGGGAATTTCGCCGCGATGTCCCAGAGGAGCTTCGCGTGCGCCGCCCGGACGACGTCGCCGGGATTCACCGACGGGACGGCGGACTCGCGCGGCATGGTCACGAGGAAGAAGCGCGCCTTCGACTGGATCGCGAGATATTTCTGAATGATTTTGCCGTACATCCCCGCGAAAGTGGGCGCGTTGTTCTCCGGGTTTTCGAGGTCGATGTCGTCTGCGGTCCCGAGCTCCTGTTTCAGCCCGAAGAGATCGTTGCAGCCGAGCGCGATCACATAAGCCTGCGCCGCCTTGTCGGGGTTCCAGACGTCGTTTTCCTCGCCCCAGCTTTCGAGGTACCATTTCGCCGTCATGCCGCCGCGGGAGAAATTATACGCGGTGCATCCGGCGGCGCGCGCCATGTACTGACCCCAGGAATACTCATAGAGGTCGTGATAGCCCTTCGAGCCGTCCGGCTGGGTCGACTCGAATTCCCCGGAGGCGAGGCTGTCTCCCACGCACGCGATGGTGCGGAAAATGCCCGTGAAGCCGCCGTCCGGCTTCAGCACGTCGAGGGGCTGTTCGTCCGGCGACGCGTAATACTTTGTGATGTCCATTTTGCTCCTTTCCCGTGTGTTTCACCTGAAACACTTCCGCGGACGGAAGAGGAAAACGCTCCTCATCCGTCCGCGAGGCCTTTTTAATGAATGATCGTCGGGTCGCCGTGGTACGCCGGGAGGGCGTGCGGACGGACGATCTGACCGCCGGACTCATAGGAATCGATGGCGGCGAAGATGTATTCCATGGTCGCGAGCGCGTCGCGTCCGGAGGCGCGGAGATGCTCGAGCGGAACATTGTTCGAAAGGTCCTCGTAGAACGCGTGGATGCGGATCGGGAACGTCGCGCCGAAATCCGTCACGCCGGTGTTCATGACCGTGGGTTCTGCGCCCGCCTTCCAGTAGGTGAGCTTTTCGACGCAGTTCTCGATGCAGAACGTCCCGCGCGTGCCCGCGAGCTCGAACGACCACCAGCCGCCCAGCCCGAAGCAGGCGTCGCCGCGCTGGCTGAGCAGATAGCCCACCGCGCCGTTCTGGAACTTGACGTGCACCGACTGGATGGAGAGCATGAGGTCCTCGCTCTGACGGCGAGCGCCCGGCTTTTCCATGAACGCCTGCACATGGGTGATGTCGCCGCTGTAATGCCGCATGACCGAGAACGGATGCGTCAGGAATGCCTTCGCGTGGGAGTAGGGCATCTGCCAGCGGGAATTGCGGTCGACGGAGCTGACGTTCACGGCGCTGCCGTTGAAGCCGACCTTCGTGAGCGAATAAACCTGCTCGCCCACCTGATTCTCCTTGATCAGCCGGTCCGCCTCAAACGCCGGGCCGGAGAAATAGTGGTTCAGATCGCAGCCGAGGTAGAGCCCCTTCTTCGCCGCGTAGTCCACCATTTCACGCGCCTCGTCGATGCGGTTCGAGATCGGCTTCTCAACGAGCACGTGCCGTCCCGCGTCCAGGGCTTCCATCGTCGGGACATAGTGCCACGAACCGTTTTCAAAACCGGAAGTCGTAACGTGCACCACCTCGATCTCCGGCTTCGCCGCGAGCATGTCCTTCAGCAAATAGTACGCGGGAACGCCGAATTTCTCCGCCGCTGCGTCCGCCTTCGCCTTGACGACGTCGCAGACCGCCACGAGCTCGGCGAGGGGATCGTTCTGGATGCAGGTCGCGTGGGTGTGTCCGATGCCGCCCATACCGACGACGGCTGCCTTGAAGATTTTAGACATGATTTCATCCTTTCTGTTTTCCGTTTCCGGAATTGTCCTGTTCCGCCGCGTATTTCCGGTAGGACGCCGGGGGAATGCCCACCGCCCGCCGGAAAACCCGCGAAAACAGCGATACGTCTGAAAAGCCCGTCTGCTTTGCCACCTGCGCCACCGAAAGCTCCGTGCCGGAGAGAAGCTCCATCGCGCGGGCGATCCGGAATTTGCGCACGTACTCCGACGGCGTCATGTGGAGCGCCGTCTTGAAGCGCCGCGTCATGTAGTCCGGCGAAAGACCCGTGACCCGCGAAAGATCGTTCATTGTCAGGTTTTCGGCGTAATGCGCGTCGACGTAGCAGAGAATGCGGTAAATGTAGCCGTAATAATCGTCCGTCACGGCAGCCCGGCTGAAGCGGTTCCCTTCCACCATGCGGGCGTACCGGATGAGGAAGGACGCCAGCCGTACCTTCAGCGAGGTCTCCCATCCGCACCGGCGCGTCTCCCTCTCCTCCGCGATCCCCTTGAGCGCGGATTCGATGCCGTGCCGCTCGTTCATCGGGACGTGGAAGATGCGTTCCCGCCCCCGATCCTCGGGATCGTCGGGGAGCAGGTCCGGATGAGCGGCGTCCGGGGTGACGGCCCGGGTGTCCGCGACGTCCCGGGTGTCTGCGACGACCCGGGTGTCTGCGACGACCCGGTGCTTCGGAGCGGCGGACGTATCGCCGAGCATTTCGCCCAGCCCCGGCAAACCGATCAGCTCGTCCCTCACGGAACCGAGCTCGGAGGCGCGGAAGATGAGATTATAGAGCTTCGTCTGATACGCGTTGAGGTAGGAGTGTTCCTCGCCGGGACGGACGTAGAAGAGATCGCCCGCCACCAGCAGGTGGATCGCCCCGTCCGCGGCGTGCAGCGTGAAGCCGTCCGCCACATAAACGATTTCTGTAAAATCGTGCGAATGCGTGTGCATGCGCCCGTGATGCTCCGCCGGAACGATTGCGATGACCGGTCCGTCGCTGATTAAGGTTTCGTGACGGAGAACGTCTGCCACGGAGGCACCTCTTTTCTGAATTCCGCGGTGGAATTATTCTGTGATCTCGCTGACCTTCACGACCGCGCCGCCGTTCTCGTTCGAGCGGATCATGGCGTGGATGACGCGGCTCGCCTCGAGCCCTTCACGACCGGACCCGTCGATCTCCTCCGGCTTCGCGCCGGAGTCCACCTGATCCACAAAGAAGTGGATGCGGTCGCGGAAGGTGTCGTAAAAGCCCTCGAAGCCGTCGAACACCGGATTCGTGTACACTTCCTTCACGAGGGTGTGCGCGGAGTAAAGCGTCGCCTCCCGCCACATGTCCTCGAACACGAAGCGCCCGTCCACGCCGGCGACCTCGCAGCGCTCCATGGGATGGCCGCGGCGGATGTCGTAGGACGAGGTGAGATGCCCCACCGCGCCGTTTTCGAACCGCATCGCCGTGGACTGCGTCGACCAGATGTCCCTGCCCGGCGCCTTCATGGCGAAGGTCGCGACCTCCCGGATGGGTCCGCAGAAATACTGCATGATGTTCACGCTGTGCGGGTTCAGCGCCTTGAAATGGTAGTACACAGAGTCCAGCGGCATGAATTTGCCGATCCAGAGCGCCATGTTGCAGAACAGCAGCGAGCCGATTTTGCCCTCGTCCTGCCATTTCTTCGCCTGCCGCGCCGCGGGGGTGAAGCGGTGGTTCATGTCGATGCCGTAGCACAGCCCCTTCTTTTCCGCGCACTCGACCATCTCGAGCGCGCATTTCAGATCGTTGGAGATGGGCTTTTCGCCGAGCACGTGGCATCCCGCCTCAAACGCCTGCATGGTGGGCTCGTAGTGATCGCTCGCGTATTCGTACCCGCCCGTCGTGACCGAGCAGATATCCGGAGCCATGGCGGCGAACATGTCCGTCGCTTTCGTGAAATACGGAACGCCGAATTTCTCTCCCGCCGCTTTCGCAAGCTCGGGGACCCGGTCGCAGACGGCGACCAGCTCGGCTTTCGGAGATTCGGTATAGGCGCGGGCATGGCGGTGTCCGATCGGCCCCATGCCCACGACAACGGTTCTTTGCATGATTTCCTCCTCGGGTCCCTCAGCCCTTGATCTCCGCGGCGAGAGCGTCTAGCAGTCTCCGCGTCGGATCGCAGCTGTGTTCCCAGTACATAACGCCGCACAGATTCTTTTCCGCGGCGTATTTCGCCTTTTCCCGCACGCTCTTTTCGTCGTCGAAGCTGAGGAATTCTTCTTTCTCCTCGTTGTAAAGCCAGCGCGCGTGCGCACTAAGGTCTTCGTTCAGCGTCCATCCGACGCTGTCCGGGGAAGCGTGGTCGAGCAGCTTTTCGGCGATCTCGCCGAAGCCCGGTCCCCAGAAGCCGCTTTCCTTATCCTCGGGATCGTAGCACCGTTCGCCGAAGCCGCGGCTTGCGCCGGGCTTCACATGGGTCCAGCGTCTCGAGTAAAAGGCCGCGCCGATGATGAGCTTTTCGGCCGGGACGCCCGCCGCGCGGTAGGCGCGCACCGAGGTGTCCACGCTTCCCGCGGGGCGGTTCAGCCCCGGGAGAGTCGTCGGATAGAGCGCGGTGTGGTGGCTCGCCGGGGTCCACGCGCCCGCCATGTCGTAGGTCATGACGGAAATATAGTCGAGCAGCGGGACGATCTTTTCGATCTCCACCGCGTCGAGGTAGTAGCGGCCCGCCCCGGCGGCGATGGTGAGCATTTTATACGCGTCGGGGAATTCCTCGTCCTGTGCTTTCCGGAGCGCGGCGAGCAGAGCGGTGAAGTTCTGCTTGTCCTCCGGCGCGTGATCGATGCCCGCGGAGCCGATGGTCGGATACTCCCAGTCGAGATCGATGCCGTCCAGCCCGATCCGCTTTGTCATCTCCACGGCGGACGCGACGAACGCGGCGATGCCCGCCTCCGTCTTCGCCATGGTGGAGAAGCCGCCCGCGCCCCATCCTCCGACGGAGAGCAGCACGGAGAGCTTCGGGTTCACGGCCTTCCAGCGGCGGATCGCGGCTCCCGCCTCCTCCGCGTCGCGGTAGAAGAGGATGCCGTCCCGCAGAACGCCGAAGGCGAGGTTGATGACGTCAAGCTTCGAGACGTCCCCGTCGGAGACTTCGCCGAGGTGTCCGGCGACATAGGCGCAAAGCTTCATGTCTCAGTCCTCGACGCCCATTTCCTTGAGCTTGTCCTGCAGCTTCTGCGCCGCGGCGGGATCTCCGATGTGCAGGGTGTTGTACGCCTCCTCGGAGCTCTCGAACGGGCGGCCGAAGCCGTTCCAGTTGAGGTTCGTGTAGATCGGGTCGGGATGCCCCACCTCCGCCTCGCGCTTCTTGATGTGCGCTTCCATTCTCGCCTTGAGGCATTCGACAACCTCGGGATTCTCGTCGGCGACGTTGTGATTTTCGCCCGGATCCTCGATGAGATTGTAGAGCTCAAGCGGCGGCTTGAAGTGGAAGTCCGGCTCGAGCGCGACGATGAGCTTCCATTCCGGCGTTCTCCAGCCGTGCTTGCGCATCCAGGTCGCCTCGGTGATGTAGAATTCCGGCTCCTGCCGCACGCCCTCTCCCGTGATCGCCTTCGTCATGTCGCGGCCGTCGAATTTGATGCCCGCGTCGATGCCGCAGAGGGAGAGAATGGTCGGCAGAACATCCTTCGTCTGGGTGATGTCGTCCACATGGCCCTCATAGCCGAATTTCGGGTACTTGAACATGAAGGGCACGTTCAGGACGTTGTCGTAAATGGAGTGGTGATCGAAATAGCAGTCGTGGTCGTAGAGGGTCTCGCCGTGGTCGGAGGTGAAGACGACGATGGTGTCTTCCTCGAGTCCGAGCTCCTTCAGGCGTGTGAGGATGTGGCTGATGCACAGATCCATGTAGGCGACCGAGGCGTCGTACTGCGCGATGATGAATTCCGCGTCCGTGCAGCCCTCCGGGAACCAGGTGAGGAAGTAGTCGCGGAAGGGCTTGAACTCATAGACGGGCTTGAGCGACTTGTTGTTCGGATCGAATTCGTTGCCCTCGTAGAACATTCTCGTGAAGGGCTCCTTCGTGTAGTAGGGGGAATGGGGATCCATGTGGCGCATGAACAGCACCCAGGGCTTGTCCTGCGCGGCGAGGCGCTCGAGCTCCGGAATGGCGACCTTATTGAGCTCCTCCGCCTTGTTCGGGTTCCAGTCGGGGTAATTGATGTACTTGTCGCAGCCGCGGCAGGCGTGTCCGCCGATGTAGGTGGAGGTGTAGCCGTATTCGCGGAGGATCTCCGGCATGGTGGTGACGGCGTCGGTGAGTCCGCCCTCGTGGCGGAGCGCGACGACGTTGGTAGAGAAGCAGTCCATGCCGGTCAGCATGGAGGCGTAGCCCGGCGTGGTGGGGATGGACGGGCTGTACATACGGTCGAAGGTGACGCCGCCGTCCTCGATGAACGCGTCGATGTGGGGCGTCGTTAGACGGGGATAACCGTAGAGGGACATGTGGTCGCTCCGAAGGGAGTCGATGCCGAAGAAGAGGATGTTCGGATATTTGTTCGCCATAATACAGTCTCCTTATGGTTTTTGGATGATGGAGGAACGGGAGTCGGTCATCTCGCGCCGAGCTGCTTCAGCACGGCGTTCATGTAGCCGTAGCTTTCCGCCGCGATGCGGACGGCGTCGGGCATGGTCTGCTCCGGCCCGATGACCTCGAGGCAGACGGGACCCGAATAGTTCTGATCGACCATGGCCTTGAAATAGCCCCAGAGATCGATTTCACCGCGGCCGCACGCCTGATCGGTCGGCGCTCCCGGCGAGGGGCCCGGTCCCTTGCAGTCCCGGATGTGGATGTGCTTCATTTTGGAGAGCACGGCGGGAAGGGCGACGGCGGGATTCTCGCCCGCGCGGTGGATGTGCGAGGGATCCATGTCCACGCCGAACGCGGGAGACTTGATCGCCTCCATCATGCGCAGCGTGGTCGGCGTGGAATACACGCAAGCGCCGACGTGCGCCTTGACGCAGAGGGAGACGCCGAACTGCTCCGCGTCCTCGCAGAGGGTCTCGATGTGCGCCATGCAGGCGGTGAAGGTCTCTTCGTTGTTCATCTGCCCGCCGGGGCCGATGTTGACGACCGGGATGCCGATTTCCGCGCATGCCTCAAACGCCTTGTGCAGGCGCTCGGGATCGTGGGACGCGACCTCCGTGGAGAGGAACGGCAGGCCGAGTTCGTCGCGGATCGCGCAGAGCTCGTCCTTCTGCGCCTTCCAGTTATCGAGGTTGAGGTGTTCGCACATGCCCCCGATCGCGGAGATCTCGACGCCGTCGTACCCGCACGCCTTGATCGCCTCCGCGGCTTCCCGGAAGGAAAACGCTTTGAACAGTACCGAATTCACGCCTAATTTGATCATGCTGGTTGTCCTTTCTTTATGGAATGGATTTAAGTTCAGAATCGGTCGGATCGGACGACGGGAAAACGGGGGATCCTATCAACCGGGGGACGGATCGGTTGATCGAAGATCAGTTGATCCGGGATCAATTGATCCGGCATCATATTGATCGAAGATCAATTGATGCGTGAGATCAGGCGCTGGAACGCCGCTTCGTAATAGTCCTCGGCGCGGCGCTTGATCTCGGCGCAGTTGTCCTTGTTGCAGTACTCGAGAATGAAGGGCTTCTTGCCCGTGAAGCGGATGTAGCACTCCATGAATTTGATCCAGTCGATGTCGCCGTCGCCGAGGTTGACCCCGTAGGCCGCGTTCATCTTTCGGTCCTTTCCGTGGAAATAGCTCACGTCGTGCTTGAGGTAGTAGAACATCCCCTCCTCGTCGGAATTGGCGAGGAAGTTCGCGGGATCGAGCAGCGAGCCGAGCCGGACCCGTGTCTCCGCCTCCAGCTCCTCGATGAGGTTTTTCAGCCGTCTGGGGGACGGGATGACGTCGAGCACGCACGCCTCCAGCGCCATGTGGACGCCGCTCTTCTCCGCCTCGAGGCAGATCTCGCGCAGCGTGCTTTTGAGGTTTTCGTAATCGCTTTCGTAGGTGTCCGCGTTCACGCCCCGTTTTCCCGGGGTGAACCCGCATTCGCTCGCGATATAGGGAACGGAGCATTCCGCCGCGAATTCCGTATAGCGCTTCGCGTATTCGACCGCCGCCTGGCGGGCGGAGGGCTCGGGGTTTCGCAGATCGGTGAACATGCCGAGGGACGTGACCGAGATCCCGCGGGACGTGAATTCCCGCACGGCGTCCTTCACGCGCGCCGGCGTGATGTCCTCGAGCGGACCGATGCCGTTGTAGGTCCAGCCGGAAAGGTCCTCATGGACGAAGCACAGCTCCGTGCAGGAAAAGCCCACCTGCGCCATTCTCTGCGCCGCGTCGGAAATCGTCAAGCCGCCGAAAGAGCGGGAGGTGATCCCGAGGTTGAGCATCGCAAATTTCTCCTCTTTGATTGTTGGTTCCGGCAACTCCGAAGACTTCGCCGTTTTGATTTCATTATAATATGACGAAAATGAATCGTCAAGGGGTTTGACGAAACTTTTGCATCAATTTCGGGACGGCAGCGCGGAAATCGTCAAATCTTACCGATTTTCCCCCGCGCGGCGTCCGCCGGACGGGAGCGTTTTCCCGCCGCGCGCCGCGGCGCGCGGGGGTTTTTGTCCGTCCCGCTCCATTTTCCGGAGAAGTTTCCCATAAAAATCGCCCGGCAACCGCGCTCTCCCCCTTGACAAACGCGAAAACTTCGGGTAAAATAGAAACAGAACAAAATGTTTAGAAAAGGAATCTGCCTCTATGAAAAACGAAGACGAGCTCTTCGAGAAGACCCCGGACGAAATCGAGGAAAACGAGGAATACGATCCGGAGATATACACCCTTACCGACGAGGACGGCAATGAGCTGAACTTCGCCCTGCTCGGAACGCTCGAGCACGAGGGCGGCGTGTACAAGGCCCTCATCCCCGTGGGCGAGGACGGCGAAGAAGAGAGCAGCGAATACGTCATCCTGAAATGCACGGTCGACGAGAACGGCGAGGACGTGCTCGAGACCATCGAGGACGACGACGAGTTCGACCGCATCGCGGATATTTTCGACGACGAGTTCGCCGATCTTCTGTACGACGAAGACTGATCCCCCGACGAGTTCATCGCATCCTGCGGTGTTCGAGATAGAAGTGAACGTAAAAACCCACTAAGAGTAAAAAGGGGCCTGGACTTCCGACGTGGGGTATGCAGACCTCCCTCCGCCGCCGTGAGACGCATTCCGCGCCGCCGCAGCGATCAGGACGCTGGGAGCACAAACCGCCGGAGAGGGCACCGTCCTTGCGCAAGCAGGGTTTCTATACGTTCATTTTGAAACGGCACCGCGGGATTTCTTTGTCTTGAGAAAAGAATCACGCAGACAAATTCTATCTCCGGTGCCGGATTGCGAACCCCCGCCGACGACGGATTTTTTGAACCCCCGCCGACGACGGATTTTTTGAACCCCTGCCGACGACGGATTTTTGAACCCCCGCCGGACGACGGATCTTATGACCTCCCGCCGTCCGGCGAGAAAGGATACGATATGCTTGATGTTTGTCTTCCCGGAACGGGCGGCGCGGTCCCGATGCTCGATCGGTTCCTGAGCTGCTGCTACATGCGTTTCGAAGGAAAGGGACTCCTCATCGACTGCGGCGAGGGGACCCAGCTCGCGGTGAAGAAGGCCGGGTTTTCCCTCGGCAAGATCGATCTCATCCTTCTGACGCATTTTCACGCCGATCACTGCAGCGGCCTTCCGGGTCTCCTTCTTTCCATGGGAAACGAGGGGCACACCGATCCCCTTTTGATCTGCGGTCCCCGCGGCGTGGACGAGATCGTGAAGGCGCTCACGACGATCGCCCCGGAGCTTCCGTTCCGGGTGAAGACCCGCGCCCTCGGCGATTTCGATACGGTGGAGCAGAACGGGTTCTCCGTGACCGCGTTCGAGCTGAAGCACTCCTCCCCCTGCCTCGGCTACGACGTGCGCATCCGCCGTCCCGGGCGCTTCGACGTGGAAAAGGCGGCGGCGAACGGCGTTCCGCAGCGGCTGTGGTCCCGGCTCCAGAAGGGGGAATCCCTCGAGGGCTTCACCCCCGCGGATGTCCTGGGAGACGCGCGGCGCGGCATCCACGTGACCTACGCGACGGACACGAGACCCGTGGAAATCATATCGACGATGGCGTCCGACGCGGATCTTCTGATCTGCGAGGGCATGTTCGAGCGGGACAAACGGGACCGGGCGCGGGAATCCTCGCACTCCACCATGGAAGAGGCGGCAAACCTCGCGAAGAACGCGGAGTGCCGCGAGCTGTGGCTGACGCATTTCAGCCCCGCCCTGCCGGACCCGACCGTCTGCTTCGGGGAAGCCCTCTCCGTCTTCCCCGCCGCCGTGCTCGGCTGTGACGGGATCCGCAAAACCGTGCGGTTTGAGGAATAAACCTAACAGGGGAAACGCGGCTTTCCCCGAAAGAAAGCCTGGCATAGAACTTTCATACGACTGGTGCAGCGAACTGCTCAAAGTGCAGCTCGGGGCAACGTGAAGCGCACGGTGAACCGTTTTCGAATTCTTCATGTTGACATTGTCGGTTTCACATGAGGAGCGTATAACACAAAAAACAGGCTGAGTCACCTCGCCTGTTTTTTGTGTTGGATGTGAATTGAAGAGCCGCGGCTCCTATCTCTGCCTTCTTCGGTCCATGCCGCGTCCGGACATTTTCCGGATGCGCTTTTCGCGGAACGCCGCCTGCGCGAATACGTAAATCAGCGTCAGGACCACGACCGCGATGACGGTCCCGAAGAAGAAGCGGCTCTTTGTGAAGCTTTCGATCTGTTTCAGGAAGTAGAGGAATTCGCTCCGCGTCACGCTCACGGTGGTGACGAGGGGACAGGTCCCGATGATCTCATCCCCGTACACGACCGTGATGACGCCCGCCTCCTCGCCCGCTTCGATGGGCGCGTCCATCTCGTCCTCGAAGGTATTGTAGCTGTAGATGACCTCCTTGTCGATGTCCATCGCAACGGGGAGGTACACCGTGACGGTTTCCTTCGGCACGAGGGTCACGTAATCGACCGTGGACGAAAGACGCACCGGGATCTCGCAGATGACCTGCGTGGTGGAGAGCACCGGCCGGTAGGAATAGGCGCTGAACGCCCAGTCGAACATTCTGCGTCCGTTTTCGTAATGCCAGAGCTTGCCGTCCGATTCGAGCCCGCCGAGCACCACGGCGAGATAGGTGAGGCCCGTGTCCTCTTCCCGTGCCGCCGCGCAGAGGGAGTACCCGCCCTGCTCCGTCGCGCCCGCGTTCATGCCGATCGCGGCGGGGTAATAATAACCGGTGGTATAATACTTTGAAATCAGTCCGTTGCGGTTGAAGACGACCCGCTCCGCGCTCATATTGGTCGCGGGCATGACGTATTTCTGCTGGGATGTGATGTCGATCACCCCCGGGATCGCGTACAGCGCCTTCGCGGCGCGCGCCGTGTCCGCTGCCGTGGTGATCATTTTCGGATCGTGCATTCCGGTGCAGTTGGTATAGGTCGTGTTCGCCATGCCGAGCGCCTCGGCTTTTTCGTTCATCCGGGCGACGAACGCGGACGTCGAGCCCGCGACGGCGTACGCGAGGATGATGGCGGCATCGTTCGCGGAATTCACGAGCATGCAGTTGAGAAGCTGGCGCACCGTGACGACCTCGCCCTCGAAAAACTCAACGCTGTTGCCCGCGACCTCGCTCAGCATGTCCCACGTCACCGTGACCGGCGTGTCGAGCGCGTCGCCGAACGCGTCGCAGACGACAAGGGCGGTCATGAGCTTGACCGTGGAGGCTGGGAAGGCTCTCTCGTTCGCGCGGTACTCGAACAGCGCGCGGTCGTTTTCGAAATTGTACAGATACGCCGAGGTGCAGTTTTCCACCGTGAGCGTATCGGCGGCGGACGCAGGGAGAGCTGCGAGAAGGGGCAGAACGAAGAGAAGCGCGGCGGCTGCCGCGAACGCGCGTTTGAGATTCTTTTTCAAAACGCCTCTTCCTCCTTCCCCGCCGTGTCCTCCGGCATTGCGGCGGGGGTGCTTTCCCGCCGGGTTTTCATCGTTTTCCAGTATGCCCGCGCCCCGTCCGCGTCCTTTGCGATCCGCTCCTCGAGGGCGTCCAGGGACGAAAAACGCATTTCTTCTCTCAGATATTTCACGAGCGAGGTCGTGATCTTATGTCCGTAGAGGTCGCCCGGGTTGCCGAACAGGGTCGTCTCGAGCGTCACGTCCTCCCCGTCGTCGTTGACCGTGGGGCGGGAGCCGAGATTGGAAACGCCCTCGTAGCGCTCCCCCGTCTCCGTCCGCACGAGGGAGACGTACACGCCGCGCGGAGGCAGAAGCTTCTCCGCCGGGGGTCTTTGGTTCACGGTCGGGAAGCCGAGCGCATGTCCCAGCCGCATGCCCTTTACGACGGGCGCGTCGACAAAATACGGCCGTCCGAGCAGCCGCGCGGCCTCCTCCATTCCTCCGCGGGCAATGAGCGCGCGGATGCGTGTGGACGAGACGGGCGCGCCGTCCGCTTCGACGGCGTCAAGGACGGAGACGGCGATCCCGCGGGCTTCGGCGAAGCGTCTGAGATCGTCTGCGCGGCAGGAAGCGCCGCGTCCGAAGGTGAAATTATACCCGCAGATCACGGCGGCGGGGCGGAAGCGGTCCGCGATGAGGCTCGAGAAGAACTCCTCCCCCTCCATGCCGCGGATCTCTTCGAAGGGATCGCTGACGGCATAGTCCGCGCCGTACGCGAGAAAAAGACGGCATTTTTCATCCGCCGTCGTCAGGCAGCTCCCGGGGGACTCGGGCTTTTCGAGCGTCCAGACCGCGGCGGGGGCAGAGAGGGATGCTCCAAGGCGCGCCGCTTCGCCGAGCAGCGCGCGGTGACCGAGGTGCACCCCGTCAAAATAACCGAGTACGAAGACCGCTCCCGGCGGGATTTCGCGCGGCGCGCGGTCTTTCAGGGATTGGATTTTTGTCATGGCAATCTCACGGGCAAATCCGGATGGGTGTGAAAAAAGCGGCGCGAGCGGCCGGGGGGATCGCTTGCCTCGGAAACCCGCCGCGCGGAGCTCAGTAAATCTTCAGGGCAAACACCGGGCAGACCTTCGTGCAGTAGCCGCATCGGACGCATTTTCGGTCGTCTGGTTCGGCGCGCAGGCGGGGCGGTCTGTGAAGCGAGCCGGAGTCAAGTTCGCGCAGAAATTCGTCGGCGAGGTCTCCTTCTCGGCGTTCTTCTTCGGAATCCGCGGTCTCAACGAGGCGCAGGGCTCCCGCGGCGCAGCGGCGCACGCACGCGCCGCAGCCCTCGCAGTATTCTTCGACGTGCAGGGTCCGGTTCGCGTGCGACAGGCGTTCGCGGTCGTCGTCCGAGAAAGCGCCTTCTTCGAAAAAGCGGATGTTCGCGTCGATCTCCGCTTCGGACTGCATCCCCACGGCGACCGCGTCGATGAAATCCTTTTCGAGCACGAACCGGAGCGCGTCTTCGGCGCTTTCGGCGAGGTGGCCTCCGCCGAGCGCCTTCATGGCAAAAACGCCGACGCCCCGGGCGTGCAGCTCGGTGAGAGCCTGTGCCATATCCGCTTCCGTGCCGTCCGCGATGCCGATGCCCGCCTTGTTGTAGAGCGGATGGCACACGTCGACTGCCGTGCCCTCGTCGGCGAGCCGCAAAAGGCCCCGCACGAGCGCGACGTGGTGGGTGGACGCGCCGAGGGCGCGGACAACGCCCCGCTCGCGGCAATCGAGCAGGTATTCGAGGGCTTCCCGATGTCCGCGGAGGGTATCGTAGCTCTCCTGCTCGTGCAACAGGAACAGGTCGATCACGTCCCGCCCGGTCTTCTGTCTCGCTTCCTCGACCGCTTCCTCGGCGAGCTTTTTCGACCACGCGTAGGTTTTGGTGGAGAGGACGACGGAATCGGGGTCGCGGCACAGCTCGAGCGCGCGGCGGATCAGGCCGTAGTTCTCGTAATACTGCGCCGTATCCACGAAATTCACGCCCCGGTCGAACGCGTAGGCAAGGACGGCCGCCGCCTCCTCCGGGGGCAGATCGCGCTGCATCCCCGAGACGGTGAGCGAGCCTATGGCAAGCCGGGAGACCTCCGGCAGGCGGGGGGAAAGCGAGACCTTTCTCAAAGCCCCAGATACTCCTTGAGCAGCGCCGCCATCAGCTCGTCCCGGTCGATGCGGCGGATCAGGCCCCGGGCGTTCTTATGGTTCGTGATATAGGTCGGGTCCTCGGTAAGGACATAGCCGACGAGCTGGTTGATGGGGTTGTAGCCCTTTTCGCTCAGCGCGTCGTAAACGGCTCTGAGAAGCGCCTTGCGCTCTCTGTCCCTTTCTTCCTCGCGGATGGAAAAGGTGATCGTCTTGCTCATTTCGTCTTTCATCTCGGTACCTCCTTCGCAGGGTTCGGGCTTGTCTGAATCTTCCGGTTTTCTATTATATCAGGTCTTTTCCGAAAATGCAATGGTCTGGGAGGGGTGGGGGAAAAGTTTAATCGGTTCTTAATCCCGCCGTGTTATTTCTTCGTCCACGTCGACGGCATGAAGGTGAGCACGAGGGGATAGATCTCAAGCCGCCCGAGCAGCATCGCCGCGGAGAGAACGATTTTCGCGAACACGCCGTAATCGGCGTAGTTCCCCATCGGCCCCACGGCGGAGAAGCCCGGTCCGACGTTGTTGAAGCACGCGACCGCCGCCGAAATGTTCGTTTCGAGATCGAAGGGCTCGCCCGCGATGAGCACGAGGGTTCCCGCGAGCAGAAGGGCGTAGAGGGCGAAATAATTCGTTACGCTGAAGCGGACCGGGTCGCCGAGGGGCTTTTTCTCAAACCGCACGGAGCTGACCGAGCGGGGATGCAGCAGCTTCGCGAGCTCCCGCCGCGCGGACTTGACGAGAATGGCGACCCGCGCGACCTTGAGGCCGCCCGCCGTGGAGCCCGCGCATCCGCCCACGAACATGAGCAGAAGCAGAATCATCTTCGAAAGCCCGGGCCAGAGGTTGAAGTCCGTCGTGGCGTAGCCTGTGGTGGTGGCGATGGACGCGACCTGGAACGCCGCGTTTCTCAGAGCGTCGGAGAAATTGCCCGCGATTTTCAGCGTGTTCGCCGTGATGACCGCGACGGAGACGCCGACGATGCCGAAATAGACTTTCAGCTCCTCGCTTCCGAAGGCGGCGCGGAATTTCTTGATGAGCAGGAGGAAATACAGGTTGAAGTTCACACCGAACAGGAGCATGAAGACGGTGACCACCCAGACGATATAGGGGGAATAAGCGCCGATGCTCTCCGAGCGGACGCTGAAGCCGCCCGTGCCCGCCGTTCCGAACGAATGGATCAGGGATTCAAACAAATTCATGCCGCCCGCGAGCAGGAAAACCGTTTCCGCGGCGGTCAGGGCAATATAAATGAGGTAGAGGATCTTCGCGGTGTCGCGGACGCGGGGGACGATCTTGTCCACGACCGGTCCCGGCATTTCCGCGCGCATGATGTGGATGGAGCGCCCGCTCGCGTCGGACACGAGCGCCATCATGAGCACGAGCACGCCCATGCCGCCGATCCAGTGCGTGAAGCTGCGCCAGAACTGGCAGCCCCGGCTCATGGCGGTGACGTCCCTCAGAATCGACGCCCCGGTCGTCGTCAGACCGCTGACCGTCTCGAAAAAGGCGTCCGCGGGGGATGTGATGTCCCCGGTGAGCAGAAACGGGACGGCCCCGATCACGCCCATGAGGACCCACGCGAGCGCGGTGATGACGAAGCCCTCCTTCGCGAAAATGACGTCGTCGCCTTTGCGCGTCAAGAGCACGACCGTCGTGCCGGCCGCGGCGGCGACGGCCGCCGTCGCAAGGAACATGAGCGCGACGAACCATTCGCGGTAACACAAGGCGCAGACGGTCGGGAGCAGCATCAGCCCGCCCTCGATCGTCACGATCATGCCGAGATTTTTGAGGATCATTTTCCAGTTCATAGAGTCCTCCCGAGGGAAAACAAAACTTGAAGGAGCGGGGCGCGGCGGTCCGCTACGCGAGAATGTCCGAAAGGTCGCCGAGCCGGTGTCCCGCGCCCGCGAGGACGATGACGCGGTCGCCGACGTGGATCACGTCTTCGCCGCCGGGGACGATCGTGCGCCTGCCGCGGATGATGCCGGCGATGAGGATCTGGGGCTTGCGCTTCATGCTTCTCAGTTCCACGCCGGTCAGCCCCGCCGCCTCCTGCGTGACCCGGAACTCCAGCGCCTCGACGCATCCGTCCATGAGCTTGTACATGGTTTCGACCTGACTGCCGCGGGAATTCTCGAGGGCGCGCGCGTACTGCACGAGGACGTCCGCGATGATGCGCCGTGGGGAGATGAAGGTATCGAGTCCGAGCTTTTCCGCCATCGGCATGAGCTCGTCCCGGTTGATTTTGGAGATAACCTTGGGCACGTTCTGCGACGAGGCGTAGATCGAGATCAGGATGTTTTCCTCGTCCATGCCCGTGAGGGAGACGAAGGCGTCCGTGTCGCGGATGCCCTCCTCGAGGAGCAGCTCCTGCTGCGCGCCGTCGCCCAGCACGACCGAAGCGCCGGGGATCTCGTCCGAAAACAGCTGCGCGACCGCCATGTCCCTCTCGATGATCTTCACGTCCGCGCCGGAAGACACGAGCATTTTCGCGAGGTAGTACGCCGTCCGCGAGCCGCCGAGCAGCATGACGGACCGCGCTTTTTTCTGCAGCAGCCCGATCTGGCGCATGAATTTCACGATTTCCGCGGGGGAGGACGTGATGCCGATGCGGTCCCCGCTTTTCAGAACGAAATCGCCGGAGGGGATGAAAACGTCCTCGCCCCGCTGTACCGTGCAGACGAGGACCTGGGTCTTATAGGTGTTCCGCAGATCCCTGAGCGTCAGCCCGTCCAGCACGGAATCGTCCTTCAGACGAAGCTCCGCGATCTCGAACGTGCGCCCGGAAAAGGTTTCGATCTTCGCCGCAGAGGGCATGCGGAGCACGTCGAAAAGCTCCCGTGCCGCAAGAAGCTCCGGATTGATCGCCATCGAAAGCCCGAGCTCCCGCTTCATGAAATCGAGGGAGGAGTCGTTGTATTCGGGATTCCGGATCCGCGCGATGGTGTGGAGCGCCCCCATGCGTTTCGCGAGGAAGCACGCCAGCATGTTGAGCTCGTCCGAGCCCGTCACGGCGACAAACAGCTCGGCCTGCCGGACGCCGGTTTCCTCCAGGGTCTCGCAGTCCGCGCCGTTGCCGCATACGCCGATCACGTCGTGGACGTTAGTCATCTCGGTCAGCACGGCGGGATCGTTGTCGAGCGCCGTTACGTTGTGACCCTCGGCGGCAAGCGCGTCGATCAGGGCGGCGCCGATTTTGCCGCAGCCGCAGATGATGATGTTCATGGGCATTCCCTCCGGAAACACGATCACACAAAAATGGTATTTTATATTATAGCACAAAAAGCGGCGGCGTGTCAAGCAGTCCGATGCCGGGGATTTGCCGCGGCGTATTCTTAAAATTCTCCGCGATTCTTAAGAAATTCATTGCATGTTCGCCGGGAACGTGGTATAATGGAGAAAACCCGCGGCGGCTGAGGGAGTCGTTCCCCTGCCCCGCCGGCGTCAAGACGATACCGGAGAGGGCAAAGTTGAGCTGAAAGCGCATTTGACTCCTTCCGTCACGGCTTGCGCCGTGACACCTCCCTCAAAGAGGGAGGCTTATGGAGAGACTCAGCCCTTGGCTCACTTGTGCGAGTGCGACTGTGTCGGCACGACGCCGCACTCGAGGGAACTGGCGCCAAGTGCGGCCGCGTCGGCACGGCGGCTGAGGGAGTCGTTCCCCTGCCCCGCCGCACTTTGTCAAAACAGTTCCCGCTATACTGGATCAAGAAAGACCCCCCACCGAGAGGAGGCGCATGGTTGAAGCACGTTTTCTCCTATGTCAGACCCTTTTTCAAAAAGATGGCGTTCGGATTTGTCATCAAATTCGGCGGCACCGTGATGGACCTTTTTCTGCCGCTGCTTCTGTCCGTCATCATCGACGACATCGTCCCCACCGGGAACCGGACCATGATCTACCTCGCGGGCGGGCTCATGTTCGTGTGCTCCGTCCTCGCCATTCTCGGCAACGTGGGCGCGAACCGGATCGCGGCGCGGGTCGCGCGGGACACCACGGAAAAGATCCGCAACGATCTGTTCGCGCGCATATCCTATCTTTCCGCGCGGCAGATCGACGCGTTCACCGTTCCCTCGCTCGAGTCCCGCCTGACCTCCGACACCTACAACATCCACCAGATGGTCGGCATGGTGCAGCGCCTGGGCGTGCGCGCGCCCTGCCTCCTCATCGGCGGCGTGATCATCACCTTCCTGCTCGAGCCCGTTCTGACCCTCGTGCTCATCGCCGTCATGCCCTTCATCGCCGTATCGGTTTACCTCATCACGAAGCGCGGCATCCCGCTGTTCAACGCCCAGCAGGTCGCGACCGACGACATGACCCGGGTCGTGCGCGAAAACGCGCAGGGCATCCGCATCATCAAGGCGCTCGGGAAGGAGGGCGCGGAAAGAGAGCGCTTCCACGGCTCGAACACCGCGCTCAACCGGGCGGAAAAGCGCGCCGCCCTCAACATGGCGCTGACCTCCCCCCTCATGAACCTGTTTCTGAACTTCGGGCTGGTCGCGGTCATCTTCGTCGGCGCGGTCCGCGTCAACGGCGGGCTGAGCGAGACGGGCAAGATCATCGCCTTCACCTCGTATTTCACGATCATCCTCAACGCCCTCATGAGCGTGACCCGCATTTTCATCATGTCCTCCCGCGGCATCGCCTCCGCGAACCGCATCGCAGAGGTGCTTGACACCCCCGAAGACATGGAGCCCGACGCCGCCTACGCCCCCGCGGAGCCGCCCGAGGGCGCGCCGAAGATCGAATTCGATCACGTCTCTTTCTCTTACAACGGCGTTCGCAACGACGTGGACGACGTGAGCTTTACCTTGAATCCGGGCGAGACCCTCGGCGTCATCGGGCCGACCGGCGCGGGCAAAACAACCCTCATCGCCCTGATGATGCGGCAGTACGACGTGGATTCCGGCTCGGTCCGGCTCGACGGCGTGGACGTGCGCGCCATGAGCCGGGACGAGATCTCAAAGAAATTCGGCGCGGCGTTCCAGAACGATTTCCTGTTCGCTGACACGGTGCGCACCAACATCGATTTCGGGCGCGGGCTCTCCGACGCCGCGCTCATCGACGCCGCCCGGGACGCGCAGGCGATCCCCGTGATCGCGGAAAAGCCGGGAGGCCTCGATTTCGAGCTCGCCATCAAGGGCGCGAACCTCTCCGGCGGGCAGAAGCAGCGGATGATCCTGAGCCGCGCGCTCGCCGGGGATCCCGAGATCCTCGTCCTCGACGACTCGAGCTCCGCCCTCGATTACGCCACCGACGCGCGGCTGCGCATGGCGATCCGGGAGCGGTTCGCCAAGGAAGGGCGCGCGACGACGTCCGTCATCGTCGCCCAGCGCATCTCGTCCATACTGCACAGCGACCTCATCCTCGTCATGGAGGAAGGCAGGATCACGGGACGGGGAAAGCACGCCGAGCTGCTCGAAACCTGCCCGCTCTACCGGGAAATCAGCGATTCGCAGATGGGGGGTGCTCTGTTTGAATAGGGGTCCCAAAGCGACGAGACCGGAGGACACCGTCGTCGGCAACATGCCAAAGAAACGGCTGAAGGTGCTGCTCCGTCTCGGAAAATACATGTTCCGCTTCCGTTTCGGCTATCTGCTCGCCCTCGCGCTGTCCGTCAGCTCGAATCTGCTCTCCCTCGTGGGGCCGAAGCTCAGCGGACAGGCCATCGACGCGATCGGCGTCGGACCGGGAGAGGCGGATTTCGACCGGGTCGTGCGCTGCTGTCTTTTGATGATCGGCGCCTATCTCGTTTCGTCCCTCATGGCGTACGTGCTGCAGTACGTCATGATCAACCTCTCCCGCGGCATCGTGAAGAGCATGCGGGAGGACATTTTCGCGAAGCTGATGAAAATGAAGGTCAGCTATTTCGACGTGAACCAGACGGGCGACATCATTTCCCGCATCTCCTACGACATCGACACCATCAACGCGACCCTGTCGACGGACCTCGTGCAGATCGCGTCGTCGGTCGTGACCGTCGTCGGCTCGCTCGCGATGATGATTTCGATCTCGCCCCGGCTCTGCCTTGTGTTCGCGGTGACCGTCCCCCTCGCCATCCTGACGACGACGAAAATGGCGAATACCTTCCGGCCTCTGTTCCGCGCGCGCTCCGGCAAGCTCGGCGAGCTGAACGGCTACGCGGAGGAATGCCTCAGCGGGCAAAAGACCGTCCGCGCGTACAGCGAAGAGCCCGTCATGATCTCCCGCTTCGCCGGGAGGAACAAGATCGCCGCCGACGCGTACTTCAAGGCGGACTACTACGGGACGATGGTCGGGCCGACCGTGAATTTCATCAACAATATTTCCCTCGCGCTCGTCTCCGTCTTCGGTTCCCTGCTCTATCTCGCGAAGGGCATTTCCCTCGGCGACGTGTCCTCGTTCGTGCTTTATTCGCGCAAGTTCAGCGGGCCGATCAACGAATCCGCGAACATCATCAACGAGCTGCAGTCCGCGGCGGCCGCCGCCGAACGCGTCTTCCGCCTGCTGGACGAGGAAGAAGAAAGTCCGGACGTGCCGGACGCCTGCGTCTACGGGGAGGGAGAGAACGAAATCCCCGTGCGCGGCCGCGTGGAGACGGATCACGTGAATTTCGGCTATACGAAGGAACGGGAGATTTTGCACGATCTCACGATCCGCGTGAAGCCCGGCATGACCGCCGCCATCGTCGGTCCGACCGGGGCGGGCAAGACCACGATCATCAATCTGCTCATGCGCTTCTACGATCCCGATTCGGGTGAGATCACGCTCGAAGGGAAAAACATCGCCGAGGCGAACCGCTCCTCCGTGCGCCGCAGCTATACGATGGTGCTTCAGGACACCTGGCTCTTCAGCGGCACCATCGCGGACAACATCGCCTACGGCTCCCCGCGCGAGGTCTCGCGGGAAGAGATCGAGAAGGCGGCGCGCGCCGCCGGGATCAATCCCTTCATCCGCGGGCTGCCCGACGGGTACGACACCGTTCTCACGGACGAGGGCGTGAACATCTCGAAGGGTCAGAAGCAGCTGCTCACCATCGCGCGCGCCATGATCTCGGACGCGCCCGTGCTCATCCTCGACGAGGCGACCTCCAACGTGGACAGCATGACCGAAATGCGCATCCAGTCCGCCATGAACGAGCTGATGCGGGAGCGAACCTCGTTCGTCATCGCCCACCGCCTGTCCACCGTGCGCTCGGCGGATATCATCTTTGTGCTGAAGGACGGCAGGGTCATCGAACAGGGCAGCCACGACGAGCTCATGGAGCTGAAAGGGTTTTACTATAACCTCCACAGCGCGCAGTTTGTGAACTGAACGCGGGGGTATGCGGGGTACGCGGCTTTTTCGGGAAAAAGCCTGGCAAAAAGCTTTCAAGCCGATATGAAAAAAGGCCGGAGAGGTTGAAAACCTTTCCGGCTTTTTGACTTGCGCGATCCGCTCATCTGCCGTCCGAGGGACTCTCGGCGGATGAATTCTTCAGTTTCGTCGGTCTCAGCGTTTTCGGATTCACAAATATGCACAAAACCACGATCACAACGGCGCACAGGATCGCGTTCGGAAGCATGTACCCGCCGTTGTACGTCAGGGAGTACCACCACGGCTCCATGCCCTCGGGCGTATAGGAGGACCAGATGATGATGCCGGACAGGAAGCTGCACAAGAACCGGATCACGTTCACGGCGACCGCACCGACGCCGTAGCCCGCAAGCTTATTCTTCCTGAACGGCTTTGCGAAGAGATCGGCAAGACCGAACGCGGAGAATGCCAGCACATAGTCCAGCAGCACCACGCCCACATAGCCGAGGAAGGTCCCGGCCGGCGGAGGATAGAAGCCCATGATCATCTGCACGGCGGAATAAACGACGCCGGAGCCCAAACCCCAGAAAATCCCGTGCCGGTAGGAGATGAAAATGATCGGAACCGCCGCGATGGAAACGGAGCCTCCGTTCGGCCATTTCGGCATCGGAATGAAATCCAAAACGATCGCCAGCGCGACCATCAGCGCGCATTCGACGAGCGCGCGGACGCTGCCGCGCCCCGCCGCCTTTTTGTTTTTTTCGTTCATTGTGAGTACCTTCCTTCCGGATTTGATTTGCGAACGCCCGCAAAAAGACCGCGGCAAACAAAGTCCGCGGTCATTCAAGCTGTTTTATAGCTCCCTACGCCGGTATTACCCGGATCAGGTGAAGGGTTCGACCTCCGTGGCGCGGATCATCCGCGTCCCGTCGGTCGTCTCAGCCGTCAGCACCCCTGCGTTTGTTCGGAGACATTATAGCACATCCGCCCGCGGCTGTCAAGCCTCCGGGTCTGTTTTTTTCCGGACCCGGCAGGCGAGCCAGACCACAAGGGTCGCCGGAACGCACACGAGCATGAGCAGCCACGCGTCCGGTCTGAGCAGCCAGCACAAAAGGAAAAACACGGTCCACACGAAAAAGCTCACGACGGGGAACTGCCACGCGCGCCTGCCCCAGATGGAATTGAATATGACGAGCAAAAGCGCCGAGATCGGCAGGGCGGCGACAAAGGGAAGCACGAACACGGCTCCGCTGATTTTGACGATGAGGAAGACGAGCGCCGCGAGCAGCCACACCCCGGCGACGGTAAGCAGAACGACGTGCCGGCGGCTGACGGCGTATTCCGGCGATGACCGGGGCGCGTCCCCAAGCGCGCCGACGGCGGCGGGGTCTTCCGTATGCTCCGCCTGGAGCATGTAATCCACCGTCACGCCGAAAAGGTCAGCCATGGCTTTCAGGCAGAGGACGTCGGGAATGCCGTCCGCGCGTTCCCATTTCGAAACGCTTTTGTCGGAATAGCCGAGCTTTTCGGCAAGGCCCGCCTGGGTCATTCCGTTCGCGCGGCGCAGAAGGGTGATGTTCCGCGCAATGATCTGCTGCAGGTTTTCGCGCGCCATATGCGTCCTCCTTTTCGTCGTTTTTGTGGTTCCGGGGCGCGAAAACGCGCTCTACCGGGAGTAGAACCGTGCAAATCCGCTCTATCCGGGGGAGATTCTACCGAAAATAGCTCTCCCGCGTGCAGATTTCCCCTCCGTAGAGGGGAGTATCCGTCCCGTGGGTGGCAATCGGGCGGGGAACATGCTATCCTGCCATCGAAAGGACGGGAGCCTGTCCGGCAGCCGGCGGGGAGTCCGGCGAACCGCCGACCGTCCTGCGCCGGGATCTGCCGGCGTGCAGTTGTATTATGATAACACAAAGCGGCCGAAAGTGCAAGAGGACAAGGGAGGTTTTTTGATGAAGCGGATATTTATTTTCGGTGACTCGATCCTGAGAGGCGTTTATTTTTCATCCGAGACGGGCAGGCACAAGCTCTTCGCCGACCGGTTTTCCCTTCTGCGGGAGGACGCGGAGGTCGTGAACTGCTCGATCATGGGCGCGACGATCACCACCGGGGAGCGGCTCGTGAAGCAGCGGCTCGAGCCCGCATGCGTGCCCGCGACCGAACTTCAGGAGGGCACGGACAAAGCGGAAAGTGCGGATAAACAGCCCGACGGCGGAGACGTTGTGATCTTCGAGTACGGCGGGAACGACGCCGACTACCGCTGGAAGGACATTTCGGAAAATCCCTCCGGCGCGTTTCTGCCGAACACACCGCAGGACCGTTACGCCGCCCGGTACGGGGAATGCGTCGATTACGCGAAGCGCACGGGCGCGCGCGTCTTCCTCTGTTCCCTCGTTCCGCTCGACGAGACGCGCTACATGGACTGGATCTCCCGCGGGCTTTCCCGCTCCAACATCCTGAAATGGCTCGGCGACCCGAGCCGTCTGTTCCGGCGGCAGGAGGACTACAGCAGAACGGCGGAACGCGTCGCTGCGCGCTGCGGCTGCCCGGTCATCGACCTCAGGACGCCGTTCCTCAGCCGCATCCCTGAGCTGCTTTCCGACGACGGCATCCATCCCACGCCCGACGGACACCGGCTGATCGACCGGCTGATCACGGAGGCCGTCGGATGAAAACGTCTGCCGCGGCGCTTGAAAATCCCCGCTGTGCGGAAAGGCGCTTTTCGAAAACGGGGAAAAGCGTTCTCTGGACCGGTGTCGCCGCGCTGGTTCTCTTCCCGCTCTTTGCGGCCGTAAAAGCCGCCGGAGCCGCCGTCCGGAAATTCTGACCGACCGCGAAACTCTTTCAAACAGCGACCCCGCCGCAGTTTTCGGACTTTACCGGAAACCGCGGCGGGGCTGTGTTTTGAAAATCGAGAGCAGCAAGAGGTACGTTTCGTCAGAAATCTACGGCATTGATCATCATGATGTCATACGCAAAGACTTTGTTTCCTCTTACATGTGGCTTCTATCCGCCCGTTCAGGTCGTGACAGAATGTTGAAAAAATCTGATGGGATCGGGAAGCATGCATTATTGGTAGAAATTCTGTTGATTGTTGTTCTGGTTTACCTGCGGCTGCTGCGGATACTGTGTCTGCTGAGGCTGCTGGAAACCGTCCTGCTGATACATGAAATTGCGCTGCTGATAAGGATTCCTGTTTGCCGCATAGGGATCGCTGCTGACGCCCATCGTCAAAGCCGTGGTGATTAGATCGTCCAGTTTGGACTGATTCACCGCGCCAACGATGCCGGTGATGAAAGGAACAAGGCAGAGGAACCAACCAACTGCAAGCGCCGCGATCTTGTTGGTCCATTCGTCTACGAAATTCACGTTCATAACGCCATTTCCGACAATAATATTTGCGGCGGTCTCAATGCCTAACCCAAGGATGTTTTTGACGCCGTCGCGATCTTTGCGGACTGTAATCTTTGCAGATGTGGCTCCCATGCGAATCGAATTGACGTCGTAACCCTGCATTTGCAAATCCTGCACAGCAATGGATATGACACGGTTGAGATCCTGACCGTCATTAAAGGGAATCATTCTGGATGAAGCCATAGATAAAACTCCTTATTCCTCTGAAAATTTTGAATATCACGCCTTCTTCAGGACGGAAGTACACAACGTCCGGGGAAACGTCGGCAGAAAAGCGCCATAGATAAACCGCGAGCAGTCCCGCGCACAAAACGTATGCCAATACCACCATCCTTTTCTGGCTTTTTCTGAACAGGAAAAACAGAATGGCAAACAGCGGTACCACCACGATTAAGGGATGGTAATGCAGCGCGGTTTTCATGTCCAGTCGCAGCACAGCAGCCAAAGCTCTCGTCATACCGCACCCCGGGCACGACACACCGATCAAAAAACGGATCGGACAACCAAAGATAAAGTAAAAGAAAGCGGTGACCGCGAAGAATACACTTCGGGCAATTTTGTTTATATTCCGATGCACAAGAACGTCCTTTGTTGGATTCTTTCTTCTCAAAGCATGTAGGCTAATGTAGAATATATCAGATTATTATCGCGGAAAGTACGCAGAAATGAAGAATAATTGCAACAGGAACAAATTCTTCGCTTTTGGGAACAGACTGATATCCACAGCGCTGTATCAACGCGGTCACAGCAAAAGGAGTCGAGAAGAGTCTTCAGGTTGAGGTTTCAGAAAGAAAAGTTCGCCGTTCGTGCTGCTTTCAAGCAGGACAGGAGACGCAGAGCCTGTGTATCTTCATTGTGGTTCCTCTATCCCGCGAAGCGGAATTTCACTCACCGCAGGCGGTTTTTACTTCCTGCTCTCCCTGTACGGATCGATCTCCGCGGAGAACACGGGACGGATCGTCACGGAGCAACGGGTCTCGTCCTCGTCGAAGCGGAATTCTTCGGCCAGCTGGGGACCGCAGGAGTTGGAGCCGATGCCGGACTCGCGGCAGGAGATGATCACGGTGGTTTCGGGCTCGCGCTTCAGCTCATAGTGATGCGCGGTCTTCGTGAGCTGTTCGGGGGAGAAGTGGGAGGCATTGAAGGTGAACGGTTCGTCGGAGGTGAAGAGGAAGCCGTGTCCGGCGACGGTGTGCACGTCCGCCCAGCGGCAGCCCCAGTGCGAGGAATTCTCCTGCGGGAAGACGTAGGGCTCGTAGTTCTCGGTCACGGTCGAGCGGAATTCGCCGAGGCGCGACGCGAGGTGCTTGTCCGCGTAGCTTTCCATCGGTCCATATCCGAAATACCCCATCTGCTCCGCGCCCTCGGGCATGGTGAGGCGCACGGCGAAGCGGGGACGGAACATCTTGTCGCGCTTCGAGCGGTCCCAGCGGTTCTCGCGGGAGATGTCGCGCCACTTGACGTCAAAGCCGATCGTCACACCCGCGCCGGGCCGGAAGGTATAGGTCACGTCGGCATGGCAGAGCGGATCGTGCGGCGCGCTGCCCAGGCTGATCTTTGCCCGGATGACGGCCTTGTCCCCGTCCGCACAGACGACCTCGCAGGAGTAGCACTTGATCTGAGCGGTGTCGAAGCCTTCGTTCTGCCAGCCCCAGCGGACGTTGCGGTCGTTGTCCGTCGGCGCGCGCCACACCTCGGGCACGATGGGCTTGGTGATGAGGTGCTCGCCGTTGTCGACGATGTCCTTGATCATGCCGCAGGTTTTGCAGACGGTGTAGGTCGTCTCGCCGACCGTCACGGTGATTGCACGGCGGCACTCTTCGACCGCGACCGGATAGAGCGCGGCGGGCGCCTGATAAACGGGGATCTCGCTTTCATAAACGAACTGCGCCATGCCGACTTCATAGCCGATCGGCGCCCATTCCGTCGGGGTCTTCTGACGGAAGGAGAAGTCCACCGTCACGATGCCGCCTGTCGGGAGCTCGTCGAAGAGGGTGACCTCGGTCGTCCCTTCCGGCTCGATCTCGAGGTAGGGGATGACGCCGGAGAGCACGGGTCCCCCGTCCTTCATCACGGACCACGCGCAGGACAGGTCGCTGAAATCACGGAAATAGCGGCGGGAGCGGATCTTATACGTT
The DNA here is from genome assembly GCA_017540175.1 of Clostridia bacterium. Classification (GTDB taxonomy): domain Bacteria; phylum Bacillota; class Clostridia; order Oscillospirales; family CAG-272; genus UMGS1696. The sequence continues at coordinate 2,797 of JAFYBN010000036.1, read as the reverse complement.
CCGGGCTTCACCTCGGAAACCTCCGCGGGCATGATCGCCTGCTTCAGCTCGAGCAGGCCCGTGTGCACCCTTCTGTCGGGATAAACGAGGCCGTCCACGCAGAAATTGCCGTCGTTCGGCTTGTCGCCGAAGTCGCCGCCGTAGGTGAACGAGGGATTGCCATACCGGTCGCCGATCGCCACGGAGTGGTCGATGAACTCCCAGACGCAGCCGCCGAAGAAGGGTTCGTTCGCCTCGATGACCTTCCAGTACGCCGCGAGGTCTCCGGGGCCGTTGCCCATCGCGTGGGAATATTCGCAGAGGAAGAGGGGCTGATCGAATTTTTCATCCTTGCAGTATTCCTCGCACCACTGCGGCGTCGGATACATATGGCTTTCCACGTCGGTGACGTCGCGCTTGTGCTCGCCCCCGTTGTAGCCGGAATGCGCGCCCTCGTAATGCACGAGGCGGGAGGTGTCGCGGGACTTGATCCACGCGGTCATCGCGGCGTGGTTGCGGCCGAGGCCGGATTCGTTGCCGAGGGACCAGAAAATCACCGAGGGATGGTTCTTGTCGCGCTCCACCATGCGCTCTGCTCGGTCGACATACGCCTTTTCCCAGACCGGGTTGTCGCTCAGGCCGTTCCACGGGTGCATGCCGTGGGTCTCGATGTCCGTCTCGTCGCAGACGTAAAGCCCGTATTTGTCGCACAGGGCGGTGAAGCGGGGATCGTTCGGGTAGTGGGACGTGCGCACCATGTTCACGTTGTGCGCCTTCATGATCATGAGGTCGCGCTTCATGTGCTCCACGGGCGTCGCGTGTCCGAGCAGGTGATGGCTGTCGTGGCGGTTCACGCCCTTCGCCTTCACTTTTTTGCCGTTGATGAGGATGCACTTGTCACGAATCTCGATCCGTCTCGCGCCGACGGGGAGGGCGATGTGCTCATTGCCGCAGGTGAGGCAGAGGGTATAGAGATTCGGGCATTCGTCCGACCAGAGGAGGGCGTTTTCCACTTCGGGCAGCTCGATTTTTCCGTCGCCGGAGATCGCCGCCTTGCCGGAAGAGATTGTCGTGCCGCAGGGGGCGTTCAGCTTATAGGCGACCTCGGCGTCGCCGGTCAGGGAGAGCTCGGCGGTGAAGCGGGCGGTCTTAAAATCGTCCGTGATCGCGCATTTCACGAAAATGTCGCGGATGTGCACGGGGTCTCGGAAGAGCAAATAGACCTCGCGGAAAATGCCGGACATGCGCCACATGTCCTGATCCTCGAGATAGGTGCCGTCCGACCATTTGAGCACGAGGACCTTGAGCGTATTCTTCCCCTCGTGGACGAAGGGGGTCACGTCGATCTCGGTCGTGAGGTGGGAGACCTGGGAGTACGCCGCGAAGGTGTCGTTCACCCAGACGTAGAACGCGCTGTCCACGCCCTCGAAATTGAGGTAGGTCTTCTTCTGCGCCATGGCGGCGGGGATCGTGAAGTCGCGGACGTAGAGCGCGCAGGGATTTTCGTCCGGCACATAGGGCGGGTCGACCGGGATGGGGTAGTTCACGTTCGTGTAGTTCGGAACGTCGTACCCGCGGTCAAGCGCCATCTGCCAGCTCATGGGGACGGTCATGCGGTCGAAGCCCTCGGTTGTGAAGCCTTCGCCGGAGATATCCCGGCAGCACACGTCGCTGAGGGAGCGGAAGAAGCGGAACGCCCACTCCCCGTCGAGGGATTTGAAGAACGCGCTCTGTCCCCGGTTCTCGAGAACGGCGTCGCTCTCGGACGGGAACGGGATGAAGTACGCGCGGGGCGCTTCGCACCCGACGTGCAGGGTCTGGGGGTCGATGTGGTAGTCCGGAAGATGGAGAGGCATATCATAGACTCCTTTTCTGGAATTTGATTATGTATTTGATTGCGCGGTGCGGGCCTCTTTTGGCTTGCTGTCTCTGCGGATTTTTGTTGAAACGTATCAAAGAGAATGTTATCCCCTTGCCTCTCCCTCCGGGAGAGGTGGCACGCCGCAGGCGTGACGGAGAGGGCTTCTTTGAGCAACGAAGAGCGCATTTTAGGAACAAACGCTTCGCCCGAGTTCGCACAGCGAACTCGTGGAATTCGCGCGCAGCGCGAACTTCCGTGTTTGGGAATTACGGATTTATATTGCCCTGCGCGGGCGGCGCGGGGAGGGCACCATCTCAGGCCGAAGGTGCCCCGTGCGGGTCACCTTGGCCATCCAATCTATTGTTCTTGATCCTCAAAAGCGGCTCCGACTGCGAAGCGCACGGCGTCAGCAGCAACTTTTAGCGACTGCGGCTCTCGAATCGCCAGCTGAAACGTTGCAATTCGCGCCAGCGCGAATTTGAGCGCGACTGCGTCGGCGCGGCGATCCAAATTCGCGAATTACAGGGCGCGTTTGGTTGTCAGCAGAAGTCGATGTACGTCTTCGCGGATTGGAGTTTGCGATAGTCTGCTGAACCTGTTTCCTTTTCAGCGCGACGCAAAATGCGGCTTTATTGCCAGTTCAGCGAACGCGGGTGAGGAATCCTGCGGAGCCGCGGTTATGTTCGACGAATCTTTAAGTTTGCTGTCGCGAGAATAGGATGCTGTGCTGTAAAGTGACGCGCTTCAGCGCGGCCTGATTTCTTGAAGCTGAAACCTTTCGTGAAGACGAGCGCGTTTGATTACAGGTCGCGTTTGGCTGTCAGCTAAGGGCGACGTGCGTCTTCGCGAATTGGAGTTTGCGGTTGTCTGCTGAATTTGTTCGCGTTTCAGCAGATTATAGCGCCCCCATGTGCGCGAGGCTGTTGAGCGATGACGCTGAAGCTGAACGCGCCCGTG
>JAFYBN010000035.1 GCA_017540175.1 Clostridia bacterium | reverse complement strand
GGCCGGTCGTCGATGACGGCAATGCGCATGGGCGGTCCTCCTGCTTACAGATGTTGATACACTATTATACCCGATTTTCTGAGAGGATGCAAGAGGGGGACAGTTTGGATTTACGACGTGGGGGTATGACGAAAACTGCCCCCACATCGTGAGAGCAGTTCTGTAATATCTTCTGAAATGATGCCGCGAATCTTACCCGCCCTATTCCCCCGTATAAAACTGCGCCTGTGCTTCCCACAGTTCAGCGTACTTCCCGCCCTCCGCCGAGAGCAGTTCCTCATGCCCGCCCGTCTGGATGATCTGCCCGCGGTCGAACACGGCGATCTCGTCGCAGAACCGGCAGGAGGCGAGACGGTGGCTGATGTAGACGGCTTTGACGTCTTGAACAGCCACGCGCCGACGAAACAGTTTGTTCTCGGAACGATCGTATGGACGGACAACGACAACGAAGGCAGCACCCGTCCTGAAAGCGTTGCGGTACAGCTCATGATGAACGACGCGTTGGCCGAAGAGATGAACGTTACGCAGAATGATTACGGCGATTGGGATTTCGAGTTCGAAGTAACGTCGCTTCTCAAGACCTATCCCGACGCGGAATTCGACATCGAACTCCCCGAGATTCCGGAATATACGTGTGAAATCGATACGTCGATGGCGGAAACCGGCTGCTTCACGGTCACGTACACCTTGATGGGCATCCCTGCCTTCAAGACGCAGTCTCTGATCCTGAGCGGACAGCTCGGGCTGACGTTCTACATGGATCTTTCGATGCTGACGGAAGAACAGAGAACCGACAGCTATGTGGAATTCACGATCGACGGCTTGGACGGCGGAACACAGATCGCTCCGTATGATCCGAATCAGACGAACGGAGACGGGAACTATTATGCATTCATCTGCAAGGTGAATTCCATCCAGATGGCGGATTCGATCACGGCGGTCTACCGTTATGCCGACGAGGAAGGCACGGACCGGACCGTGAGCAGCAAGGAATGCACCGTGGAGGGATATCTGAATTACTTCACGGCAGAGAGCGGCGCACAGCTCTTCGCGCTGACCCAAGCGATCAACGACTACGGATATTACGCGCAGCAGTTCCTGTCGCAGCACGCGGCGCAGCCGTGGAGCCCGGGGATCGATCACGCGGAAATGGCCAAGGTGAACACGACCGCCTACAGCTATACCGCAAGTGAACTTTCCGATTACGCTGCCCAGTGCACTCTGAAAACGACCGATCTCGAGTCCGTCACCTATTCCCTTTCCCTCGAGTCGAATACGGAGATCAACCTGTACGTCGAGCCTGCGCAAGGTTATACGGGACCGATTTCCGCGGCCGTAGGCAGCACGGAACTTGAAGTCGTGAACGTCGGCAGAAAATACAAGGTGACGATTTCGGACATATCGGCGCACCTGCTCGGAAATATGTATGAGGTCAGGATCACCACGAATGCCGGAGTATCCACGGTGAGAGTATCCGCCCTGTCCTACATTTACGCCTGTATGGACGACGCCAATCCCGTAAAGATGGTCGTGAGCGCGCTTTACGATTATTACCTGAAAACGCTTGACTATCGTCAGTCCGTTCAGAATAACGGGTAATCAAGGAAAACGGGGACGGTAGGCGTCGGGCGAAATCGCGCCGACCCCGCCCGCCGGCGGGGAGAGGACCACATGGCGGCGCAGGCCGCGCGGCAGTCTTTGACACTGGGTTTGCCCGCGAAATCACGACGCCGGTCCGAGCTCCCCATACTTTCCGTGGATCCGCAAAAGCGGATCCACGGTTTTTTCATGAAAAACGAACGCCCCGGCGGGAGGCGGTCTTTCGGGAAGGTCACGGCTTCCGCTTCCGGCATCGTTTGCACGGACCGGCGCGGAAGACCCGTTCATCCGCTTTGCCGGCGGCCTCTCCGTTCTGCCCGGCGCTGCGCCCGGCACCGCGGTTCCGCGATCCGCGGCGTTCGGATCGATGGGGATTATTATTGCACGTCCGTTCACATTTCAGTAATATATTTCTGTTATACTCTTTCCAAGCGAATCTCATCTTTTCAAATCGTGGGGACCGTTATGAGCCGGGAACGAAAAATCCTGTCCGTTCTTCTGAAAGCCGTTGTCTTTGTTTGTGCCGTTCTGGGGACGATCCTCAGCGCCATTGCGGGACGGAGCGCCTTCATGGGCGGCGGCAGCGTCTTTATGTACTTCACCATTCAGTCCAACCTTGCGCTGGCGGTCATCTGCGCCGTCGGCTTATGGCTCCTCATGCGGGGAAAACCGATTCCGAGCCGCTGGTACACGGTGAAATTCGTCGGGACCGTGTCGATCACCCTGACCGGCATGGTGTTCTGCTTCGTCCTCGCGCCCACGATGGGGAACGCGGCGTGGACGCCCTCGAACCTCCTCACCCACGTCGTCGTGCCCGTCTGCTCGGTGGCGGATTTCTTTGTCACGGGAGTTTACGGACAGATCCCAAGGATCAAGACCCTCTGGGTCACCGTCCCCCCGCTCGTCTACGCCGTGTACGCGGGGATCGGGTACGCGCTCGGCTGGGAATTTGCTCCGGGCATCCGCTACCCCTACTTCTTTTTGAACTGGGGAAGTCCCGCCGGAGCGTTCGGGTTCTCGAAGGAGCTTCCGTTCATGGGATGCGTCTGGTGGATCCTTGCGCTGCTCGTTCTGCTCCTTCTGTGCGGGGCGCTCTATCTCGGGATTTTGAGCCTTTGCCGGAAAAACATGCTCCGGCGCGCGGGGAATCAGGAAAGATCATGAGTAAACTGCAATACGTCTTCGTCCACGGTCTGTCCGGCTGGGGCAGCTACGTCGAGCGGTACCAGAAAATGCCCTATTGGGGAATGCGGGGCGGCGACCTGATGGTTTACCTCCGCTCGAAGGGACTAGACAGTTATGCCGCCTCCGTCGCCCCGACCGGGAGCGCGTGGGACAGAGCCTGCGAGCTGTACGCGCAGATTGCGGGCGTGCGGACGGATTACGGCGCGGCGCACAGTCAAAAATACCGCCACGAGCGGTACGGACCGGATTTTTCCGCCCGTCCGCTGATTCCCATGTGGAACGAAGACACAAGGCTGGTTCTGATCGGCCACTCCTTCGGCGGCGCGACGGTGCGGCTCTTCTCCCATCTGCTGGCGTACGGGGACGAAGAAGAGCGCGCGGCGGGAGCCGAATCCATCTCCCCCCTGTTCGAGGGAGGCTCAGCGGATCGGGTACACGCCCTTGTCGCGCTGGCGGCTCCGATGAACGGAACCACGGCTTACGATCTCTTCGCCGACCCGTCCTTCGATCCCGCCCGCGTCAAGACCCCCTGGTGGAGCAAGCTCCTCGCCCGAATGCTGGCGAGGGGCACCCGGGCACAGAAGGACGAGCGTGACGAGCGGGACTGGGCGGGTCATGACATGAGGATCGACAACGCGCTCGCGATGAACTCCCGGATCGCGACGCTTGCAGGGACGTATTATTTTTCCGTCCCCTGCGGATTCACCGAGCCTCAGCCGGACGGGCTGCACCGTCCGAAGCGAGGAATGGAGCCGCTCTTTGTGATGCGCTCCTGTCAGATCGGCGCGTATGCCGGGACGACCGCGGGCGGGGTCCGGATCGACGAAAGCTGGCGGGAGAACGACGGGCTGGTCAACACGGTCTCCGCAAAAGCCCCGTCCGGCGCGCCCGCAAACCCCCTTGACCGCGCGCACGTCGAGCCGGGGATCTGGAATATTTTCCTGACGCACGAGGGCGATCACATGGCCCTGCAGGGCGGTCTGATGCGCAGGCACGAGATTCGCGAATTTTACGAAGAACTTCTCACATGGATCGGATCGCTGCCGCCGGCCGTGTCCGAATCATAAACATAAACAGGAGCGAACGATATGAACCGAAAGCCGAACATTCTCTGGATCTGCACCGACCAGCAGCGGCGGGACACGCTGGGCTGCTATGGCAATCCGTTTACGCACACCCCGAACATCGACGCGCTTGCCGCAGAAGGCGTGAAGCTCGACGGCATGTATTCCCAGAGTCCCGTCTGCGCGCCCGCCCGCGCCAGCTTTCTCTCGGGCCGCTATCCCCGCACCTGCGGCGTGCGGCAGAACGGGCAGAACATTCCCGAGACGGAACTGCTTTTGCCGCGCATCTTCGCGGATCACGGCTATGTGTGCGGGCTCTCCGGCAAGCTCCACATCAGCGTGTGCAGCCCGTCCGTCTGTCCCGACACGGAGCGTCGCATTGACGACGGGTATTCCTTCTTCTCCTGGTCCCATCATCCGGCGGCCGCGGGGCGGGGCAACTGGTCCGGCAACGCCTACACCAACTGGCTGACGGCGCAGGGTCTGGATTTTCGCACCGAACCCTTCCCGGACTGCAGATACGTGCGGCGCGGGATGCCGAAGGAGTTTTCCCAGACGACGTGGTGCTTCAATGAAGCGATGCGCTTCATCGGGGAGCGGGAGCCGGATCAGCCGTGGTTCTTCTCGCTCAACTGCTACGACCCGCACCACCCGTTCGATCCGCCCGCGGATTATCTCGAGCGCTACCGCCCGATCCTCGATGAAATCCCCCTGCCGGATTACGTCCCGGGGGAGCTTGATCACAAGTCGATCTTCCAGCGGCACGACCACGAAGGCGCGTACAACACGCCGGGACATCTCCCCTACGACGACATGACCTCCGCGGATCACCGCTGGCTCACCGCCGCCTACTGGGCGATGGTCGATCAGATCGACGACAACGCGGGACGGCTCGTTCAGTATCTGAAGGAGATCGGGCAGTACGAAAACACGATCATCATCTTCACCTCCGACCACGGGGAATCCCTCGGGGATCACGGCATCTATCTCAAAGGTCCGTACTGCTACGAAAACGCGGTGCATATTCCCTTCATCGTCCATTGGGCAAACCATACGCTCTCCGGTGTGACAAGAAAAGCGCTGGTTGAGATGATCGACCTCGCGCCGACCTTGTGCGAAGCCGCGGGGATCGACGCGCCGCCGTCGTTTCAGGGGCGCTCCTTCCTGCCCCTTCTGACGGACGAGCGCGCGCCGGACCGCCACCGGAAGAGCGTGTACAGCGAATACTACAACTCCAACATCAACCATCGGGATCCGCTGGCGTTTCTGACCATGGTCTCGGACGGTCGGTGGAAGCTCACGCGGGTGCACTCCACGGACGCGGAGAAGATCCCCGGCAGCGAGCTGTACGATCTGGAAAACGACCCGGGCGAGCACGTCAACCTCTACGGCTGCCCGGATTATGCCGAAGAACAAATGCACATGCTCGAGCTGCTCGCGGACCGGATGGCGCAGACCGCCGATCCGCTGCCATTGCGCAGGGCGTTTTGGTGACGAAAGGGGGGGAACGCGGCTTCTTGTAAATGAAGCCCTGCACAGCAAGCTGTGCGGCAAGAACTTTTATACGACTGGTGCAGCGAACCGCTCAAAGTGCAGCCGGGGTAACGTGATGCTCGATGAACCATTTTGCATTCTTCTGGATGAAGCATGAGAAACGAAAAAGGGGCTGTCGCATTAACTCCCAAACCATGGAGAAATGCGACAGCCCGCTTGCTTTTCAGATCTGACAGCCGTACTTTTTCTCCTTTATCGAGGAGAAAAAGTACCAAAAAGAGGAACTCTTTCAAAGTCTTGGGTGTTCCGAGGT
>JAFYBN010000034.1 GCA_017540175.1 Clostridia bacterium | reverse complement strand
TCTCCCTTCAGGTACGCTTCGACCGCTGTCACCTTTAGTTCCATGCTGTACCTTTTGTTCTTCCTCCTTGACATGAATAACCCCCTTAGTGTAGACACGTTTTTGTTTTTTCGTGTGTCTACTCTAAGGGGATTATATCACACACGCGGTCGTCCGGGGATTTTTATTCTTTGTCTGCGATCCGTTTCCGTCCGTCGCTTTGCCCGGACTTTACTCCGCTTCGGAGTTTGCCGAGCTCGAGATCCCGGTCACAAGAACGGTATAGGAGACATACTTGCTGTGGATGCTGACCTCCCGGTTCAGAGCGAGATAGGTGACGCCGTTCAAAAGGAAGCGGTTGTCGCTGTCGTAACAGCCCTTCGCCGTTACGCTCCGCATCACGTCGACCCGTTTCAGATCGTTCTCGATCTCGGACTTGACCAGAATGATCTGACCGTCCTTCGTTTCATAGTATCTCGACGCGTAGTCGGAGTTGAAATTCTGGTCGACGGTGCCGAATACCTGGTTGTTTTCGTCCAGATAGAAAACCGTACCCTCCGTCAGATAATCCTTCGCGGATGAATCGCGGATGTTGCGGACGGTGAACTGGATGGTATAGTTCCCGAGCTGCGCCTGTTCGGAGGCCGCCGCTCTGCGGCTTCTCCAGAAGCGCAGGCCGGCGTTCCCGAGCACGGCGACGACAAGGATGATGATGAGGACGTCCAGCGCGCCGATCCCTCTCTTTTTCTCTTTGGTTTCGTTCATGTCTGCCTCCGGGACCTGTCAGGATGAAAGCGAATCCCCGTATTGCTCGAGGAAATCGCGGGCAAGAGCTTTGTAGTCCGTCTCCGGCTGCCCGTAACGGACGGCCAGAAGCCTGGTGGTGATGTTTCGGTACACGTTTCCGCCGTATGCCGAGGTTTCGGTGAGGATGATGCCGCTTTCGATGGAAATCTCATACTGGTCGATCACGCCCGATTCCGGGTTGACGATCTGCACGCGCACGGTCCGCTCGTTCGGCAGGATCAGGGTCGATAGCGAGGGATCGTCGGCTTCGCGGATAAGGCGGCTGAGCGGCGTGATGCCGACGTCGGCGTAGTAGTCGCGCGCTTCGGAAACCATGGCGTAGGTCGGGGTCCGGGTGTAAACCTTTTCCCCGTCGCAGAAGGTCTCCGTGTCGCCGCATTCCAGTCTCCAGCAGTCCCCGTCCACCGTCAGCGTGCAGTACTGCTCCGCGTATTGGGAGCCGAACACGCGCACGCTTCGGATCTCGCGGGTATAGGAGGTCACGGGGACGAGGTTTTTGAGGATATCCTCGGTCGGGACGCTGTAATAGAGAAGCTCTCCCGCGTCCTCGGCTTCCCGCGTCATGTCGGGAAAATCCCCGGCGGAAAGCGCGCCGCCGCTCTCCTCCGTTTTTCCCCGCGTCAAAAACCCGAGCGCGCCCGTCCGGTACAAGATAAAACCGGTGAGGACGACGAGGCAGAAAATTCCGATGACGCGGAAAAGGGCGGAATCAAGAAATCTTCTCAGTTTCGTTCGGTTGAGCGGGTTCTTCATCTTTGTTCTCCGCTTCGGGCTGCGGCGCGGCGGGGCTTTGGGCGTCGTTCCCGTCCGCATCGTTCTGCGTGCCGGGGGCATCCCCTTGGCGCTCCGTCCCGGCCCCCTCCGCGAGGATCGCCGGGTCGATCACGCCGCCGTTGTGCATCTCGATCTTATGGGCCTTTTCGGGGTCCAGCTCATGGATGTAATCCGCCGTGGTCATGTCGTCCTCGGTCAGACCGGAATGGCGGCGCGTTTCGGGATTTTTCATAATGATGATGTTGACGGCGGCCAGGGCGACCGCGATCAGGGCGATGGCGAGCGCCTTCAGGAAGCGGTGCTCCTCGAACATCGCCTCGCTGCAGAAGACCGCAACGAGTCCGAGCGTGCCGCAGAGAGCGTAGAGGATCTTGACGGATTCCTTCTGCGTGAAGCCCATGTCGATCAGACGGTGATGGATGTGTCCGCGGTCGGGCGCGAACGGGCTTTTCTTCGCGCAAAGCCGCCGGATGATGGCGAAAATCATATCAAAGAGCGGCAGGGCGAAAATCATAAGAGGCACGATGAACGCGAGCACGGTGTGGAGCTTGAACACGCCCTGCACCGACAGAACCGCGAAGGAAAAGCCGAGGAAGAGGGCGCCCGTGTCGCCCATGAAGATGCGCGCCGGATTGGAATTGAACGGGAGAAAGCCGAAGCACGCTCCGAGCATGATCGCGCAGAGCAGTGTGCTCACCGTATCGCCGTGCAGCGTGACGACCGCGAGCAGGGACAGGGAGGAGATCGCCGAGACGCCGCACGCGAGCCCGTCGAGTCCATCGATGAAATTGATGGCGTTCATCAGCCCCGCGATCCACAAAACGGACAAGGGGATGCTCATCACGCCGAGGGAAACATATCCCCCGCCGACGTTGACGTGGTCGATCAGGGTCCCGTTCGCGACAGCGAAGCCCGCCACGACGAGCTGGACGATGAATTTTATCCACGCGTTCAGCCGCACGACGTCGTCGATGATGCCGAGAATCACGAGAACGCCCCCGCCCACCCAGAGCGTGACGAGCTCGCGCGAAAAATCGCAGAACAGCATCGTGGTGACGGTAAAAGCGAGGTAAATCGACAGCCCTCCGATGCGCGGAATGGGCTTTTTATGAATGCGCCTGCCATCGAGAGGCACGTCCACCGCTCCGATGCGGAACGCGAGGACGCGGACCGCGGGGGTCATAACATACGCGAGCAAAAACGCGCAGACCGCCGCGACGACGACGAAAATAACACCGGTCAGGATACTCATGTCGGGTCAGGAAGCTCCTCTGAAAGATAGTTTACAGTTCCGCTCATTCGTTCACTTCGGTCAGCTTGATGCAGTAACCGACGCCGTAGAACGAGGGCAGGATCAGACCGTACTGTTTGCCGACGCGGATCTCCACGCCGTTGACGGTGAACGCCTGATCGCTGACCTGCGCGTCGGCTTCGATCGTAATGCTCATATTGATGCGGTCCTTCGCCTTCGCCGTGACCTCCGTGTTGTGCTCGTAATCGAAAACGATCTTCGAGAAATCGGTATCGTCCTGTACGCCGATGACTTTGCCGATATTCGCTTGCTTGACGGAATCCTTGACCGGCTGCTCGACCGCGACGGAATTCTTGAAGCTGGAGTCGATGTTGACGATCTCCACCACATATTGGATCTTCTGCGTCTCCGCGGCATCGGCGGGCTTTTCGCTCAAAACGAAGACGTACAGCACGACAAAGACGGCGGCCGCGGCAAGCAGGATGAGCAGCGCGTCGACTGCGTTGAATTTCAGCTTTCGTTTCTCCATATTTTCCTCCACGGGATCAGAGCCCCGTCTTCCCGTTCTTCTTTTCCCGCTTCGGTCGGCGGATCACGGCGAAGGCGTCCGCCGCGTCCGGCGCCGCGCTCCGAGGCACGGTGTCAAGCTGTTCGCGGGCGCTGCGCACGTATGCCATCGCGAGTCCCGCCGTCAGCCAGAACATCAGAACCAGACGGTTGTTGTACCATGAGTAATCCGTCATGCCCTGCACGAGCGCTCCGATCAGTCCGCAGACGGGTCCCGCCGTCGAAAGCCGGAGCTGGGTTTTGCCGCGCCGCATGGCGGTTTGTCGGCCCGACATGCCGGACCGCAGGCTGAAATCGAGCATGGTTCCCGATAGATCGGGATTTCTCAGCGGCGTGTCGCCCGACAGCGAACGGAACACCGTAAACATCGCCTGCAGAAGAAGGAATACGAAAAGGACGAACAGAGCGATGCCGACGACGCCGAGCTCAAGCCAGATCTGCAGAAAGAGGTTGTGCGAGTGGGGCGCCGTTTCCGCGCCGGCGTAAGCGTAGCCGGGATACAGGCGGAACCACGCTCCCTCTCCAATGCCGATGCCCGAGAACCAGTTGTCGCGGATCATGTGCACGGAAGCGCGCCAGATGCTCAGACGGTAGGAGGTCGAGGAATCCGCCATGTTGCCGATGCTCGTAAAGCGCGACAGTACCGACGCCGGGATGAACGCGGACGCGGCGGGCAGGGCGAACAGGCCCGCGATCACCGCCCAGATCGAACGGCGGTGCCACATAAAGAGCAGGCAGAGCAGCGCGGCGATGAGACCGAGCCACGCGCCGCGGCTCCATGTTAAGACGAGGCATACGCCGAGCACACCGAGGCAGAACAGCGCCGGGATGCGTCTCAGCCCCTCCCCGCGCCCGATCAGCATGACAGCGGCGATCGGAATGACGAGGAGCAGATATTCTGCGAGCATATTGGGGTTCTCAAGCGTGCTGACCGCGCGGTTCCCGATGAAGCCGAACATTTCGGAGTCGATCCACGCCTCCGAGGTATATCCCACTCCCCTAACGGCGCAGAAAACGCCCCATGCCGCCGCCGCGGAAGCGGTGAGCACAAAGGCGGTCGCCGCGCGGGCGAGCCATTCGCGGGAGCTCAGCAGATTGACCGTGAGAAAATACCCGCCCATCAGGCATGCCATCAGCAGCCCGCGCTTCAGCGACGTGGAGGAATAGGAAATCACGCCGCCGAGCGCGACGGCCGCGATGAACGCCGCCGCGACGCAGTCGATCGGCTCAAAGCGAAGCACGCGCTTCTGCCGGAAGAGTTTGACGAAATACGCAAGAGCGGTGAGGATCACAAGTCCCGCAAGCACCATGGTGGGAAGCCACGGCACGAGGGCGAACATGGCGAGCACCCCGAGCTCCGGCCTCACGAAAACAAGGTAAACCGCGACGAGCCCGAAAAAGCCGAACAGCATGTACAGCGGCGGGACGGTATGGGACAGAACGCCGCAGATCACGCCGACGAGAAAGGCGGCGTTGGAATGCCCGCCATCCCCGACGGTATTCTTGACGTCCTCCGCGGTGAATCCGGTAAACTTCAAAATCAGCCTGCCCGTCACGGAGCCCGTGATGCCTTCGGACAGCGTGCCTTTCGACAGGATCAGCGGAAGGGCGGCGAGAATGGCGGCGCCGGTCGGGATCATGGAGCTGAAATCGATCCGGACCGAGCGGGCGGGATCGAGGATCGCCGAGACGCCAGCCGCGATGACGGAATACGCGCCGAACGCGGCGAAGAACACGCCCCAGACCTTGAGACGGCATCCGAGCAAATAGCGCATGAACCACCGTATGCCGTTCAGGATGACGCTGGATTCGATGCGGCGGCAGATGCCGTAGCGCAGCTCCCCGAGGAGCCGGGCGGTCTTCGAGTTTCTGACCGCGGCGCCGAGGGCAAAGCGCGGCCGTTCACGGTATCCGGTGAAGATCCAGCCGAACAGCCCGTTTTTGAGGAGGTCGTAAACACGGGCGGTAAAGCGGTCGAGCGCGCTCAGAATCACGCTCGCGCGGACGAGACGAACGAAAAAGTTCTCTTTTTTGCCAGGGCTTCCCTGCGTCACCGTGCCGCCTCCTTTCGGGTATATTTTTAGTATTATACATGAAACAACGGGGATTTTCAACACCGTTGCGGGAAATTATCTCCGCTGACGCAAATTGTTTACAGATGGTTTCGGAAATAAAGAAAAACGGCACAGCGAGGCCGTACCGTTCAGTCTCTGAGAATGACCGCGATTTTTCCCTCCGGGTTGTAATCCTCCTTCTCCGGTCTCAGTCCCCCGTCCATCACGAGGGTGCGCAGATTCGAAAACAGCGCGAGGTCCGAAAGATCGAGAAGCCCGTCTTCGCCGACCGGATAGCGGACATCCGAGCAGTCGCCTTCGCCGCGCTCCTCGTTGATCACGCAGTCGCACAGCGCCGCGGGCGGCTTGCCGGGCTCGGCGGATTCGCGCCGGAAATCGATGCGCCAGACCTCGACGAGATGTGCTTCGGTGAGTTCGCGCGGGTCGTCGAGCGAGAAATAGCGCGTCAGCGCGTCGCAAAGCATGGGGTTGTGAAAATCGACGCGCAGATTGTCCGGGTTCTCCGCGCGGAGCAGGGCAAACAACAGCAGATTGAGCCCCAGCGCCAGAAGGACGGCTCCTGCCATGCCCGCCTTCGCGCCGCTTGCCGGAGGGCGGCGCATTCGTTCGTACCGCTCGAGAAGCACCTCTCCCGCGCGGGAGGATGCCGGGGAAAAGAGGTCGTAGGCGGAAAAGTCCCCCGTCACGTTGCGCTCGGCGATGTCGAGGATGACGGCGACGTATTCCCCGCGGGTCTCCTCACCCATCCGCCTGAGAACAGTCCGGTCGCACAGGTATTCCGTGTCCTCGCTGACCGCCGCGCGCACCCTTGACGAAACGGGGAGCAGTGCGTGGAACGAGGTCGCGAGCAGGGTGAAGAGCCGCAGCCAGCCGTCGCTATGCTTCACATGGGTCAGCTCGTGCATGAAAATCAGCGTGAGCCGCTCGTCGGAATAGTCCTTCAGATAATCCCCGCCGATGAAGACGGAGGGCGACCACGTTCCCGCCGTACAGGGAGAGACGTGCAGTTCGGGATGCATGACTCTGAGGGCAGTCGGACGGTGTACGCCCGCCTTTTTCTTCGCTGCGGCGAAGAGCGCGAGGACGCGGGGATCGCGGCAGTTCGCGGAGTTTTTCGTCAGAAAGCGGAGGGTGTTCCAGTAGTTTGATATTCCGAATGACAGCGAGGCGGCCAGCGCGACGAACCACAGCGTGAGCACCAGGAGCACGAAGGTTTCGAGGGCTTTCTTCGCCTGCCGCGTCAGCGTGAACTCACGCGCGGGCTCCTCAGCGCCCGCGATCCGCACCTCCGTCCGGGCGGTGCCGGACGAATCGGTATAGAACCGCAGGGAGAAGAGGCGGCACGGCAGAAAAATCGGGACGATCGTGAAAACGAACAGGAGGATCCACACGACCGCGCGGACGGCGACGTTCTTTTTCACGCGGACGCGCAGACAGAGCCGCGCGCCGACCGAGAAGCATAGGGAAAGAGCCGCAATCGCAAAAAACAGAAACCAGATTCTGTTTCCCATGACTGCGGCTCCTTCCGGGCGCTCTTGACGAGCAGAAATTCGTTGCTTATTTCTTCGCGGCTTCGGTCTTCTCGATCAGTTCCTTGATCTGCTTGAGCTCATCCTTCGTGAGCGCTTCGTCGGTCACGAGGGCGGAGAAGAGATCCAGACGGTTGCTGCGGTAGACCTTCTCAACGAAATCGCCGTACGCGAACTGACGGTAATCCGCGCTGTCCACGATGGGGGTATAGCAGTTGGAACGGCCGACCTTGTCGGTCTTGATGAATCCTTTGACCTGCAGTCTGTTGATCAGCGTGAGCACGGTGGTCAGTTTCAGACGGTTGAGGGCGGGGCATCTCTTCATCACGAGGCTCGCCGTGATGTATCTCTCGCCGTCCTCGGCAAGATTCCAGATCGCCTGCATGATTTCAAGCTCGCTCGCCGGCAGCTTGATGAACTTCTTTTCTTCCATGTTCTTGACTCCTTTTCAAGCGCGGTGCGCCGATGTTGAATTACTGTATCATTATACTCCTTCTTACTACAAAATTCAATACCTTTTTCGAACTTTTTCAAAATTCTTGTTTCCGACAGGTTTTCCTGCCGAAAACCGTCCCGTCTTGTCGACTTTTGACGATCTCCGTATGGTAATGCCAAACCGATGTCCTACCCTACTCCCTCCCGGCATCGGACAACGGGCCGCGGCGGCGCGCAAATGTGCCAAACCGCTTGACAGAACGGCGCAAAAATGCTAAAATAAACGAAAGTCTTCCCCCTCGAAAGGAACTGGCCATGACAGCGAGTCCGATCCGCGTTCCCCTCGGCGGAAACGCGTTCCTCGAAACCCCGTCGGCGGGCGGCGCGGTCACCGCGGGCGGCATCACGAACTGGCACGACCCCTCCTCCGTTTTCGGGATCTACGTGCGGCTCCGCGCGCCCGCGTCGTTCGACGTGTCGCTGAGGATGCTGCCCCAGCCCGCTCCCGCCGTCGTGCGGCTGAGCTTCGGCTCCGATTCCCGCCTTGTCCGCATCGAAAAGGGCGCCGAGGAGGTCTTCGTCGGGCGTTTTACCGCCGTCTGGAGCGGGTACGCGCGCTTCGAGCTGACCGGCGTCGAACGGGAGGGCAATCTCTTCGCCTCGCCGACCGAGCTCATCCTCGGCGGCATGCCGGAGGACAACGCGGAGAGCTACGTCCCCGTGACGGAGCGCGAGAATTATTACTGGACGAGGCGCGGTCCGAGCGTGCACGGCTCCTACGACATCCGGAACATGGGCGACGTGGAGTGGTTTTACAACGAGGCCGTCGTGCCGGAGGGCTTCGATCCGCTCGGCACCTACGCCATGGCGATCGGTTTCCGCGGCGGCTATTTCGGCATGCAGACGAACGGTCCCGACGTGCGCAAGATCCTCTTTTCCGTGTGGAGCCCCCACGAAACCGACAACCCAGCCGAGATCCCCGAGAACCGGCGCGTCGTCTGCCTCGCGAAAGGGGAGAGGACCCACGTCGGCGTGTTCGGCGGCGAGGGATCCGGCGGGCAGAGCTATATCGTCCATCCGTGGAAAACGGGCGTAAAGCAGAAATTCCTCGTGCGCATCCGGCCGGACGGCGAGGGCAGAACGGCGTTCACCGCCTACTACTGCTTCGACGACACCGGCAAATTCGGGCTCGTCGCCTCCTTCCTGCGCCCGGAAACATCTTCGTGGTTCGCGTTTCCCCATTCCTTCCTCGAAAACTTCTACGACAAAAACGGCTGGCAGCCGCGGCAGGCGATCTTCTCGAACGCGTGGGCGTACACGACGGAGGGGAAATGGATCGCGCCGGAGAGGATCCTTCTGAGCGGCGACAACACCGCGAAGAGGGCCTGGCGCATGGATTACGACGGAGGTGTGCGCGAGGACGGCGGCTTCTATCTGAAAAACGGCGGCTTTTTCTCCCGCCACGCAGAGCTCGGGACGGTATTCACCCGCCGGACCGACGGCATGATGCCCCCCGCAGAGAAGCCGGAAGACCTGATCCGGGACGCCCTCTGAGAGCGCGCCCCTAGCCAACCAACAACAGTCATACCAAGTCATACCATCCGAAAGGAAGCAGAATATGATCCGCATTCCCGAGAACTACAAGCCCCGTCTTTCCGTCTACGAGACCCAGCTCGCCATCGACGCGATCAAGCGCAATTTCCAGATGAATCTCGCGATCGAGCTGAACCTGCGCCGCGTCTCCGCTCCCCTTTTCGTGCGGGAGGATTCCGGTCTGAACGACAATCTGAATGGCGTGGAGCGCCCGGTGGGCTTCGACATCCCCGCCGTCGGAAAGAACGCCGAGGTCGTGCATTCCCTCGCGAAGTGGAAGCGCCTCGCCTTAAAGAACTATGATTTCTACGTCGGAAAAGGGCTTTACACCGACATGAACGCCATCCGGCGCGACGAAGAGCTCGACAACCTCCATTCGATTTACGTGGATCAATGGGACTGGGAAAAGGTCATCGACCGGAGCATGCGCAACGAGGACTACCTCCGCGCCACGGTGAAGAAGATCGTCGCGGCGGTCGTCGCAACGAACAACGCCCTCCGGTACGAATTCCCCAAGCTCGAATGCATCATTCACCCGGAGGTCTCCTTCGTCACCGCGCAGGAGCTCGAGGACCTTTATCCTTCCCTCACGCCGAAGGAGCGCGAGGACGCCTACGTCCGCGAGCATCCGACGACCTTCCTCATGCAGATCGGCGGAAAGCTGAAAAGCGGGAAGCCCCACGACGGACGCGCGCCGGACTATGACGACTGGACCCTGAACGGGGACATCCTGATCTGGAACGACCTGCTCGGCACGGCATTTGAGATCTCGTCCATGGGCATCCGCGTCGACGCCGAGGCCCTCCGCCGCCAGCTCGCCCTCGCGGGCTGCGAGGAGCGCGCTTCCCTGCCCTTCCACCGGATGCTTCTGAACGACGAGCTGCCCCTCACCATCGGCGGCGGCATCGGGCAGTCCCGGCTCTGCATGCTGATCATGCAGACCGCGCACATCGGCGAGGTTCAGGTCTCCGTCTGGGACGAGGAGACTTTGACCAAGGCAAAGGCCGCCGGCATCAAGCTCCTCTGAGACTGGCGGGATCACGTCAGCCGTCAGACATCAATCGGAACCGTCAGACATCAGCCGTCAACGCCGGCCGACAATCAGAATCAAACAACAATCAGAAAGGAAGAAGACCTATCATGAGCGCATACCGCAAGGACACCGTCTGCGTACAGGGCGGCTACACTCCGAAAAACGGGGAGCCGCGCCAGATCCCGATCATTCAGTCCACGACCTTCAAATATGAAACCAGCGAGGCGATGGGCAAGCTCTTCGACCTCGAGGCGAGCGGCTATTTCTATTCCCGTCTTCAGAACCCCACCTGCGACATGGTGGCGGCGAAGATCTGCGAGCTCGAGGGCGGCACGGCGGGCATGCTGACCTCCTCCGGTCAGGCAGCGAGCTTCTTCGCCCTCTTCAACATCTGCTCATGCGGCGACCACATCGTCTCCTCCTCGTCGATCTACGGCGGCACGTTCAACCTCATCGCCGTCACCATGGCGAGGATGGGCATCACGGCGACCTTCGTGTCTCCCGACTGCACGGACGAGGAGCTCGAGGCGGCGTTCCGGCCCGAGACGAAGGCGGTATTCGGCGAGACCATCGCCAACCCGGCGCTGACGGTGCTCGACATCGAGCGCTTCGCCGCGGCGGCGCACCGGCACGGCGTCCCGCTGATCGTCGACAACACCTTCGCCACGCCCGTCGGCTGCCGTCCCATCGAATGGGGCGCGGACATCGTGACGCACTCCACGACGAAATACATGGACGGGCACGGCTCCGCCGTCGGCGGCGCGATCGTGGATTCGGGGAATTTCGACTGGATGGCGCACGCTGACAAATTCCCCGGGCTCACCACGCCGGACGAGAGCTATCACGGCATCACCTACGCCGAGAAATTCGGGCAGGGCGGCGCGTTCATCACGAAATGCACGGCGCAGCTCATGCGCGACTTCGGCTGCACGCAGTCCCCGCAGAGCGCGTACTATCTGAACCTCGGGCTGGAAAGCCTGCACGTCCGGATGGCGCGGCACTGCGAAAACGGACAGGCGATCGCAGAATTCCTCGCTTCCCACCCGAAGGTGGAAGCGGTCCACTACTGCGGTCTGCCGGGCGATCCCTACCACGCGCTCGCCGAGAAATATCTTCCTAACGGCTCCTGCGGCGTCGTTTCCTTTGAAATCAAGGGCGGGCGTCCCGCGGCGGAGGTCTTCATGTCGAAGCTGCGTCTCGCCGCGATCGAGACCCACGTCGCCGACGCGCGCACCTGCTGTCTCAATCCCGCGACCTCCACGCACCGGCAGATGACCGAGGAACAGCTCCAAGCGGCGGGTGTGCCGGCGGGGCTTGTCCGGATGTCCTGCGGGCTCGAGAACAAGGCCGACCTGATCGAGGACATCGCATCCGCACTCGCAGCGATCTGATTTTCATCAAATCTTCATTTGCTTTTTTCCCCGCGGTGTGGTATGATGATACCGCACCGCATTTTTATTTTCGAGGTCACGATGAAACGGTTCTTCTCTTCTCTGCTCATTCTCCTGCTGCTCGTCTCCCTCTCCGCCTCCGGATGCTCCAGGGACGGGACGCCCCGCTTCAGCCGGGGCGCGCGCGCGTTTGCCGTGCGACTCTCGGACGGCGGCGAGCGGGCAGAGCGGGAGTTTTTCGGCTTTTCCCCGGACGACACGGTGCTTCCCGCGAGCGTCACGAAGCTCGTCACGGCGCTCGCCGCGCTGGGCATTCTCCCCCCGGATACGCTCGTCACGCCAGGCGACGAGGTTTACTTCCCGCCGTCCGGCGCGTCCTCGGCGTTCGTCCGTCCCCACCACACGCTCACGGTCGAAATGCTGATCGAAGGGATGCTCCTTCCCTCCGGCGACGACGCCGCCTATGCCCTCGCCGCCGCGTGCGGATACGCTCTTCTCGGGGACGGCGCGGCGGGACCGGAGGCCGCCGTCGCCCGCTTTGTCGACGAGATGAACCGCTGTGCTGAAGACCTCGGCTGCACCGGCACGCGCTTCACGGTTCCGGACGGCTATGCGGGCGAGGAGAATCACAGCACCCTCGGCGATATGGCGATCATCGCCGAGGCGGCGTCCGCAAACGAGCTGATCATGAAATACGCGGGCATGCACAGCGACGAAGTCGTCTACGCGAGCGGGCACACGAACACCTGGACGAACACGAACAAAATGCTCGATCCGGAATCGAAATACTACGATCCCGCGGTCATAGGGCTCAAAACCGGGAGTCTCGCGGACTCCTTCGCCCTCGTCGTCTGTTACGCGGGCGAAGACGCGGATTACCTGCTCGCCCTCTTCGGCGAGCCGAGCGACAAGGCGCGGTACCGGGATATGGAAAAGCTGATCGGGTGGGTGAAGCAAGAGGAAACGAGATAGGAAAAACCGCCGTGCGGAGCGATCCGCCGGCGGCGTTTTTTTGGTTGTCTCATACTCTTCTCATGAACAATGTCCTCAAGAAGAATTCGAAAACGGTTCATCGTGCGCTTCACATTACCCCGAGCTGCACTTTGAGCGGTTCGCTGTTCCAGTCGTTTGAAAGTTCTTGCTGCGCAGTTTACTACGCGGGGCTTCATTTCGGGGAAGCCGCGTTTCCCCTGTTCGATTAAGATTAGTCTCAAAGAATCACTCGAGGATGTTCGACGTGATGAAATCCACGCCCCAGGAAATGAGCTCGGCGGCCTTCTCGGGGTCGTCCACCGTCCAGCAGTTCACGACGGTCCCGCGCTCGTGCAGGATCCGCACGCGCTCTTCGGTGAGCTCATGCCACGCGATATCGAGATCCATCTTCCGCGCGGCGAGCATGTCGGGCAGCTCGTCCGACCACTGCGAGGTCAAAAACTGGCAGCTCTGCTCCGGAAGAACTTCGCGGACAAGGTCGAGATTCGCGACATTGAACGCGATGAAGGTCGTGTGCTCGAGATATCCGTCGAAGAACCCGAGGATCGACTTGATTTCTTCGAGCGTGAAATTCGATTTCAGCTCCGGCACGGCGTGCTTGCCGTATTTCTCGCAGATCTTGCGGTATTCGGCGGGCGTCGCGAGCATCAGCTCGGCGCGGTCGGACTTGCCGTCCTTATCGCGCAGCGTGAGCGCGCGCAGCTCGTCGAAGGAGCTCTGCTCGATCACGAGATCGACGTCGCAGATGCGTCCGGTGCGCCCGTCGTGGTTGCAGAGGAAGCGTCCGTCCGCAGTCCTCCAGATATCGGTCTCCACGCCGTAATGCGTGCGGTTGCCCGCCGCGATGAAGGCGGCGGCGGTGTTCTCGGTTTCGAGCCCGCTCACGCCGCGGTGCGCGACCACACGGGTATTCTTCTTGTCGGAAAGCTTGACGGTATTGGTTCGCATGATATGTCCCTCCCAAAGCGGAATGATGATCAGCTCATTTCGATTTCTTTCTCGTACAGCAGATTGTTGATCACGTAGGCGGAATAGATCGCGTACGCGGCGTAGACGATGCTGATCGCGATGCTGATGACGAACACCATGGACATCGTCACGAGCAGATAGAGATACGCCCCCATCATGACCGTGTTGATGATGGCGAGGATCGACGTGAGCAGGAGCTTGCCGCCGATCACGTTGTAGGTTTCAAGGTCGCGGCTGCGCTTGGAATACTGCGCGTTCTCCGTCTGAATGCCGCAGACCTCGAGGTGCGCCTTGACCGCCTTCATGAGCACCGCGATGAAGAAGAGCGTGGACGCGATCGCGAGAACGCACTCAACGACCTTCAGGGACGCGAGGGTATAATACTTATGATCCGCATCGGACACGCGGAGCACGGCTCCGGCGAAATACTCGCCGAAGTACTGCGATTCGAGAATGAAATTCAGGATCGAAAGCCCGGCGCGGAGAGCCGCGGGGATGATGACGATGTACGCGCTTTTCACGTATTTGCCGACGATCACCGCCGCCGCGATCAGGAATCCGGACGAGATCGCGCCGATGAGAATGTTCACGTCGTCGATCGGCAAAAGGAAGGACGTTCCCGCCGAAAAGCCGAACAGCATGAGCGCGATCTTCATGTTCTTCGCGATGAAATAAGTCGTCTTCGGCAGGATGTCGTTGACGTATTTGCGCTCCATCGCGGCGATGAAGGGCTTGTCCTTCCGGACGGCTCCGAAGTAACGCACGACGCGGACGATATAGAACACGCCGAAAATCAGCGTGACGAAGACGAAGAAGATATAGAAGAGGGGCTTGAACGACGTCAGGCTGAGGGCGCGCGCGTCGACCGTACCGAGATAATCGTACATCTGCAGTTCGGTGAGCTCGGGAATGAGCGTCGCGACGATGCGGAACAGGTAGAAGAACTCGATGAACCGCTTTGTCGCACCGAGCTTTTCGATCTGGACCGTCCGTTTTTCTTTGCGGACTGCCGTCTCACCGCCGCTCTTTGTTCTGACCCTTACGGTGCGCCGGACGGCTTTCTTCGCGTAGATCGCCTCGCCGCCGTACCAGAGCCCGGCAAAGGACAGGCCCTCGAACAGATTCGAGACCGCGGGCAGAAACATCATCGCTTCGATCAGCCCGAAGACAAACGCGAGCAGGACCTTCATCGAACCGGTCGTGCCGGCGAGCAGGGCGATCGAAAAGAACTTCACGACCTCCGTAAACGCGAGCTTCAAAAAGCCGTCCCGCGCCTGCGCGAGCTTGTCGATGAAGCAGGACATTTTCGAAAGCCCCGCGACGATGAGGAAGAACCCGATCGCGTCGGGTATGACGTCCACGACTACGATGACCGGGTTGAACAGCAGAATGAAACCGGCGATCAGCAAGCCGAATCCCATATACGGTCTCCTTTCCCCTTCTTGTTGCGATATTCCTTACGGATCACTTTTTCTTTTTCTTCTTTTTCGCCTTTTCCCCGGCGCGCCTTTCCGCCTCCTCCATCGCCATTTTCATGGATTCCTTTCGGTAGGCGTTGCGCTTATCGTCCAGCTCGTCGAATTTCTCGTCGAGAAAACGGAACAGCGGGATCTTCGAGCGTTTCTTTTCAGCCTCTCCCTCTGCGGGGATGAGGATGCCGAAGCACTGGTAGATCAGGGCGAGATTGAGGAACAGGCAGAGGAACCAATAGATGATCAGCGCGGCGCCGATCTCGTTCATCCACGTTCCGGACATGAAAACGCCCAGCACGGCAACGATCAGGCTGATGCCGTAATAGATCATAGTGGCGATGAAATCGCGCTTCGTCTTCTTCACGAGCGGCTGAGCATCCGCTCCCTGGCAGATGCCCGCGGTCCCGAGGAAGAAAAACACGTGCAGGGCCGCCGCCGCGATCAGCTTCAAGAAATCGATCGCGAGCTTGACCGAACCCTCCTGCGAATACCACGGGATGATGAGGTTTGACGCCGCCGCGCCGCACAGGAGAAGAAGGGCGAGGGTCGACGCCATGGCGTAGTTGAACCAGCGGTTGTACTCCGCGAGCTTTGAAAACGCCCAGATCACGATCAGCGCTCCGACGATGTCGGCGAAGAAATAGATGTTCGACAGCGTGAAGGCGAAGAGCAGAAAATAACCGAAAATCAGCGTACCGAATCCCATGGCTTATTCCTGTGATTCAAGATTGTTCTGCGGACGGCCGCAGCAGTTCTTGTACTTCTTGCCGCTGCCGCACGGGCAGGGATCGTTGCGACCGACCTTTTTCGATTTATCGACCTTGACGGGCTTTTTCTTTGTTTCGCTCCCGTCGCCCGCGAAGCCCTCGGATACGGGCTTCAGGACCTCGACGCGCTTGATTTCCTGCTTCGGCTTCGGGACGACCGAGAGGATCATGCGGACGGTGTCGTCGCGGATGCCCGTGATCATTTCGTCGAAGAGGTCCGCGCCCTGAATACGGTATTCGGAAATCGGGTTGCGCTGCGCGTACGCCTGCAGTCCGATCATCTCCTCGAGGGAATCCATCGCCTCAAGGTGATCGATCCACTTACGGTCCACGATCTGGAGCAGGATGACGCGCTCGATCTCGCGCATTTTGTCCGCGCCGAAGAGTTCCTCCTTCGAGGCATAGAGCTTCTCCGCTCTTTCCTGCAGGACGGAGCGGATGGCTTCCCTGCGCTCGGCCGCCTCGCCGGTGAGGTCGGTGAAATCGTCCGGGGTGCAGAGCAGACCCGCGTATTTCTGTCTGAGTCCCTCAAGATCCCAAAGCTCGACGTCGTCCGCGTGAAGGCTGGCGTCCACCGCGTCGTTCACCGTATCCCGGATCATGGCGGAGATTTTTTCCTTCAGATCGGCGTTGTCGAGGACCTCCTGCCGCTGCTGATAGATGATCGCGCGCTGCTGGTTCATCACGTCGTCGTAGGCAAGAACGTTCTTGCGTCGGTTGAAGTTCTGGTCTTCAAGCCGTTTCTGCGCCGATTCGATGGAGCCGGAGAGGATCTTCGCGTCGATCGGGGTGTCCTCGTCCAGTCCGAGCCGGTCGACGATGCCCGCGATGCGGTCCGAGCCGAAAAGACGCATCAGATCGTCCTCGAACGAGAGGAAGAAGCGGCTCTCGCCAGGGTCTCCCTGACGTCCGCTTCGGCCGCGGAGCTGGTTGTCGATGCGCCTCGATTCGTGGCGCTCCGTGCCGATCACGAAAAGCCCTCCCGCCGCGCAGACCTTTTCGGCCTCGGGGCGGATGACCTCCTGATATTTCTTGTAGAGCTCGCGGTAATACGCCCGCGCCGCGATCACGTCCTCGCCCACGTTCTCGGAAGAACCGGTGGCGAGCGCGATGATCTCCTCGGGGTATTCCTCCTTGCGCATCTGCGCCTTCGCGAGGTATTCCGCGTTGCCGCCGAGCATGATGTCCGTGCCGCGGCCCGCCATGTTCGTGGAGATCGTGACCGCGCCGAGCTTGCCCGCCTGCGCCACGATGTCCGCTTCGATCTCATGGTATTTCGCGTTCAGCACGGTGTGCGGGATCCCCGTCGCCTTGAGCTTTTTGGAAAGCGCCTCGGATTTTTCGATGGAGACGGTGCCGACGAGCACCGGCTGACCTTTTTCGTGGCACTCGGCGATCTGTTTGAGAATCGCGCGGTCCTTGCCCGCCTTGGTCTTGTAGACGACGTCCGGATGGTCGATGCGGATCATCGGCTTGTTCGTCGGGACCTCCACGACGTCGAGGTTGTAGATTTCGCGGAATTCGTTCTCCTCGGACAGCGCGGTGCCCGTCATGCCGGAGAGCTTTTCATACATTCTGAAGTAGTTCTGGAAGGTGATCGTCGCGTTCGTGCGGTTCTCGCGCTGGATCTGCACGTGTTCCTTCGCCTCGATCGCCTGATGGAGGCCGTCGGAGAAGCGGCGGCCTGGCATGAGACGGCCGGTGAACAGGTCGACGATGATGACCTCGTCGTCCTTGACGATATAGTCGGTGTCGCGCTGCATCACGCCGTGCGCCCGGA
Organism: Clostridia bacterium; assembly: GCA_017540175.1. GTDB lineage: Bacteria > Bacillota > Clostridia > Oscillospirales > CAG-272 > UMGS1696. The sequence goes on along the minus strand of JAFYBN010000034.1, from coordinate 62,632 downwards.
TCGCCTGGTAGACGTGGTGGTTGATGTCGGCGTTTTCCGGGTCTGAGAAATTCGAAATGCCGAAGAACTTTTCCGCCTTCGCGACGCCGGACGCCGTCAGCGTCGTGGATTTCATCTTTTCGTCCACGATGTAGTCTGCGTCGATGTCGTCGTTGTCTTCCTTACGGTCGAGCTCCTTGATGACGTATTTGCGCAGGGAGCAGGCGAAGCGGTCCGCCAGATCGTACAAGGCGTCCACCTCGTCGCCCTGACCGGAGATGATGAGCGGCGTTCTCGCTTCGTCGATGAGGATGGAGTCCACCTCGTCCACGATGGCGAAGCGGTGCCCTCTCTGCACGAGGTCCTCCTTATAGAGCACCATGTTGTCGCGCAGATAGTCGAAGCCGAACTCGTTGTTCGTGCCGTAGGTGATGTCGCACCGGTAATTGTACTGCTTCTCTTCCCGCTTCTGCCCGTGCACGATCAGCCCGGTCGTGAGTCCGAGGAATTCATGGATGCGCCCCATTTCCTCGCAGCCCAGCCGCGCCAGATAGTCGTTCACGGTGACGATGTGCACGCCCTTGCCTTCGAGCGCGTTGAGATAGGACGGGAGGACCGCCACGATGGTCTTGCCTTCACCCGTCTTCATTTCGGTGATCCGCCCCTGATGGAGCAGGATCGCGCCCATGATCTGCACGTCGAACGGTCTCTTGCCGAGAATGCGGTCCGACGCCTCCCGCACGCAGGCGTACGCCTCCGGCAGGATGTCGTCCAGCGTCTCGCCCGACGCGAGCCGGCTTTTGAAGACGTCGGTCTGGGAGCGCATGTCCGCGTCCGACATCGCCCGGTATTTCTCCGCGAGCGAATTGACGTGCTTCACCGTCGGCATAATTTTTCTGATTTGTCTTTCGCTGTATGTTCCGAATACTTTCGTAAGAATACCCATTCGTTTCCGTCAGGTCCCAAGGGGACCGCCCTTCCGAAGATGCGCCGCGCGTTTTCGGCGGCTGAATGTTGGAGATAGATCGACAATTATATTATAAACGAGCCCGGTCACAAATTGTAGGATGAAATGTAAATTTAATGCAAAAAAGAAACGCCCCGCGGAAAAGAGGCGCGGGAAAAAGCGCCCCCCTCTTGCGAAAACGCACGAAAAGCGGTATAATGACTGCAAACCCGGAGAGGAGCGCCTTATGAAAGAAATCAACATCGTACTGCACGAGCCGGAGATCCCCCAGAACACCGGAAACATCGCCCGCACCTGCGCCGCCACGGGAGCCGCCCTCCATCTCATCCGCCCGATGGGCTTTACGCCGGACGACCGCAAATTGAAACGGGCCGGGCTCGATTACTGGCATCTTTTGGACATTACCTATTACGACGGGCTCGACGATTTCTTCGCGAAAAACCCGGACTGCGCGTTCTGGTGCTTCACGACGAAGGCTCCCCGCTGCTATACCGAGGTCCGCTACGAGACGCCCGTTTATCTCATCTTCGGCAAGGAGACAAAGGGTCTTCCCGAGGATTTCCTCCTCGCCCACCTCGACCGCTGCGTCCGCATCCCGATGCGGGAAAACCTCCGCAGCCTCAATCTCTCAAACGCCGCGGCGATCGGGGTGTACGAGGTCCTGCGGCAGCAGGGATTCAGGGGAGAGCAGCCGACGAGCGATTATCTGACGTCGGATAACCAAATCGGCTGAAGGACAAAAACCCGCCGCGCGTCCGAAAAGGAACGTCCGGCGGGTCGATTTGTTTCGGTCACAGAAGAGGCGCGATGAGGTCGAGCGCGGAGCGGAACAGCATTCTGAGAAAACCGGGCTTTTTCGGCTCGAGCTCCCGGCAGCTGCCGAGCGTTTCTTCGAAATCCGCCTTCACGTCCGCCACGCAGTCCGTTTTGTACATCCAGACCCCGCATTCGAAATGCAGGTACAGGCTCCGGTAATCGAGGTTCACGCTGCCCACCACGGCGTAATCGTCGTCGCAGACAAAGCTCTTCGCGTGCACGAAGCCGGGGGTGAATTCGTAAATCCGCACGCCGTGCGCGAGCAGGTTCGGGTAATAGGACTGCGTCGTCTCGAAGATGAGCCTTTTGTCCGGGATGCCCGGGGTCACAATGCGCACGTCCACGCCGCACCGCGCGGCCTGGATGAGCGCCTGCTCCATCCTCTCGTCGATGATCAGGTAGGGCGTGTTGATCCAGACGTATTTCTTCGCGTTCGCGATCAGGCCGAGATAGACGTTTTCCCCCACGGGCTCTCCGTCGAGCGGGCTGTCGGTATAGGGCTGAACGTATCCGCCGCCCGAAATCCCTTCCAGCGCGGCGCGCGGCGGCTTGTACGCTTCGTAACGGATCGCCCTGTCTTCCGCCTTTCCGCAGAGATAATCCCACATGGTCAGAAACATGACCGTGAAGCTCCAGGCGGACTCCCCGCGCATCATCACGCCGTTGTCCTTCCAGTAACCGACGTGGGAATCCTCGTTGATATACTCGTCCGCGATGTTGATGCCCCCCGTGAACGCCGTCACGCCGTCCACCGCAAGGATCTTTCTGTGGTCGCGGTTATTCTGGCGCGCGTTCAGCACGGGCACGAAGCGCTGGAAAATGCGGCAGTCGATCCCCTCCGCGCGCAGCTTGCGGTCGAAATGCCGGTCAAGGGAAAGCCAGCAGCCGATGTCGTCGTAGATCACGCGCACGTCCACGCCTTTTTTTACCTTTTCGAGAAGGATCTCGTGCACCGCGTCCCACATTTTCCCTTCCCCGATGATGAAGTATTCGAGGAAGATATACTTCTCCGCTTTCCGCAGCTCCTCGAGGATGACCGGGAACATTTCCTCGCCGCTTCGGAAGTACCGGGTCTCGTTGTTCTTCACGGGCGGGGTCATGGTCGTGCGGCGGATGTATTTCACCTGTCTCGCCGCGTCCGGGAACTCGGCTTCAAGCTCGTCCGTCGCGTCGTCCTCGTCCTTCACGGCGTCCTGATACGCGGCGTTCATGAATTCCATTTTCTTTCTGCCGCGCTTCGTCAGGCGGTTGCCGCCGAAAATGAGGTAGAGCGCGATGCCGAAGACCGGGAAGGTAAAGGACACGACGATCCACGCCATTTTGTACGACATGGACCGGCTCGCTTTCATCAGATAGAGGACGAAGACGAATGCGAGCACGAAAGTCACATAACTGTAAACGTAGTAATACCGCGTCAGATGGATCGAGATATAAAACACGATCGAGAGCTGGATCGCGATCAGGAGCCAGATGAGGAGCGCCCTGCTTTTCAGCGCCTTTTTGACCGTTCTCAACGCGGTTTTCCTCCCTTTTCCGTACTGCGCCTATTGTACCCTTTTTTTGCGGAAAAGTCAAGGAAATCTTTTAAGATTCGCGCTTTGCCCCCGGCAGCTCATCCGCCGCGGAGAGCGATAAGGTTTTTTCAGTCGGTTAAGCGGAAGAGAACGCGGCTCCTTTTTGGCGCGACTCCTTCCACCACCCGAGCGACCGGCTTCGCCGCTCACTCGGGCGGTCCCCCTCCCTTGTGCCGACGCAGTCGCACACGAGGGAGGCAAAACGCGGTCCGCTCTTATGGCTCCCTCGTTGAGGGAGCTGGCGCGAAGCGCCTGAGGGAGTCGAGCTTCACATACATCCGAAACTCATTAGAAAACGGCAGCCCTCTCAGTCAGCTTCGCTGACAGCTCCCCCGCGTGCGACTGCCGTGCTGACGCAGTCGCACGCGGGGGAGCCCAGAGTAAGCAGTTTCTTCGGAGAGAGCCGTTTCCCCCCTTGCCTCGCCGGTGCGACTGCCGTGCCGACGCTGTCGCACTTGGCGCGTGGGAGAGGTGGCGCCGCCTAAGGCGGTGACGGAGAGGGTGCTTGTTCTTCCCTCCCGGCGCGGACAGCGGTTGAGGTCCCCCGTCACAAAATGATGCAGATCAGCCCCGAGCTGCCCTCGTTGATGACTTTCGACAGCGTCTCTCCGAATTTCTGCCTTGCGTCGTCGGGCAGGTGCGCGAGCTTCAGGTGCAGGCCGTCGTTGATGAGGTCGTAGAGCGTGCGGCCGAACATCTTCGATTCCCAGATGCTCGCGGGGTCGTTCTCAAACCCCTCCATGAGCGTCTTCACCATTTCCTCCGACTGCTCCTCCGTACCGACGACCGGACTGATTTCGGCTTTGATGTCCGTGCGGATCATGTGGATCGACGGGGCGGAGGCGCGCAGACGCACGCCGTACGCACCGGACTGCCGGATGATCTCGGGCTCCTCGAGCCGCAGGTTTTCCACCTCCGGCATGACGATCCCGTAGCCGCGCGCGTTCACATCTTCGATCGCCTCGCGGTAGCGGTCGATCTCCTTCTTCCCCGCGGCGAGCCGGCGCAGCGCGTCGATCAGCTCCTCCTCGTTCTTCATCGGGATCGAGGTCAGCGCGGAGATCACGTCGTAATACAGTCCGTCGGGGAGCGTAACCGCAAGCTCCGCCGTGCCGGAGCCCGCGTCCGTCTTCATGACCCGGACGGCGGGATCCTCGGGATAGCTTCCTACTGCGCGCGCCGTCTGCGCGAAGCCCTCCTCCGCTGCCTGCGCGAAAACTGTCCCGACCTCGGAGAGACGTCCGAGCTTTTTCACCGCGGACGCGATCGATTCCCTGAGTCCCGCGCGCAGGGCGTGATCTTCGGGCAGTGCGGAGACCCATGCGGGCAGAAGGATGTCGACCTGCTTCGCCGGGAACTGATCGAGCAGCATGCCGAGGATGTGGTACACGTCGTCCGCGTCGAGAACGGCGCAGTTCAGAAGCGCGACCGGCGCTCCGTATTTATCCTCCAGCCCCTCGGCGAGCCGCACGGATTCCTCCGCTTCGGGATGGGCGGAGTTGAGCACGATCACATAGGGCTTGCCGAGAGCGGCAAGCTCCGCGGCGACCCTCTCCTCCGCGCCGGTATAGTTCTCACGGGGCAGATCCCCGACCGAGCCGTCGGAAGTGACGAGCACCCCGACCGTCGCGTGGTCGGTAATGACCTTTCTCGTGCCGTATTCCGCCGCCTCGCCGAACGGAACGGGCTCCGCGTGCCATGGCGTATGCACCATGCGGACCGCGCCGTCCTCTTCCCCGCCGATGACGTCGGGGATCATGTACCCGACGCAGTCCACGAGCTTCACCCGCATCGACGTCCCGTCCGCGGAGATTTCCACACCCTCGTCCGGAATGAATTTCGGCTCGGTCGTCATGACGGTTTTCCCGCCCGCGGACTGCGGGAGCTCATCCCTCGCTCTTGCGCGGGCGTCCTCATTCCGGATATTCGGGAGCACGACCGCCTCCATGAACCGCTTGATAAACGTGCTCTTGCCCGTCCGCACGGGACCGACGACGCCGATGTACACGTCCCCGTGCGTGCGCTCTGCGATGTCGCGGTAAATTTCAGTCAATTTGAAAAACCTCCGCTTTTTGTCTGTTGGTACAGACTATGCGGAGGCTTTGTTCTTTATGCCGGATTCATCCGAACATGGAGAGCTGATTCGTGCGGGACATGCCCCGGAGCGCGCCGGTGTTTTCCAGAAGCTCCAGAATGGTTTTCGAAACCTTGGCGCGGTTTTTCAGATCGTCGATGGAATAGACCTCGCCCGAGCGCATGGCGTTCATGATGCTCTCCGCGACCGCGCTCCCGAGTCCCGGCAGGCAGGAGAACGGCAGGCGGATCTTCCCGTTTTCCGGGAGGAACTTCGTCGCGTGGGAGGCGCGGATGTCCACGGGGAGGAAATCGTAGCCCCGTGCGAAGCACTCGTTCGCGAGCATGAGGGCGTCGCGCATGTCCGCCTCGGTCGCGGAAAGGTCGCTGCGCTGTTTCAGCTCGAAATAGGTGTCGTGCACCTTCTTCTTTCCGCCCATGACGACCGCGCCGTCAAATCCGGCGGGGGCCGCCGTGAAATACGCCGCGTAAAACTCGACGGGGCGGTAGATCTTGTACCACATGAGCCGCACCGCGTCGATGGCGTAGGCGGCGGCATGCGCCTTCGGGAACATGTAGCGGATCTTCTGAAGCGAATCGATGTACCAGTCGGGGACGGAGCAGGCGCGCATGGCGTCCTGCATTTCCTGCGGGATGATGAGGCCCTTCTTGTTCTTGCGCACGAATTCCATGATTTTGAACGCGAGCGATTTTTCGACGCCGTATTTGTGGATGAGCGTCATCATGATGTCGTCGCGGCATCCGATCACCTCGGAGATCGTGCAGATCTGCTGGTCGATGAGGTCCTCCGCGTTGCCCTGCCACACGCCCGTGCCGTGGGTCAGACCCTGGATCTGGAGAAGGTCCGCGAAGTTCTTCGGCTGCGCCTTCATGAGCACCTTGCGGGAGAGGTTCGTGCCGAGCTCCGGCAGGCCGAGCGTCGCGGTCTGGCAGTCGATCTGCTCGGGGGAGACCCCGATGGGAGCGGAGCTTGTGAAGCCCTCGTACAGGACGGGGTCGGAGAGGGGCACCTTCGTGACGGGCACGCCCGTGTACTCCTCGAGCCGCTTGTACTTGGTCGGAATATCGTGTCCGAGGATATCGAGCTTCAAAATGGTGTCGTGGAGGTATTTGAACTCGAAATGCGTGGTGATGATGTCGGAATTCGGGTCGTCCGCCGGGTGCTGGACGGGGGAGAAATCGTAGATCTCGTATTCCGCCGGCACGACGATGACGCCGCCGGGATGCTGGCCCGTGGTGCGCTTCGTGCCCACGCAGCCCGCGATGAGGCGGTCCATCTCCGCGCGGTTCACCGATATCCCCTTTCCCTCGAGGAATTTCGCCGCGAAGCCGTAGGCGGTCTTGTCGGCGAGCGTGCCGATGGTGCCCGCCTTGAAGGCGTGGCCCGTGCCGAAGAGCACCTCCGTGAATTTGTGCGCCGCGCCCTGCACGTCGCCGGAGAAATTGAGGTCGATGTCCGGGGTTTTGTCGCCCTTGAAGCCGAGGAAGGTCTCAAACGGGATGTCGTGCCCGTCCCGCTCGCAGTCCGCGCCGCAGACGGGGCATTTCTTGGGCGGCAAATCAAAGCCGGAGCCGACCTCGCCCTTTGTGAAGAACTCGGACCAGCGGCATTCGGGGCAGCGGTAATGCGGCGGGAGGGGATTGACGCGCGTGATGCCCGCCATCGTCGCCGCGAAGGACGAGCCGACGGAGCCGCGCGAGCCGACCTGATAGCCCTTCTCCTCGCTGTTTTCCACGAGCTTGCGGGCGATGATGTACATGATGGCAAAGCCGTTCGAAATGATGGAATCGAGCTCGCGCTTGAGGCGGCTTTCGACCTCACCCGGCAGGGGATCGCCGTAGAGCTCCTTCGCGAGCGTCCAGCACTTCGTGGTGAGCTCCTCCTCCGCGCCGTCGATGTGGGGCGGATAGTTCCCCTTCGGGATGGGGCGCACCACCTCGATGCTGTCGGCGATCTTGTTCGGGTTCTCGATCACGACCTCGCGGGCGACGTCCTCGCCGAGGTAGGAGAACTCTTCGAGCATTTCCTCCGTCGTGCGGAAATAGAGCTTGGTTTCCCGGTCCGCGTCCTTGAAGCCGAGTCCGGTAAGGATGATGCGGCGGTAGATCTCGTCCTCGGGGTTCTTGTAATGCGCGTCGCAGGTGGCGCAGACGGGACGGTCCGCCTTGCGCGCGATCTCGACGATCTTGCGGTTATAATCCCTGAGGGCTTCCTCGTTTTCCACCGTGCCCTCGGCGATCATGTACGCGTTGTTCGCGATGGGCTGGATTTCGAGGTAGTCGTAGAATTTCGCCATTTCCACGAGATCGTCCTCCGGCTTGCCCTCCTGAATGGCATGGAAGAGCTCGCCCTCGGAGCACGCGGAGCCGAGGATCAGCCCCTCGCGCAGCTCCTCGAGGCGGGTGCGGGGGATGCGGGGATGGCGGTGATAGGTTTTGAGATAGGAATCGGAGACGAGCTTATAGAGGTTTTTCATGCCCGTCTGGTTTTTCACGAGAATGATCTGGTGATAGCTTTTCAGCTTCAGGGGATCGGCCTTTTCCGCCATGGCGTAGTTGAGCCGCTCGATGCCGCCCACGCCGTCCTCCTTGAGCCGCTCCGTCATCCGCGCGAAGATCATGGCGAGCATTTCGGCGTCGTCGGACGCGCGGTGATGGTTGAAGTCGCCGAGGTCGTAGTGCTTCGCCAAGGTGTCGAGCTTATGGTTTTTGAGGTTCGGGGAGAGGTAGCGGGACATGGCGACCGTGTCGAGGTAGGGATTCTCGAACGGCATGCCGTTCCTCTGCGCCGCCTGCCGGATAAAGCCCGTGTCGAAGGAGGCGTTGTGCGCGACGAGCATGCGCTCGCCGACAAAATCGAAGAAGAGCTTCAGCGCCTCCCCGTCGGAGGGCGCGTCCTTCACCATGTCGTCCGTGATGCCCGTGAGCTCGGTGATGTTTTCCGGAATGTGGACGCCGGGATTGACGAAGGTGTTGAACCGGTCGAGGACTTCCCCGTTTTTCAGGATGACCGCGCCGATTTCGGTGATGCGGTTCGCGGCGGCGGACAGACCCGTCGTCTCGATGTCGAAGACGGCGAATTCGTCGTCGAAGGTCACGTCCTCCCCGCGGTAAGCCGCACGGGACGTGTCGTCGACGTAATACGCCTCCACGCCGTAGAGGACCTTGATCTTGCCCTCCAGCGCGTCCGCGGCGAGCATGGCGACGGGAAAGCTCTGCAGGTTGCCGTGGTCGGTGATCGCGACGGCGCGGTGTCCCCAGCTCGCCGCGGTCTTCACGATGTCGTCCGCCTTGATCGTCGCGTCCATCGCGGACATGACGGTGTGCAGATGCAGCTCGACGCGCTTTTCGGGAGACTTGTCCATGCGCGGCACGTCCTTCACCTTCATGATGTCCGTGTACTGCATGTAGAGATCGCCGTCGAACTTGTCCGCGCGGATCGACCCGCGGACGGCGTACTGCTTCCCTTTGGAGAACAGACCTTCCGTCTCCGCGGCGCTTTCCGCCGGGACGGTCATTTTGATGTAGAGGGATGCCTCGCGGTCGGTCACGGCGACGGTGAACATGACCTTGTCGCCGCGCCGCGTTTCCTTCTGCTCAATGGCGAAGACCTCGCAAAGAATGACGACGCCCTTTCCGGTCGAGCGCACGGAGCGCAGGGGTTTGACCCCTTCGAGCGGGAACGCCTCGCCGAAGACCACGGTCGGCTCCGAACAGTCGAAGGTGATCTTTCCGCACCGGATGAGGTTTTCCCCGAGAAGTTCCGCCTCGCCGTCCCCTGCGAACAGGGATTCGACGCGGGGCAGGACGGGCTTTTCTTCTTTCTGCGCGGCGGCCTTCTGCTCCGCCGCCAGCTGCGCCGCCCGCTCCTCCAGCCGGTTGTGCTCCGCCCAGATCTCCTCGGAGGCGCTGTTGAGCTTCTCGAGCTGGCGGGCGACATAGGCGGCGTACGCCTCGTCGGCTCCCTCGCTCCTCACGATCTGTACCGAACGGTTCAGCCCGAACTCGCTGCGGATGATGCCCTCGATCACGCGGGCGGTGCTGGCGAGGTTCAAAAGATCGATTCCGCCCGCCGGGAACGGTATGGCAACGGAAATCCTCTCGCCGTCGAAGCGCGTTTCATAGTTGTCAAAAAAGCCCTGCGCGACGACCCCCACGCGGGCGGTCTCGGCAAGGACCTCGCTCATGTATTCGCGCGAAAAAAGAGCCGCGGGGTAGTGCGGGAGGATGCGCGCCTGCGCGAGCTCATATTCCTCCCGGATGCGGTCCTCGAGCGCGTAAAGATCTCTTTTTGAGACGATCCGGTCAAAGGCGCACGACGCCTCGACGATGCGCGCCTCTTTGCTGTATCGGATGCGCACGTCCTTCGCTTCCGTGAAAATGTCCCGGTTTCTCCCCGTGAGCTTCGGCGCGAGCTTCGTGAAGATGTCCGAAAACGTGCGGCTGCTGTCCGGCATGTCTGCCTCCTCGTGATGTTTATGATTCCGCTGCCTTTTCGATCTCGCGGAGCAAAAATCCGAAAGCCTCCTCCTCGGCGAGCCTGCCCTCGGGCTTCCCGCCGCGGAAAAAGAGGAAGAATCCGTCCCCGCCCGCGACGCCGAAATCGGCTTCCTTCGCCTCGCCGGGTCCGTTGACGACGCAGCCCATGACGGCGACGCGCAGATGCTTTCCGCGGCAGTCGATTCCTCGGGCGGCCTCGCGGACACGCCGCTCGAGGGCGAAGAGATCGATCTTCGTGCGGCCGCAGGTCGGGCAGGAAATGACCTCCACAAAGCCCCGCGGGTCCATGTCGAGCGCCCTGAGGATCTCGCGCCCCGCCAGGACCTCGCGTTCGGGGTCGGCGGTGAGCGAAACGCGGATGGTGTCGCCGATGCCCTCCTCGAGCAGCGAGCCGATGCCGATCGCGTTTTTCACGAGTCCCGGGTATTCCCCACCCGCCTCCGTGATGCCGAGGTGGAGGGGATAATCCGAAGCTTCCCGCACAAGGCGGTTCGCGCGGCGCATTTCGCGCACGTTCGAGGATTTGATCGAGATGACGATATCGGAAAAGCCGCAGGCCTCGAGGACCTCGGCTTCGTACAGCGCGGATTCCGCGAGCGCATCGGCTGTGGGCGCGCCGTATTTTTCAAGCAATTTTTTGTCGAGCGAGCCGCCGTTGACTCCGATGCGGATGGGCAGACCGGAGGCCCGGCAGGCGTCGGCGACCTCGCGGACCTTCCATTCCGCACCGATGTTGCCGGGGTTGATACGGATCTTGTCCGCGCCCGCCCGTACGGCGGCGAGGGCGATCTTATAATCGAAGTGGATGTCGGCGACGAGGGGGCAGGAGACGCCCCTTTGCTTCGCGAGCGTGAAAACCGCCGCGCATTCCTCCTTCGGGACGGCGAGGCGGACGATGTCGCATCCAGCCTCCTCGAGGCGCAGGATCTGCGAGACCGTTTCCTCGAAATCCTCGGCGGGGACGTTCGTCATGGACTGCACGGAAACGGGAGCGCCGCCGCCGATTACGACCTTCCCCGCGCAGACGCGGCGGGTGAGTGATGTGTTCATAGGATTCTTCTTTCGTCAGAACTGAAAGGGAAAACAGCGAAAAGCGGAGAGGAGCGGGTCTCGGAACCGTACAGAGGGATGACGCCGCTCCGGGAAAACAGGTCAGAACAAGCCGATGACGTCCTTCACCGCGATCACGACCATGAGGATCATCAGGAGAACCAGCCCCGCGAAATGCACGTAGCCTTCGATCTCCGCGCGGATGGGCTTGCGCCGGATGAGCTCGATGAACTGGAACAGGAGGCGTCCGCCGTCCAGCGCCGGCAGGGGCAGAAGATTCATGACCCCGAGGTTCATGCTGATGACGACCGCCAGATAAACAAGATTGGTTCCGCCCTCCTTCGCCGCCTCTCCGAGCGCCTTGGTGACGCCGACGGGACCGGACACGCTTTCCACGCCGTACCGTCCGCGGATGAGGTCGATGAGGGATTCCCAGATCATTTTGATCGTGTTGACAGAGTTGAAATAAGCGTGCTTCAGAACGGTGAGCGGTTTTTTCGCCTCGGGCAGCACCTTGAAATTCATCTGGCCGAAGCGCGTATTCATTTCCACGAAGGTCGGGAATTCGACGCCGCGGACCTTGATCCGCTCGCCGTCGCGCACGACCGTAACGTCGACCGGTTCCACGCCCCTGCGCATGATCTCGTAGCTGACCTCGGTCCCGGTGTGGGTGGACGCCCCGTCGATCGAGACGATGCGGTCCCCGAGCATCAGGCCTTCGTATTCGGTCACGACCGCGCCGTCCTCACCGGCGGCAAACTGGGCGACGACGTTCGAGGGCAGCCTCTCCATCGTGGAGACGAGGATGCCCATCACGAGAATGCCGATGAAAATGTTCATCGCCGCGCCGGCGGCGGTGATGATGATGCGCTGCCACACGGGCTTGGAGCGGAAGGCGTTTTCGTCCTTCGAATCCTCGTCCTCGCCCTCCATCGAGACGAAACCGCCGATCGGGAAGGCGCGGAGAGAGTACATAATGCCGGTTTTGGGAGACACCTTTTTGAGGAGCTTCGGCCCCATGCCGATGGCGAACTCGTGTATTTTGACTTTGAAGATTCTTGCCGCGATATAATGCCCGCCTTCGTGGATGAAGATCAGAAATCCGAAAATGAGCAGCGCGAGCATAATGGTTCCGATGTTGATGCGATCACACCCTTTGCTTTCGTTCGACGAGTCCGCGGCAGATCAGAGCGGCTTCTCTTGCCGTCTGTGCCGCGCTTTCCTCGCTCGTGTCATAGTATATCGTAATTTTCGAGAGGGTTTCCATCACAAGTGATGAAAGTTCTGTAAATCCTGCGCGGCCCGCGAGAAACGCGGCGACCGCTTCCTCGTCCGCGGCGATGAGCCCCGCGGGCGCGGTCCCCCCCGTCCGGATCGCCTGACGGGCGGCTCCGAGCAGGGGAAAGCTCTCAAGATCGGGTTTTTCGAAGGTGAGGCTGCCGATCTCGGTGAGCTCGAGCGGCTTCTCCTTCGTCCGCGCGGCATGCGGGGCCGTCGCGGCGTAGCGGATGCAGTCACGCATATCCGGGTTGCCGAGCGCGGCGAGCATCACCCCGTCCTCGAACCGGACGAGGGAATGCACAATGCTCTGCCGGTGCACGACGACGTCCACCCGGTCCTCCGGCACGCCGAACAGGCGCACCGCTTCGATGATTTCGAAGCCCTTGTTCATGAGCGTCGCGGAATCGACGGTGATCTTCACGCCCATTTTCCACGTCGGGTGCCTCAGCGCGTCCTCCGGCGTCACGCGGGAGAGCTCTTCGGCGGTTCTGCCGTGGAACGGACCTCCGGACGCGGTAAGCAGGAGACTCTGCACGTCGTCCATGCTCCGCCCTTCGAGGCAGCGGTAGAGCGCGCTGTGCTCGCTGTCGACCGGAATGAGTTCGCCGCCGGAGCGCGCGAGCTTTTCGAAAAGGAGATCCCCGCACGCGATTACGGCTTCCTTGTTCGCCATGGCGACGCGCTTTCCGCTGTCCGCCGCCGCAAGCGCCGACGGGATGCCGGCAAGCCCCGCGACGGAGTGGAAAATCACGTCCGCCTCCGTTTCGCGCACGGCGGAAAGGACCTCGTCCCGCTTCCACAAAATCTCGGACGCGGAGTCACTCCCGAGGCGTTCCGTAAGGGCGCGCGCGGCCTCCTCCGAGGCGACCGCGGCGATGCGGGGTCTGAACTCCCGGACGATGTCGGCGAACAGCTCCGTATTCGAGCCCGCGGTCATCATGACGGCGGGGATGCCGAGCTCGCGCAGCACGTCGAGCGTCTGCGTTCCGACCGAGCCCGTCGCGCCGAGCACACACGCGGAGCGCGCCTTGAAATCGGGATTCGGCGTCAGATTGACCATGCTGTCCCCTCCTTCACCGTGCCGCGAACAGGAAGAGCCCGCCGAAGATCCAGAGCACCGGCGCAGCGAGCAGTACGCTGTCGAACCGGTCGAGCACGCCGCCGTGTCCCGGGAAGAGATTGCCGTAGTCCTTCACACCGTAGCGCCGCTTGACGACGGACATGGAAAGGTCCCCGATCTGGGAGATCGCGGCGACGACCGCTCCCATCAGCGCGAGGACGGGCAGTCCGAAGCCGAGGGAGCCCCCCGTGAGGCTGACGATCCAGCCGTAGAGGACGAAGGCGGCCGCGGCGAAAATCACGCCGCCGATGGCGCCTTCCACGGTCTTTTTCGGCGAGACCTCGGGAATGAGCTTATGCTTCCCGATCGCGCGTCCGACGAGATAGGCGAAGGTGTCGCTCGTCCACGGACCAATGAAAACGAGCAGGTAGAAATACGGGCCGAGCAGCCGCAGGAGCACGAGGGCGGCGAACGACGCGGACGAATAGAAGATGCCCATAAAGGCGGCTGTTGAGGTCTGATAGTCGATCTTTCCCCGCGAGAAAACGTCGACGGCAAAATAGACGATCAGGAAGAAAACGTACAGGATCAGCAGCAGCTGGAAGGGCAGAAAATGCGCGGACAGGGGCGCTGCCGCGGACACGAAAAACCCCGGCACGAGCAGAGCGGGATGGGTCGCCCCCACGCATTTCATCATTTCATACGCGGCAACGACGGACAAAACCGTCATAGCGGCCGGCCAGAGAATCGGTACGGGGCCCGAAAAATAACAGATCGGTATGAAGACCGCGATCGCGACGACGGCGGTGACGGATCGTTTCAGCATGTCATGCCTCCGGTATTTTGGCGGTCTGATCCAGCCCGCCGAATCTTCTCGAGCGCGAGGCGAATTCCCGCACGGCGGCGTCCACGTCCTCGGAGGAATAATCCGGCCAGAGCCGATCGGTGAAATAGAGCTCCGCGTAGGCGGACTGCCAGAGCAGGAAATTGGAAAGCCGCATCTCCGCCCCGGTGCGCACGATGAGATCGAGCGGGGGGCAGTCGGCGGTATAAAGACGGGAGGAAATGTCCTCTTCCGTGACCGTCTCTTTTCCTTCCGCGATCAGGGAATTGACCGCGCGGACGATCTCCGCCCGCCCGCCGTAATTGATGGCGGTGTTGAGGCGGCAGGGGCGTCCCCGCGTCGCGTCCTCGAGCTTTTTCGCGCGGCGTCCGATGTTCGCGCTGAGCTCGCCGGGCTCGCCGATGAAGCGGAACTCGATGTCCTCCTCCGCGAAGCCCTCTTCGATAAAGGCAAGCAGCAGGGAAAGGATCGCCTCGACCTCGCGCTTCGGTCGCTTGATGTTTTCGGTGGAAAAGGCGTACACGGTGCAGCAGCGGATGCCGATTCTCTTGCAGTAGCGGACGACCTTCTTGAAGTTTTCCGCTCCGGCGCGGTGCCCGGACTCCCGGGGCATTTTCCGCGCGGTCGCCCATCTGCCGTTGCCGTCCATGATGAAGCCGATGTGTCTGAGCCCGCTCCGGCGCACGACCTCTTCGATCGGCAGAAGGGCAAGTGCTTCGTTTTGTGGTGCCATATGATCCTCACGCAATGAAACCGCCCGGCAGGGACGTTTCCGCCTTTCGCCGGGCGAGGTGTTCGGTCAGCTTTCTGAGAAACCGGTCAAGCAGCAGAGTTTGCCGCGGGGGAACCGATGCGCGGCGCAAAGCGCCGAGCATGGGAACCGGGGGTGCGTCAAATCTCCATGATCTCTTTTTCTTTCGCCGCGGTGATGCCTTCGATTTCCTTGATATACTTGTCGGTCAGTTCCTGGATCGACTTGTCGGACTGCTTCTGCTCGTCCTCGGTCATTTCGGAATTCTTCTTCATGGTCTTCGATTTGTCGTTCGCGTCGCGGCGGATGTTGCGGATGGCGACCTTCGCCTCCTCGCTCATCTTCGAGATGCTCTTGTTGATCTCTTTTCTTCTCTCTTCGGTGAGCTGGGGGAAGACGAGGCGGATCACCTTGCCGTCGTTCATGGGAGTGATGCCGACGTCGGACGCGAGCAGCGCCTTTTCGATCGTCTTCAGGGTCGAGGCGTCATAGGGCGTGATGACGAGGGTCTTCGGATCGGTGACCTTGACGTCCGCCATGGAGGTGATGGGGGTGGGCGCTCCGTAGTATTCGAACGTGACGCGGGAAATCACGGCGGTGTTGGCTCTTCCGGCGCGGATGACGGAGAGATCTTCCTTGTAGATCTCGATGCTTTTCTTCATTTTCGCTTCGTATTCTTTGGTTTCAAGCTTCATTTGTATCTCCTCCTGTGATCTGGTTTGTTCTTGGTTTGTCAGCCGACCGGGTAGAATTCCGCCTCGGCGTCCTTGTCCCATGTCACGAATGTGCCGATCTCTTCCCCGCGGACGACGCGGAGGATGTTTTCCGGTTCTGCGAGGGAAAAGACGTACATGTTGATCTTCTGTTCTTCGGCGATGGCCGCGGCAGCGGCGTCGGTCGCCTTGAGGTTGTCCTTCAGGCTCTGCGCGTAGGAAATGACCTTGTAGCGGGGGACGCTTCTGTCCACCGTGCCGTCCTTCCGTCTCGGGTCGCGGACGTAAATGCCGTCGATGTTCTTCGCCATGAGCACGATGTCCGCCCCGATCTCGGCCCCGCGCACGACGCCCGCCGTGTCCGTGGTGATGTAGGGGACGCCGAGCCCCGCCGCGAAGATGACGACCTTGCCGTTTTTCATATACTCGACGGCTTTCCGGAAGTCGTACGGCTCCGTAAAGCTGCTCATGCCGACGGGGGACATGACCGCCGCGGGAAGGGAGATGTCCTCGAGCGCTTCTTCCAGTCTGAGGCAGTTCATCGTCGTCGCGAGCATGCCCATCTGATCCGCGCGCGCGCGCCGCACGTCGCCGATCTTTCCGTTCTTCGCGCCCCGCCAGATGTTCCCGGCTCCGATGACGACTCCGACTTCGACGCCGTCTTCCGTCAGCGTCCGGATGACGCCCGCGATGCGGCTGATGATCGCCTCGTCGTACATGCCGACGACGTTGTCCTTTTCGTCCTTTTCCGCGATCGCCTCGCCGGACAGCTTGAGCAGTACTCTCCCGTATTTATTCGCGCCCATCGCGCCGCACCTCCGCTCCTGAATTTTGTCCGATACGTATTGTACTATATTTTGAAGGGTTTGTAAAGGGAAAAATATGATTTTTCTGTAAAATTGGAGAAAAAGGCGGGGATGAAGAAAAGCCGTACCTCACCCGAAGGGAGATACGGCGATCCGTGTACGTGAAAACCGGTACGATTACTGTGCCTTGCCCGTGAGCTGCGCGATTTCTTCCGCGAAATTGTCCTCTCTCTTTTCGAGGCCTTCGCCCTTTTCATAGAGCACGAAGCTGACGACCTTGATGTCGGCGCCGAGAGCCTTCGCGGTCTGCGCGGTGTACTGGCCGACCGTGATGCTGTCTTCCTTGACGTACTTCTGCTCGTTCAGGCAGGCTCTCTCATAGAAGCTGCCGATTCTGCCTTCCACGATCTTGCGCAGGATGGCGTCGGGCTTGTTCGCGTTCTTTTCGTCGTTCTTGAGCTGGGCGACGAGGATCTCCTTCTCCTCTTCGAGCACGGATTCCGGAACCTCTTCCTTCGTGACGTAGGTCGGAGGCGTGCCCGCGGCGATCTGGAGGCAGATGTTCTTCGCGTATTCGGCGAACTCGGCCTTCTGAGCGGTTTCGGCGTCGGTGTCGAACTTCACGATAACGCCGGCAATGCCGCCGCCGTGGATATAGGTGGAGGTGATGCCGTCGACGATGACGAAGCGGCGGATGTTCATGTTCTCGCCGATGGTGAAGATCATATCCTTGAGCTTGGCTTCGACGGTCTCAAAGGTCTCGTCGTAGCGGAGCGCCTTCAGGGCTTCGACGTCGGCGGGCTTGTTCGCGATGATGACCTTCAGAATGTTGCGCACGAATTCCTTGAACGTCGCGTTCTTCGCAACGAAGTCGGTCTCCGCGTTGACTTCGATCATGGCGGCGGTGCAGCCGTCCACGAGAATGTCCACAACGCCCTCGGCGGCGATTCTGCCGGCCTTCTTGTCAGCCTTGGAGAGGCCCTTTTCTCTCAGGACCTTGATCGCCTCGTCGAAATTGCCCTCGGTCTCAACGAGAGCCTTCTTGCAGTCCATCATGCCCGCGCCGGTCTTGGAGCGGAGCTCGTTTACCATTTTTGCCGTGATAGCAGCCATTTTTATACTCCTCTTTCCTTATTCTTTTTCTTGAATCAGCTTATTCCCGAGACCGATTATTTCGCGTTTCTCGCATCTTCGGCGTCCTGCGCTTCTTCGGCGGCGGTGATTTCGGGCTCAGCCTCGTTCAGCTGCTCGCCCTGCTTGCCCTCGAGGACCGCGTCGGCGATGATGGAGGTGATGAGGCGGATGCCGCGGATCGCGTCGTCGTTGCCGGGGATGATGTAGTCGGCGTCGTCGGGGTCGCAGTTCGTGTCAACGATGGCGACGACCGGAATGCCGAGCTTCTTGCACTCGAGAACGGCGTTGTGTTCCTTGCGGGGGTCGACGATATAAACGGCGGAAGGCAGACCCTTCATGTTCTTGATGCCGCCCAGGTTCTTTTCGAGGTTGAAGATCTCTTTCTGCAGCGCGGCGACTTCCTTCTTCGGAAGCATGTCGAACGTGCCGTCCTCCTGCATCTTCTCGAGGGAACGGAGTCTCTCGATGGAGGTGCGGATGGTCTTGTAGTTGGTGAGCATGCCGCCCAGCCAGCGCACGTTGACGAAATACATGCCGCAGCGCTCCGCTTCCTCGCGGATGGTGTCGGCGGCCTGCTTCTTCGTGCCGACGAACAGGATGGAGCCGCCCTCTTCGGTGGTGTCCTTCACGAACCGGTAGGCTTCTTCAAACTTCTTGATGGTCTTCTGGAGGTCGATGATGTAGACCCCGTTGCGCTCGGTGAAGATGTACTCCGCCATCTTCGGGTTCCAGCGTCTGGTGTGGTGGCCGAAATGGACGCCCGCTTCGAGAAGCTGTTTGATGGAAACGATAGACATGGAATGTCCTCCTTTGGTTTTTTCCACCACATCCCCTTCATCCGCCGCCGGAATTTTACGCGTCGCCTTGCAAAGGCCTGCCTGGCGGGGCAGCCTTTTCGCCGCGTCCATCTGACGGTTTCCCGCCATGAATTTGGCACCGGGCGGTATGCCGCGGGGATATGTGTGTATTTTTGTGTGTTCTTCGCACACAAGGGATATTATAACACATGCCCGCTCCGAATACAAGAGCGGGCGATAAATTTACACTTTATTAACACTTATTGATCGGGCTTCCATCTTTTTTCCCGTCCTCCCGCGGCGTCTTCACAAGGATCGCGTCTTCCCCGACGCAGACGATGTCCCGCCAGGGGACGCGGACAGAGGATTTCTTCGACAGGGCAAAGAGATGCGGGCAGACCGTGATCCCGGTGATCCGCCCGCAGTCCGTATCGAAGCTCAGATCGTCGACCGTGCCCAGCCGCTTGCCGGAGCAGACGTCGATCACGTCCTTTTCTCTGAGTTCATTGTAGGTCATGGCGCCACCTCCCGGGGGAGCGTATGCGGGGGAGGCGCCGAATATGCGAAACACGTTATCCGTGGCACCGCTTGCACCACGCGTATCCCTCGGCGATCAGGGCGTCGGGATCGGACGTTTCCGTGCGGTTCTCCGCCTTGATATCCTTGACGGAGGAGCAGTCGGGGAGGTGGATCTTTTTGGTTTTGCTGTTCACGACATAAACCGTGCCGGCCTCCGCCTCGCCCGGGCGATCCCCGTCGGTCCCCTCCGGCACCTCTTCCGCGGATGCCGCGGGCACTGCGGACGCTGCGGGCGCTGCTGACGACTGATCGGCCCCGCCGCCGTCGGTTTTCGTTTCGTTTTCCGGGACGGTATAAATGACCGGCTCCGCGGGATCGGCGCTCGAGGCGGCGCGCTGTGCCGCCCCCTCTGCGGAGGGATCGCTTTCCCCCGCCCGAAGCAGATGCGCCTGCCACGCGAACCCGCCGATCCAGACCGCGGCGATGGCGAGCCACAGCGCGGCGAGCGTAATGATTTTCTTTTTCATGGGCTTCACGGTGCGTTTACGCGAGCGGGCGGAGCGTATAAACGACGTATCGGTCCGCGATCTCTTCCCGCGTCATGGGCCGGCGGCGGAACAGGATGCGGAAGCGGTAGGTCAGGCTCTGCCCCGCGGGGATCGTCAGCCCGCCCTTGAAATAGAGGTTGTTCGCCGCGAACAGCCCGTAGGAGCGGATGTGCCACGCGGTCGGGTGCCGCTCGTTTTTCTCGCTGTCGAAAACGGTCACGCCCATCGGACCGATCCCGTCCGGCTCGCCGTAATAATCGCACCACTCCGCCGAGCGGCCCCAGCATTCGTCCTCGCCTTCGCCGCCCCACGAATTCGCAAGCCTGCCCGCGCCGATGTCGGCTCTCAGTTCGTCACGCAGGCGGATGCCGAGGGGACCCGCTTCCTTCGTTCTGCCGAACGTGACGTCGCCGTGATCCGCGCGGAACGTGATTTCGAGATCGAGGGCGCGGCACGCGTCGGACTGCGCGTAGACGGTATAGCGGGTTGATTCGGTGAGCAGGGGGTTGCCCTCACCGTCCGTCCAGAGGTTCTTCACGCGGAACGAGGCAAACGAAGCGGTGACCTGCGCGTCCCGGACGCCTTCGCTTTTCACAAATCCGTGGCCGGGCGTCTCGTTCCAGCAATCGACGCCGTTCACGTCCCCGACGGCGACGAAAACGGAGCGCTGGTGCGGATGTTCACGGTGATGCAGATCGGGGCGCGTGAAGACGTTCCCCGCGCCATCCGTCACGGGGCCGAAAAAGGGCTTCGGAAGCGTCTCATCGCACCGGTACGAGCCGAAGGGCTCCCCGCCGATTGTCACGTCCTGGCCGCCGTCCGAGCGGGAGGAGAGCCGCGGGGCGTTGCCCGCGTTTTTCATGCCGAGCGTGAGGGTGAGCTTTTCTCCCTTTTTCGCCGTCAGCACGACGAGCGCGCCGCCGTCCTTCTCCGCCGCAGGGAACAGGGTCCCGTCCGGCGCGGCCGCCGAGGTGATGGTCGCCGGAACGACGCCCGTTTCCGGCATGAGGAAAACGGGTTCCTCGATCAGATCGCGGACGGGGACGACGGATACGGTGTCCGCTTTGACAAGGATCTTTTTCAGGTACGCGAGAATGCTTTTCGCGTCCTCGCGGAAGTTTTTGAAGCCGCATTCGGCCGAGACCGCGCCGTCATACCCGCCGGTCAGAAGCTCGGACGCGAACGCGCGGAGATAGCCGGTGCCGCCGTCGGAGCCCGGGGGCGTCCGGTTCGGCGCTTCGGCGACGTGGCAGTGATCGACGAGATCGAGATACCGCGCCGCGGCGAGCGGCGGGGTCTCTTCGGTCGCCATGTGGAAGGCGTCGCAGAGAAGGCGGAGGTTCGGATGCCCGACCTCGCGCACGAAATCCCCGCTCTCCGGCACGGTGACGAAGACATTGGTTTCCTGTCTTCTGAGCGGCTCGATCAAAATCGTCACGCCGTGCGCCCGGGCGATGTCGGCGGCGTCGGTCAGGAAGGATCTCAGCGCCTCGAGGCTGCCCGGCTTGTCGAGGATGCGCCGCGCGCCGCCGCTGCCGAAAACGGCGTAGGGGACGCCGAGCCGCTCCATCGCGGAGCAGATCTTCCGGAAGCGTTCGAGATAGGGCGTATGGTCCGCGTCGGGGTCGGCGAGCTTCCAGTCCCCGGGAAAGAGGCTGTTCACCGCGACAAGGCCGAGGGAGCTTTTTTCGTTTTCGCGCACAAGTTCGTCCAGCTCTTGTGCGCCGAGCGCAGAGAGCATGCCGCCCGTGCACTCCGTCGCGTCGTAGCCGAGCTCAAGCAGGTACCGGCATTTCGATACAATTTGTTCGGCAGGGGACTCAGGCACGGTCTGTTCGCCCTCGGGCATGAGAGAACCGCCGGGGATGCAGCAGCAAATCTTGATCATGATCTTCTCCTCCCGTTCGTTGTGCGGCTGTCTCAGAGCAGCGAGCGGTCGACCCCGATCGCCTTGATGAATTCCCGCGCGATGAGCAGACTACCGATGTGGCCGGGGTGCACGCGGTCCCACGAGATATAGGACGAATGCCGGTACTGGAGGTATTCGTCGAACGCCGTCTGCGTGTTCACGTAGTGGCAGTTGTATTTCTTCGCGGTCTCCTCACAGATGCGGATGTACGAGTCGATCATCGCGCGCATCCGGTCCTCCCGGCAGGGCTCCATATAATAGGGGGACATGAGAATGACGCCCTTGACCGCGGGCAGGGTGCGCTCGAGCATTTCGCACAGATTCTCGCGGTATTCGTCCGGGTAGACGTGGGATGAGAGGACGCCGGGGGAGTCGAACTGCCGCCAGACGTCGTTCACGCCAATCATGAGGCTCACCCAGTCGGGATGCAGGTTCATCACGTCGTTCTGCCAGCGGGCCTTGAGGGAGCGGCTGGTATCGCCGCTGGAGCCGGTGTTGGAAATCCAGATCGTCCAGTCGGGATAAAGCACGTTCAGAATGTTCTCGATCTGACGCACATATCCGTCTCCGACGCCCGCGTGCAGGCCCTCGCCGACGGGTCTTCCCCGCCCCGCGTCCGTCACCGAGTCCCCGGTGAATACGATTCGGTCACCGTTCTGAATAAGCATGGAGCACCTCCGCTATCGACAAAAGATTTCGTCCTATTATACCATAGACGGGAGAAAATGGAAACGGTTTTTCCGAAAAAAGAGAAAAAATCCGGGGGGACTGAAACCGAAAGGTATTTTTGAAGCGCGTCCCCCGTTTTTTCATAATTCCCCCACAGCGGGCGCGCGACGCAATTTTTCGGGCGAAAACGTGATTTTTTTCGCAGCCCCGCCCACTCGATCTTGTTGCCCGGCGCAAAACGGCGTCAAGATTCTGTGTTCCGGCACGATTTGTTTATGCGATAAACGTTTTCGGGCGCAAAAATTCAGATTCGGCGAAAAAGACGTGGTATGATGGAATCGACCATCGAATCCACCGGAAAGAAGGAAAACATCATGATCACCGAACCGATCCCTTCGAACGCGGGCGTTTTGCTCCGGGCATGGGAGACGGACGCCTTCGGCTTTCACCTCACGTACGCCCTGTACCGTCGGAAGCTCTCCGTGCGCGGCGAGCACGCCTATTCGATCGCCGTGCGCATCAGCTCGCCCGGGTATGCGGACAGCGCGTTCGCCTGCGACGTCACACGCTCCCGTACCCGCGCCGTCCGCCTTTTCGACGCCGTCACGCGGGGGCTTGTCACGCCGTGCACTTTGTTCGACGTGCTCGAAGATCTTCTCTGAACCCAGAATTCGCATTCACCCCTGTACATTTTCCCCGGAATGTGGTATGATGAAGCAGATGCCGCAGAGAAGGAGGGGGAAGACCGTGAAGCTGTTCCAAAACAAGCCGTATGCCGTCATGCTGCTTTCGTTCTTCGTTGCCTCCTGCTTCTTCGCCGCCGGGACCTTTCTCACGAGAATGATCGCCGTCACCGCGGCGCTTGCCGCCCTGACCGTTTTTCTCCTGCTCCCCGCCCCGGAAAAGGAAGGTGCCCGCGCGGGCCGCTATGCGGCGAAGCTTTCCCTCTCCGCCGTCCTCGTCGCCGGACTGCTCTCCGCTGCCGCGTGGGACGGGTATGCCGCTTACGTCGAAAGCCGCGCCGGGCAAGAGGATGAGATCGAAGCGGAGATCGTCGGGACGGAGTACGCCGTCTCCTACTCCGCGCGGTACCGTGTGAAGATCCGTTCCTCGGCCGTCCTGCCCCGCGGGACCGTCGTTCTCATTGACACGGACGCGGGATACGAGCTCGGGGACTATATCTCCGGTCAAGTGCGGTACGCGGAAATCGCCTCGTCCGGCGGCGTCTCGAAAAAGAATTATTCCGCCGAGCGCATCTTTCTCAGAGGGGAGGAGGGCTCCTTTTCCCGCGTCGGACGGAGGGAGGGCTTTTCCCTTTCCGCCGCGGTCACGGATCTGAGGGCTTCCCTCGCCTCGACCCTTGTCGCCGTCGGCGGAAAGGAAGCGGGCGGACTCGGTGCGGCGCTTCTCGTCGGCGACCGTTCGGGCATCGGGGACTCCTTCGCGCGGGATATGCGCCGGATCGGGATGGGGCATCTGCTCGTCATCAGCGGGACCCATTTCTCCGTTCTGATCACCTTCCTCGCTCTTCTGCTCCGCCGTCTGCCCCTGAAGCTGAAGCGCGGACTGAGAGCCGGGATCCTCGGCGTCCTGATCGTGTGCTTCATGGTGATCGCGGGCGGGACGCCGTCCGTGCTCCGCGCGGGGATCATGTGCCTGTTCGTTCAGCTCGGCGTGCTTGTGCGGCGGCGCAGTGACCCCGTTCACGCGTTCGCCGCGGCGGGCGCACTTCTCGTTGTCGTCAATCCCTTCAGCGCCGCCGACTGCGGGCTTCAGCTTTCCTTTGCCGCGACCTACGCCTGTCTCGTCTATCTCAACTCCCGCCCCGCGATGCTCGCCCGGATCCGCGAGAAAACCGGGCTCGGACTCGGGCGCGGACCCCTCCGCATACTCCGGTACTTCCTCGAGATCTTTCTCCTCTCGACGTGGATCACGCTCAATACCCTGCCCCTGATCTGGCTGTATTTCGGCGAGATCCCCCTCCTCTCCGTTCTCGCGAACGCGGTGTTCATTCCGCTTGTGACGGTCTATCTCCATCTCACGGCAATCGTTCTTCTGCTCTCGCCCCTCTACGTTTTCGCCGCGCCTTCGGCGTTCCTCATGAACGCCGGGTACGGGCTGATTTCCCACCTCGCGTCCTCGCTCTCTTCCCTGGGCGGCATCGTTCTGAACGCCTCGTACGCCGCGGCTGGGCTGTTCCTCGTTCCGGCCGCGCTGCTTTTGCTCGCCGCGCCCCTATTCGCGCACAAACCGCGTCGATGCCTGCTCGCCGGAGCGGGCGCGTTCCTCGCGCTGTTCTTCGCCGTCACGGGCGTCGTTCTGCTCGCGCAGAAGAACACGACGGCGTTTACCTACCTCACGTCCGAAAAGGGAAAGAACGAAGGGTTCGTACTCCGTGCGGACGGAAAGGTCCTGCTCTGCGACATGTCGGACGGAAGCGCCTCCTTCGGCTATCTGCTGACGGAGGAGGCGAGCCGGATGCGCGTCTCAGAGATCGACGCGCTCGCCCTCACCCATCTGCACGCGAAGCACCGCCAGCTCGTGGAAAAGCTCTGCGCGCGGGAGCTGGTGCGCACGGTCATCCTGCCCGAAGCGCAAAACGAAAAGGAACGCCTCATCCTGCTCTCCCTCGAGGACGCCGCGCGGGAAGCGGGCGTCGAAGTGCTCGTCGTTTCGTCAGGAGAGACCGCGGACTTCCACGGCGTGGGGCTCACGATCCTGCCGCGGGCGACGCTCTCCCGCTCGACCCATCCGGTCTCGGGCGCTCTGCTCGATCTCCCCGCACAGCGGCTCGCGCTCGTCTCCTCCTCGTTTTCCGAGTCTCCAACCGCGGCGGACGCCGCCTTGAGCGCGGACATCCTCATTCTCGGACGCCACAGCCCGGTGTACAAAAAAACCTTCGTGCTCACGTTCGATCATGAGCCGAAGGCCGTTTTCGCGTCCGCGGACGCGCTCGCATTCATGGAAGAGGAAACCAAAGCCGCGCTCGGCTCCCATCTGATTCCCCTCGGCGGAGAACCGTGCCGCCTGACGTTCGGGTTCAGGGCAGACGGGTCAAAAGCCAATACAGAACCGGCGCCTGCATCACCATGATGATGGGCAGCCCGAGCATGAATTTCACATGCTTCGTCTTGTGTCGGATGATGAGCATCGTGAGAAGCATGACCGCCGAGCCGCCCAGCCCCGCGAGCGCGAACAGGGTCAGCTCCCGCACGCGGCGCTTATGTCCTTTCGCGCGGATTTTATCCGACACCGTGACGATGAGAGCGATGAGCGAGATCACGGCAAGCCACGAAAAGAGGATGATCCTTTCCGTACTCATGCTTGCGCGTCCTCCTGTCCGCTCTCCGCCGCATCCGGCGATGCGGGCGGCGATGCTTCCGGCGATACGGGCGGCTGTCCGCTCTCCGGTCCGGCAGCCCCCTTGCCCGTCCGTCCGGACTCCGCGGCGCGCGCCTGCGCCATTTCGTCGCACCGTTCGTTGTAGGGGTGTCCGGCGTGCCCCTTGACCCAGACGAAGTGCACTTCGTGCGTATCGCACAAATCAAGCAGCTTTTCCCACAGATCGGGATTCAGAGCGGGCGAATTGTCCGCTCTTTTCCATCCCTTTTCCCGCCAGTTGTGCGCCCAGCCCTTTCCCATGCCGTCGCAGAGATAGCGGGAATCGGTCGTCAGCGTCACCTCGCACGGGAATTTCAGGGCAGAGAGCGCCTCGATGGCGGCGGTCAGCTCCATGCGGTTGTTCGTGGTCTCTGCCTCCCCTCCCGAAAGCTCCTTCTCCGTGCCGCGGTACACGAGCACCGCGCCCCATCCGCCCGGTCCGGGATTGCCGAGACAGGAGCCGTCCGTATAAATCTCAACTTTCCGCATGCCGTCCCTCCTCTGCGGATTTTTCTCTCTCAGAGAGTATAGCACATTCCGCGCCGGAATGCAAGCGGCGCGGCGAAAAACCGTGTCGGAGCGGGAGGGCGGCGCATATACTCGGAAGGAAGACGGGAGCGGAAAGGGAGCCCCGCGGTGCTCGGCGGCTTCCCCACCCGTCTTCGAGAATCAACCGGAGGGAAAATATGGACAACAGAAACAACCGCGGCTTCGGTCCGGGGCCGGGCAGAGCCGGTCGGGACAGCGGCGTCCGCGGCCTCCCCGGGCTTCGCGGCGCCGGGATCTCCGACCCCCTCACCCCGCCGCGCGACCGGGCTGCCGCGTGGATGACGCGGGACGGCGACGAATCGGGGGAAGCGCGGCTTGACGCCGAAATGCGCGCGGCCGCGGAGGGACCCTGCGCCGCCGCGGGGAATCTGAGCGGGTATCCGCTCGCGATGGTCTACGCCCCCGATCAGGAATTCGACGCACTGTACGACGGCGAAGAAGCCCTCGCGCGGGGCACGCTGTTCCGTGAACTCGACCTTCCGTTCTGCCGCGGATGCGGACGATAAGGAGGACGCAATGAACGAACAGAGAATGCTGCTCGGCCGCATCCGGACGGCGAACTTCATCATTCAGGAAACGGCTCTGTACCTCGACACCCATCCGCGCTGCCAAAAGGCGCTGAGCGTCCGCCGGAACGCGGTCCGGGAGCGGGACGACGCCGTGAGGCTGTACGAATCGAAATACGGGATGCTGACCTCCTGCTCCGCGAACGCGGGGGACAGGTGGAGCTGGGTCGCGGAGCCGTGGCCCTGGGAAGGATGAGGCGGAGCTATGTGGATTTATGAGAAAACCTTACAGTACCCCGTAAAGATCAAGAACCCCGATCCCGCGCTCGCCCAGCTCATCATCACCCAGCTCGGCGGTCCGGACGGGGAGCTCGGCGCGTCGATGCGCTATCTGAACCAGCGCTATTCCATGCCGTACCGCGAGATCGTCGGCACGCTGACGGATGTCGGGACGGAAGAGCTCGGACACATGGAAATGATCTCGACGATCGTCACCCAGCTCACGCGCAATCTGACGCCGGAGCAGATCGAAAAGTCGGGGTTCGCGCCGTATTTCGTCGACCACACGACCGGGGTGTATCCGGTCTCGGCGGCGGGCGTCCCGTTCGACATCAAGTACATCGCGGTCAAGGGCGACGCCATCACGGACCTGAACGAGGACCTGGCTGCGGAACAGAAGGCGAGAACGACCTACGACAACCTGCTCCGCCTGATCGCCGACCCGGACGTGTGCGATCCGATCCGCTTCCTGAGAGAGCGCGAGGTCGTGCATTACCAGAGATTCGGAGAAGCCCTCAGAGTCGTGCAGGATAACCTCGACGCGAGGAATTTCTACGGGTACAACCCGGAGTTTGACAAAAAGAGCTGAAAAAGAATACGCCCGCTCCGGGTTTCTCCGGTGTCGGGCGTGTTTTGCTATCGGCTTGGGTGTCCCGCGCGCTCGGTTTGCGGGATCACTCCGCGTTTTTCTTTCTGCCGTACAGATCGGTCCCGTCGTGCTCGCCGCCGATGCGGGGGAGGACCTTCACGACGCGGTATTCTCCGTTCTCAAAGCGGAAAACCGTCGTCTGATCCTCGTACCAGAGGTTCGAGGGATCACTGAGGCAGGAGACGACCTCGGCGAGCTTCGGCTCGTTTTCGACCGTGTGTCCGCCGTAATGACTGTTCGGGAGCATGGCGTAATCCGCGTCGATCATCGGATAGAGGGAGGAGAGATAATTGAAGCAGTGGTGCGCGATCTGTACGACGTCCGCCTTCCACAGGGACGCGGGCACGGTCGTCTTCACAAGCGCCTCCGTCTCGACGTTGGTATCGCCGAGCCACATGACCGTTCCCCCGGACCTCGTCGTCATTTTGAGGATCGTGGAGGTGCAGTTGAAGTCGCGGAACGGATAACGCTCGGGCTCTTCCGGTCGGACGGCGTCCTCATGGGTGTAAAGCACTTCGAAGTTCGTCCCGGCTAGGGAGAAAGTCATGCCGGAATGCAGCTTGACCGCCGTGACGTCCGCAGCGTATTCCCGCAGCGTCTCCTTCAGAACGAAGGTCTCGCTGTCACAGCGGCCGCCGATGCCGGTGTGGGACGGGAAATTGAAGAAGACCCGCTCGAGCCGGAAGGCTTCGGGATAAGTGCGGAGCAGACGGATGCACGCCGCGACGTGGTCCCCGTGGGCATGGGTGAAGAACCAGCCCGCAATCCGCATCTTCTCCCCCTCCGGAACGCCGGTGAAGTCCCGGAGAAAGCGGTACATGCCCTCGAGCGCGTCGGCGGAGCACTGCAGCTCGTCGCCGCCGTCGACCATGAAGAGGGATCCGTCGGCGAGCTTCATGATGTAAAACATGCCGCAGTTGGTCGTCGTCTTCGTCAGTCCGTTCTTCGGGTCGTAGTACAGCGCGTACTGGCAGATTTCCTCCGCGCGGCCGTCGGCATCCCGCGCGCTGCCGCTGCAGTACTCGACCCACGAGCCGGGGACGTCCTGAATGAGACGGACAACCCCAGTCGCCCTCGTGAGATAGGCATAAACATACACGCCGTTTTTCCATGCCGAAAGAGCGTGATAGGCGGGACCCGCGTTTTCCCACACATGGCTGAAGCCGGCATGCTCGAGCGATCCGACATACCGATCCATGTCCTCGTCCGACGCGCCGGTGTACATCCGCATGAGCGCGTCCTCCTCCGTCGGACCGTTTTTGTCGTCCGCGAGCATGGGACCCGCGTTGTAGATCCCTTCGACCGGCTCGCCGCCCTCAAACGGCGGGATCAGGGGTGAAAACCGAGAGTTCATGCTGTCCTCCTTGTCTTTTTCCGATTCGGGAATGCTTAGGAACCGCCGAATGAATCAGCGGTTCCCTTATACGAACATTTCGATCGCGTTCCTGCACAGCACGATATCGCCCTTCTGGACTTCGCCGCCGTTCTCACCGTCGATCGTCCACAGAATGGGTTTTTCCGCTTCGAAATGGACGCGCTTCGTGTGGGCAAACACGATGAATTCGCTCGAGGTATCCTGCATCAGGACCGCGCCGAGCATTTTCGGGTTGTCGGCGGGGTTGTCCGGCTGCCGGATGAGGATCATCTCCATGCGTCCGTCGAACAGGCTGATGTCGTCCTTGATTTTGAGATCGAATCCCCCCACGCGCCTCGTGTTCGACATCATGCCGTAGAGGAAATTCCCCTCGGTGACGCCGCCGTCGTACTCGACGCGCATGTGCACGGGGCGGATGCTCGGCAGTCTTTTGATCCCTTCGAAAATGTACGCCGACCACCCGAGGCTCTTCTTGAGGTTCTGCGGCGTCTCGAAGGATACCTCCGCGAAGGTTCCGAACGCCGCGACGTAAATATACGGACGGTTTTCGAACAGGTTGACGTCGATGGGACGCGAGCTGCCCTTCACGATCGCCTGCGCCGCCTCGAGGGGACGCCTCGGAATGCCCCAACTTGCCGCGAAATCGTTCGTCGTTCCCGCCGGGATATAGCCGATCTTCGGCTTTTGCTTCAGCGCCATGGCGCCGAAAACGGTTTCGTTCAGCGTTCCGTCCCCGCCCGCGCACACGACCGTGTCATAGGAGGCTCCGGTTTGTCTCACGAGGCGCAGCGCGTCGTATTTGCGTTTTGTCACGTGGACCTCAACGGCGTAACCGCCCTTTTCGAACAGATCGACGATTTCGATCAGATGGGGGGTAATCGCCGTCTTCGCGGTCACCGGGTTGATGATCAAAAGCATTTTTTTCATGATTTTCCTGTACCTCCTCCGTTGTCACATCCATCATACCGCATTCGCCGCGGAGCCGCCATCGGAATCCGTGACCGCGGTGTTAAAACTTTATGAAAATGTAAAAACCCACGCCGGCGAAACGCCGGCGCGGGGGAAGACGATCCGTCCGGAATTGTCTTACTGAATGGAAACGCTGTAGTTCGGAGCTTCCTTCGTGATCGAAATGTCGTGCGGATGGGACTCTCTCAGACCGTTGCCGGACATCTTCACGAACCGGCCGTTGATTTTGAGCTCTTCGATCGTCGCCGCGCCGCAGTAGCCCATACCGGAGCGCAGACCGCCCATGAGCTGGAACACGGTGTCCGCGAGAGCGCCCTTGAACGGGACTCTTCCCTCGACCCCTTCCGGAACGAGCTTGCGCGCGCCTTCCTGGAAGTAGCGATCCTTCGAGCCCTTTTCCATCGCGGCGAGGGAACCCATGCCGCGGTAGACCTTGAATTTTCTGCCCTGATAAATCTCGCTCTCTCCGGGCGATTCCTCGCAGCCCGCGAGCAGGGAGCCGACCATGATGACGTCCGCGCCTGCCGCGATCGCCTTCGGAATATCGCCGGAATACTTGATGCCGCCGTCCGCGATGACGGGGATCCCCTTCTCCGCCGCCTCGGAATAGGCGTTCATGACCGCCGTGATCTGAGGAACGCCGATGCCGGCGACAACGCGGGTGGTGCAGATCGAGCCGGGGCCGATGCCGACCTTGATCGCGTCCGCGCCCGCCGAGATGAGATCGTGCGCCGCTTCGGGCGTCGCGATGTTTCCGGCGATGAGCTGGCAGTCCGGATACGCGGTCTTTACCTTTTCGATGCAGCTCAGGATGTTCTGCGAATGCCCGTGCGCGGAGTCGAGAACGAGGACGTCCGCGCCCGCTTCCATGAGCGCGCCCGCGCGCTCGGTAACGTCCTTGGTGACGCCGATCGCCGCGCCGCAGAGCAGTCTGCCCTGACCGTCCTTCGCGGAATTCGGGTAACGGTCCGCTTTTTCGATGTCCTTGATCGTGATGAGGCCGCGAAGCTTGAACTCGTCGTCCACGATGGGGAGCTTTTCGATTTTATAGCGGCGGAGAATGTCGCGCGCCTGTTCGAGCGTGGTGCCCACGGGAACGGTCACGAGGTTTTCCTTCGTCATCACGCCGTCGATTTTGACGTTGAAATCCACCATGAAGCGGAGGTCGCGGTTCGTGATGATGCCGACGAGCTTGCCGTCGTGGTCGCAGATCGGCACGCCGGAGATCTTGTACTTGCCCATGAGCTCGTCCGCTTCGTACACATAGTTTTCCGGATAGAGGAAAAACGGGTTGTTGATGACGCCGTTTTCGCTTCTCTTCACGCGGACCACCTGATCGCACTGTGCCTCGGTGGTCATGTTCTTATGTATGATGCCGATCCCGCCCTCGCGCGCCATGGCGATCGCCATTTCGCACTCGGTCACCGTATCCATCGCCGCGCTCATCAGAGGGATGTTCAATGTAATCTTGTTCGTCAGCTTCGTCTTGAGCGAGACCGTTCCGGGGAGCACCTCGCTCTTCGCGGGAATCAGAAGAACATCGTCAAAAGTCAAGCCTTCGTATGCGATTTTGTTCGCGATCGGATTCGTGGCCATCTGGAGTACCGTACCTTTCCTGAGATTTCAGGCGGGAAGTCTCTTCCCGCGGGAGGTTATTTTATTTATTATACTTGATCCGGTCCCCGTTGTCAATCGGGAAAGAGTACAAAGTTTGCGCCGGGCAATTGGGCTTTTTTCATACGCGCCGCCGCATTGCCCCCCGAATCGGATTCTTGAATGCAAAATGACGAAAAACTCTTGATTTTGCGCCTGATTTATGGTATTATAGAGAAAATACGGGACGCGGACAGGACGCCGCGCTCCGATTTCAGGAGGAGATTATGGCAAAACCCATAGCGGTACAGGTTTATTCCGTCAGGGACGACGCGGAAGCGGATCTCGCGGGAACCTTCAGAAAAATCAAGGAAATGGGCTATGACGGCGTGGAGTTCGCGGGACTCTACGGACATTCCCCCGAATATGTGAAGGGTGTGTGCGACGCGCTCGGGCTCGTGCCGATCTCGGCGCATATCCCGCTCGCGGACATGCTTGCCGACCCGGACAAGACCTTCTCCGATTACGCAGAGATCGGGTGCCGGTTCGCCGCCGTCCCCTATGTGACCGAGGAAAGAAGACCCGGCGCGCCCCTCTTTGAGCAGACGATCGAGGACATCAAAAAGCTCGGCGCGTGCGCGAAGAAGTACGGCATCACCCTGCTCTATCACAACCACGACTTCGAATTCAAGAAAATCGGGGACAAATACGGGCTCGACGTGCTGTACGAGAGCGTATCCCCCGACCTGCTCCAGACCGAGCTCGACACCTGCTGGGTCAACGTCGGCGGGGAGGAGCCCGCGCCGTTCATCGAAAAATACGCGGGCCGCGCCCCGGTCGTTCACCTGAAGGACTTCTTCATGAGCGGCAAGCTGCCCGAGCATCTCTACGCTCTGATCGGTCTGGACGACGACAAGAAGGACGACGAGCCCTCCACGTTCGAGTTCCGTCCGGTCGGCCACGGCATGCAGAACATGCCCGCCATCCTCGAGGCGTCCGAAAAGGCGGGCGCGGAGTGGGTGGTCGTCGAACAGGACGAGCCGTCCATGGGGCTGTCCCGTCTCGAATCCGTCAAGGCGAGCATCGAGTACCTCAAATCCATCGGCTGGTGATCCGAATCCCGTACGTTTCCGCTTCATGCGGTCAAATACACTCGAAAAAAATAAGAAAGGCGGACCAAACACATGTCTGACAAAGTTCTCAGCCAGTTCAAGCAGGAAGTCATCGAAGAAAAGAAGGCAGCCGGCCGCAAGCTGAAAATCGGTATCATCGGTACCGGCTGGATCGCCGAAAGCCACATCCAGAGCTACAAGGCGCAGGACGACGTTGAAATCGTCGCCGCCGCCGATCTCATCCCCGGCAAGGCGGAGAAGTTCATGGAGCGCTACGGCGTCTCCGGCGTGCACTTCTATCCCTCCCACAAGGAACTGATCGACAACGAACCCGATCTGGACGGCGTTTCCATCTGCACCTACAACACCCAGCACGCGATCCCGACGATCTACGCGCTTGAGCACGGTCTCCCGGTTCTGCTCGAAAAGCCCTTCACCGTGACCCTCGAGGAAGCGGAAGCGGTGTGCAAGGCGGAAAAGGCGTCCGGCAAGTTCGTCTCCGTCGGCTTCCAGCCCCGCTTTGACGCGAACATGCAGATGATCAAGAAGATCGTCGACTCCGGCGCGCTCGGCAAGATCTACTACATCCAGACGGGCGGCGGCCGCCGCCGCGGCATCCCGGGCTCGACCTTCATCGAAAAGTCCACGGGCGGCATCGGCGCTCTGGGCGACATCGGCTGCTACTCCCTCGACATGGTCCTCAACGCCATCGGCTATCCGAAGCCGCTGACGGTCTCCGGCTACATCTCCGACTTCTTCGGCAAGAACCCGAAGTACAACGGAGCGGACGCCGCGCGCTTCTCCGTCGACGACTTTGCCGCCGCGTTCGTGCGTCTTGAGGGCGGCATCATCCTCGACTTCCGTATCGCTTGGGCGATGCACGTCGACACCCCCGGTGACACCATCATCTTCGGTACGGAAGGCGCGCTCCGCATTCCGTCCACGGACTGCTGGAACGGCTCGGTCGGCGGCCCCATGACCCTCTATCACGACGTCGCGGGCGCTCAGACCCAGACCGTGATCCCGATCCTTCAGAACTCCGGCAAGGGCGGCCTCTTCGACAAGAAGATCCGTTCCTTCCTCGACGCGATCCGCACGAACGGTCCCGCTCCCGTTCCGACCTCCCAGATCCTCTACAACCAGGCGATCATCGATGGCATCAACAAGTCCGCCGAGCTCGGCAAGGAAATCGAAATCAAGTTTGCCGAGATTTAACGCGTTTCAGGCACAACGGCGCTGCATTTCAGGATACTGTTTCCCGGCTCGCACCGCTCTCTTCGGCGTTATGCCGAAGAGAGCGCGCTGCTGTCCGGAAGAATCCCGTCATGCCGCGCCTTATTTTGTCAGCATTTGTTTCCTTTGTTCAAAAAAATATCCCAAAAAATGAAAGTACAGGATGAACATCATGAAAATCAAAAGAACAATCGGAATGCTTCTGGCAATCGTTTTGCTGCTGCCAGTGTTCGGGTCATGCGGATCGGACGCGCGGAACGCAGTCCCCATCATCCGGGAGGAGCTGATTGAAAAAGTTGAAAAAATCAACAAAAAAGCGGGCTCTTCCCAGACATTCACCGCCCAAACCCTTGAAGAGTTGGGGAAGGAATACAAAAATACAGTCGTCAGCGTGATCGGTTTTACCAATACGCTGACAGAATTCGACAAGCTCTACCTTCAGGACGGTTATCAAGGAAAAGGCATCATCATCAAACCCGTAGCATGGGAGAATTCAAGCCTCGAAAAAGAGTACAACGATCTGGTGGACATGGGCAATATCCGCTCCGTCCAAATGACCGGGACCATCCGGGAGTTCGAGAAGTTCGGTTACGAGCAGCTCGTCCTGTGCATGAAAGTGAAGAGCTTTTTTGCCCGTGATGTCAACAGCGGTAAGGAAGAAAACCCGGACGAAAGCGCTCCCGCGTTCAACACAAAGGATCATCCCATCCCTTTGAGTGCTGAAAGAGTTTACAGGGATATCCTCGCGCACGAAAAGGGCAAGCTCTCGCTCTCGTACAGTTTCAGCGGGCTGGAGCGGGCTCTGGCCGAAAACTATACCGGCGCCTGGGTCGAGTTCACGAGCGATTTCTCTAAGGATATCATTTCGGACTATGATAGATTCGAGAGTCGTAACACCGCTATAACGACCGCGATCGGAGGACAATTGATGGTATCCGTTCATTTCATCGCGGACAGAGGGAAGTTTTCGGAATTGACGGACGACGGATCGTACGGCAGCAAGATCACCGTTGTGGGTAGGGTAGTCTCCGTTTCCTATAACGATGAAAGAAACGGTGGGCGCTTCGCTTTCAACCTGGTCGGCGTGGAAATCAAGCAGGCTCAATAAACCGCTTCATGTCTTATCGTACAAAGATTCTTCGTCGCTTCGCTCCTAAGAATGACACAAAAAATATTGTAAATATTATGAACGGGAAGCGTATCAGATCCGATGCACTTCGAAACGCCAAGCCCCGCGGCCGCTTCAAAACGGTCGCGGGGCTTGGCCCTGTTTGTTTATTCGGTCCCCGTTCCTCCGTCCGCGGGCGCGATCCCATCCGGCGCGGAGACGGTCTTCAGCCGGAACCAGAAATCGCTTCCCTCTCCCACGCGGCTGCGGACGCCGAACTGCGCTCCGTGCAGCAAGAGGATGCTGCGGACGATGGACAGTCCGAGTCCCGTGCCCATGTGCGCGCGCTTGTGGAAATCGTTCGCCTTGTAATAGCGCTCCCACACGAGCGGCAGATCTTCCTCGGCGATGCCGTCCCCCGTGTCGATCACCTCGCAGAGCACATAGTCCTGCCCGCCCTCGCGCAGCAGGGTCTGGCGCACGACGACGGTTTTGTCCTCGCCCGTATAGTTCACGGCGTTGTTGATGAGATTGTAGACGACCTGCAGAATCCGCCCCTCGTCCCCGTTCACGTACGCGTCCCGGTCAGCCTCGAAGCGGATGACGTAGCCGTCGTGCTCCTTCAGCTTCTGGTACCGCTCGAGCGTCTTCCGGATCACCTCCGTGAAATTGAAGACGGAGGAATTCAGCTTCTGCTCCCCGTTCTGGTATTTCGACACCTCGAGCATGTCGGTGACGAGATTCGTCAGGCGATTCGTCTCGTCCAGGACGATCTGGAAGTTCTCCGGCGTCGCCTCGCCCGGGAGATCGCGCATGATTTCGGTGTACCCCGCGATCATGGTCAGAGGGGTCCTGAGATCGTGGGAGACGTTGGCAATGAGATCCTTCTGCATCCGGTCGAGCTTCGAGAGCTCGTAGGCGGCGCGGTTCAAAGTCGCCGACAGGTTTTCCGTCTCCGCGCAGCCCTCCCCGTCGAAGTTCACGGCATAGTCGCCGAGCGCGAGCTTCGACGCCTCCGCGCTCATCTGCCTGAGCGGCTTCGACATGCGGTCGGACAAAATCAGCGCGAAGACGACGCCGGCGGCCGCAAGGATCAGGGTGATCCAGACAAGCTGGGCGTTGAGGGTCTTCACCGTCGATTTGAGGGGCTGGATCTCCGTGTTGAACAGGAGCATGAGCACCACGTCGTTTTCTTCGATGATGCGCACCTCGATCATGTTCTCACCCGCGCCCGCGGGCTCGTCGGGTCCTCCCCGGTTGCGTCCGAAGAGCGCGTCCAGAGAGATCAGCTCGCGGTATTTCCCGCCCGCTTCCACGGCGTTGTAATACAGCTGGGACAGGATCTCGCCCGAGCGGATGTTGTGGATATAGCAGAACGCGTTGACGTGCTGCCGCATGACCGGCGTTCCGCGCCCGGCGTCGATTCGGTAGACGGATACACAGATCTCGTACTTGCGCGAGATCTCGTCCACCGCGGCCCCGAAGCTCTCGCTGTCTTCGGCCTCATAGGTCAGCTTGACGACGCGGTCGGCGCATTTGCCGAGCTCGCGCGTCTTGAGCGAGCGATAAATGTCGTCGAGCAGAACGGTCTGAAAGAGCCAGAGCAGAAGCAGCACGAGCAGGGTGAAGAAACCGAACGTGAGAAGCAGGCGCACGCGGAAGCTGACGCCGTGTTTCTCCGAACGGCGGACTTTTGTTTTACTTTTCCGCATCGAAACGGTACCCCACGCCGCGCAGCGTTACGACAAAATCCGCGTATTTTCCGAGGCTCTTGCGCAGCAGCTTGATATGCGTGTCGAGGGTACGGTCGTCGCCGAAATAGTCATAGCCCCAGACCTCGGTGATCAGCTTTTCGCGCGTCAGGGCGATGTTTTTGTTCTTGAGCATGTAGAAAAACAGATCGTATTCCTTCGGCGTCATGTCGGCGCGCTTTCCGTCCACGTATACGATGCGCGCGGTCAGATCGGCGCGGAGTCCGCCCCCGCCGAGCTCCACGATTTCATGCTCCGGCTCCGAGGAAACGGGAGCGGGCGCTTCCTGCGCCTTCGCCGCGGCACGCTTCATGACGGCGTTGACGCGCAGCATCAGCTCCTTCGGGGAGAAGGGCTTGACGACATAGTCGTCGATGCCGAGCTCGAAGCCGTTGATTTTGTCGTATTCCTCGCCACGGGCGGAAAGCATGATGATCGGGATGTCGGAAAACTTGCGGATCTCCCGGCAGGCGGAAAAACCGTCGAGCTCGGGCATCATGATGTCGATGATCATGAGATCGAATTTGCCCGTCCGGCAGAGATCGATCGCCTGCATGCCGTCGGACGCCTCCGTGATTTCATGACCCTCGTAAACCGCGTATTTCGCGATCAGTCGCCGGATCATTTCTTCATCGTCGACCACTAAAATATGATACATGTTTTCCCCCTTTACAGGTATCGGGAGGGGTGCCGGAGCATCCCTCCCGGATTCCGATGTGCGGTTGTTTCGGTGAACGGGCTGATGGGTTGATGGTCTGTTGATCGGTTGATCGGTTGGGTTTACCGGTTCATCGTTGAACCGACGGACCGGCTGACGGGCATCCCGCTCAGCGGCCTCTGAAGAAATCCTCGAGCCATTCGGGAATCATGCTGCCGTCGCCCCAGAGATCGTAGGAACCCTCATCGCCGTTCGCGTCTCCTTCGTCTTCGTCAAAGGTGATGGGATTCTGTGCCTGCGTGTACGTGTTGCTCGTGCGCTCGAACACGGTGACCTCGACTTCCATGAGCTTGTTGTCGCGGTAGAGCTGGAACGTGAGCTTATCGCCGATCGCGGCCGCCTGAACCATGGTCTTGATCTCGCTGGATTCGCTGACCTCCGTGCCGTTGACCGCGATCACGCGGTCGCCGACCTCGAGGACTTTGTCGTTCATGCCCTCGACAAGGCTGGAGACGTAAACGCCCGGCTTGACGTTGTAGTAGAAGTAATAGCTCGATCTCGAAACGTCTTCAAAGGTCACGCCGATCATGGGCTTGCCGCGGACGTAGCCGTAGGTGACGAGCTGTTCGATGACGTTCAGCGCCTGGTTGATCGGGATGGCGAAGCCGAGACCTTCGATCATGGTGCCGCCGGACTTCGCATTGACGATGCCGACAAGCTCGCCCTTCAGGTTGAACATGCCGCCGCCGGAGTTGCCCGGGTTGATCGCCGCGTTCGTCTGGATGAGGTGCATGGTGACGCCCTGGATCACGATTTCTCTTTCCGTGGCGGACACGATGCCGTTGGAGACGGAGCCGCCGAGCTCGCCGAGCGGGTTGCCGACGACGAGGATCTCCTCGCCCACGACCAGTTTGTCGCTGTCGCCGCAGCGCGCGGGCGTGAGTCCGGTCTTGTCGATCTTGATGACGGCGATATCTTCTTCGGTGTCGTAGGAGACGACCGTCGCCTCGTATTCATCACCGTTCGTGAGGCGGACCGTGATGTTGTCCGCGACCGCGCCGGTGTCCTCATTGGTCACGACATGGGCGTTGGTGAGGATGTTGCCGTCCTCGGAGAGGATGACGCCCGAGCCGCCGGCCTGCGTGGTGTACTGTCCGAAATAAGTCGAACGGACGGTGAATTCGGTATAGATCTCAACGACGGAGTCCTTCACGAGAGCGGAGACCTGCGAGTAGGTCATATCGCCGCCCGTGCTCGAAACGGCGGCAGGGGTCGCGGTGTCGTCGGTGGACTTGTAGATCACAAGGGGATCGCTTACGCTCGGGGAGGCGTTCGCCTGACGGACTTGCTCGGAGCTCTGCTCCGTCCCGCTGCCGGACGTCAGCTTGTTCGCGAGAAGCGTTCCGCCGAAGCCCGCGAGTCCGGCGAGGATCACGCAGACGCAGCAGATCACGGCGACGGCGCGCAGGGAGACGGGCTTTGAGGTCTTCTCCTTCTTGCGGCGGCCGCGCGTCTCTTCGGAGGGCGCGTAGGAAATTCCGGTCTCGGGCGTGCGGGGACGCGCGCTGTAAGCGTTATAGGTGCTTCCCTGATACCGGGACACGCCGTAGGGGTAGGTGTCGCCGTACCGCTCGGAGGCGGCGCGCCGTTCGGCGCTCTCCCGCACGGCGGGATCGTTCACGGGTTCATAAGCTCTCTGCGGCGCGTTGTAACCGGCGGCGGCGTCGCGCGGATCGGGGCGGCGCTGCCGGATCGGCGTCTCGTAAGCGGGACGCTCCGCGTGCGGGTCGTAACGGTAGGACGGGATCTCTTCGGACGCGGCGCGCGCTTCGCGGGCGTCGTCAGCCCTCGGGGTGTCGAAAGCGGCGGGCTCGATCCTGTCCTCGGCGGAAAACGCCGCGGGTTCCGTATTCGGTCTCATTTCATCGGCGGACTCCCGGATATTTCCGTTTTCCGCGGGTTCGTTCATTTCGCGGTCAAATTCGTAATCTTTCATCTTACTATGCCTTTCTCCGCGCTGCACGCGGTTTTTTTCTTTACGCGCTCATTATAAGCGTCCAATGTGACGGTTATATGACGGCGAATCAAAGATTGGCTGAATGATGAAAGATTCCCGCGAGACATGCGGGGGTATGGGCGGTCAGTCGAGCACGATCGTCACGATGTAGCCGTCGACGTTGTTGCCGGAAATCTCGTAATCCGAGCCGCGCGGCACCTTGACGGAGGTTTCGGTTCCGTACGTCTTCGGCGCGTAATAGACGAGCCATCCGTCCGAGGTCGGCAGACCGTCCGCGGCGCGGACCTCCGTCACCTCCCCGGCAGCCGTGACGCGGAGCATTGTCCCCTCCGCCGTGTAAGCCTTCACGTTTTCGACGTATTCCTCGAGGCACCAGTTCTTCACGGTGCAGATATACGCGTGCGGCACGCCCACATAGCGGAAATGCCACGGCTCGTTCGCGATCCCGGTCACGTCCACCTTGTCCTCGGCGTAGCGGCGGATAAAGCCTTCCCGCGCGCAGTTGACCTCCAGCCAGCCCCTGAACTCGGAATCCGCGATGGAAACGGACGCGCCTTCGTCGGTGAAGAAGGAGAGGTCGCAGGCAAGCCCCGTGTTGTGCTCGCTGTACCCGGGCTTCGCGACGTAATCGTTGCAGTACTCCTCGCCTCTCTCCGCGAGGTAGTAATCCCAGACCTGCTGCTGCTCGGCGACGGTGCGGTGCGCGCTCGTCACGTGCAGATCGTGGCAGCCGGTGTCCGCCTCGAGGTCCGACGCCAGCTTCACAAGCGCCGCGAACGCGGGGGGCGCGAGGCTGACGGCGTTGTTCGCGAGCTTGAGCTTGATGGTCCCGGGCGCGGCGCTTTTCTCGTTATAGATGTTTTTCAGCTCGATCGTATCCCCGGCCGAGTAGGAATGCTGTCCGTTCACGAGGACGAGGCTGCCCTCGCTCAGCCGCGCGCTGTTCACCTGCACCGTATCGTACAGCGTGAGATTGATTTCAGCCTCCCCGCCCGTCTGCGTCCCGACTCCGGCAGCTCCGGCCGGTGTCTCAGCGGGCGTGTTGACGACGGGAGACTGCGGAGCGGCGTTTTCGGATCCGGTTGTCCCTGCCGCGGCGCTCCCGTTGTCCGGCGCTGCCGCGGTTTGTCCCGCGGTACTGTTTTCACCTTCGGCGGACGTCTCCAGCGCGCCTTCCCCGGACGGCTCGTCCGTCCCGGTCACGCCCGTTTCGCCGCTTTCGGCAGCCTCGCCGACCGAAGCGGTCCGGTTCGGCGCGGTTCCGTCGTCAGCCGTATTCTTCGCGCGGATGATCTGCCACAGGGATACGCCGAGCACGATCGCGATCATCACAAGGAACGCGATCAGTCCGACGTTGAAGCGGACGGGCTTTTTCCTGCGCCGGATCGTCGCCCGGTGCTGCTGGGTGCGCGGCACGGCACCTCTTGCGCGGTCCGCGGCAAGTCTGCGCTGCGCGTCCGGATCGCGCCCGTAGGGAGTCCGGCTGCGGTACAGGTCAGTCGTGCCCGGATCGATTCGGCGCGGGTCGGCTGTGTCCGGGGCGCTGCGGTACGGGTCGTACCCGCCGTTCTGCGCGGCGCTTTGATTGATTCTCCGGGGGGCAGCCCCGTCCCTGCTGATTCTGTGCGAGTCCGCCGCTGTGGGCTGTGCCGCGTTCGGGCCGTTCATCTGCGCTCTCTGCATGGCGGCGCGGCGGGCGGCCATGATCCTGCGCTTCTCCTCGTCGGTGAGCGGCCTCTGTTCGACGGGATGATTCTGATCATTCTGATTCACGGTTCCGTCCTGCAATCCTTCTTGAAATAAACTATACAGTTATGATTATTATAATCCATCCCGCGCGGGAAATCAAGATGAAGAGCGAAATTTCGCGCGCGGGCGCCAAAAAAAGGCGTCAAAAAAGGGCATCAAAAAAAGGGGTTCACTCCGAAGGGAAGACCCCCAGCTTTTCGCGCGGAACGCACACTCAGAAAAACGCCCAATGCGAGAGCAGATATCCCGGATAAACGACAACGGCGAAAAACGCCCAGCTCACGAGGGTGAAGGTCTTGATGAACCTCCTGCCCTCCCCGGGGTATTCACGGACGTAGATGCGGTAATTGATGACCGACGCGAGCGAACCGATCAGGGAGCAGAGCCCCGCCGTGTCCGCGCCGTAGATCAGCCCGGCGAAATTCCCGGAAAACGGATACAGCACGATGGACGCCGGGACGTTCGAGATGATCTGGCTGAGTCCGATCGCCCACCAGTATTCGTACCCCGCCACGGCCTTTTTGAGCAGGCCCCCGACCGCGGCGTTCGCGGCGATGGAAGACGAAAAGACGAAGAAGCAGAGGAAGGTGACGAGCAGGACGTAATCCACCTTTTTGAAGAGTCCCCGGTCGACAAAGAGAATGACCGCGGCGACCACGGCGAGGGACACATACCAATATCCCGTGCGCGAGACGATGGTCGCGATGACGAGGACGAAGAGGGCGAGATACGCGATCCGCTTCACACGGTCCTCGCGCCGCCAGACGCCGCCCGCACTTTCCGCGACGCGGATCTCTTCGCGCGGATTTTTGCGGTAGAGCACGAAGACGAAAACGACGAGCAAAACCGCCGACATGACGCAAAGTGGCGCCATGTGGAGCATGAAATGCCACGCGCTGACGCCGCTCTTGCCATAGAGGAAGAGGTTCTGCGGGCTTCCGAAGGGCATGAGCAGGGAGCCGCGGATCGCGGCGATGTTTTCCATCGAAATGACGGGAAGGATGTACTTCTCCCGGTCCCCGCCGCGGAACAGCAGAATGGTCAGCGGGACGAAGATGAGCAAGGACACGTCGTTCGTCACGAACATGGAGGAGAAGAAGACGCCGAAGATCAGAAACAGGGAAAGCGGGATCATGCCGCTCATCCGGGTGCTGAGCCGGACGACGGGGCGGAGAATGTTCTCCTGCTTGAAGCCTTCGAGCACGCAGAGCATCATGAAAAGCGTCCCGAGCGTGCGCCAGTCGATCGAAGAAAGGAGCGCGGCGCTCGGAGGCGTGAGGAAAAGCGAAGCCGCCGCCGCGAGAAGGGAGACGGTAAGCATGAGTTCTTTGCGGAAAAATCCAAGGACTTTTTTCATGACGCACCCGTCCTGCAAAAATTCTGCCCGTATTATACCGCATCTGCGTTCGGTTGTCAATTCCCGCTTGGGAAAAAGCCGGGGCGTGGGCGGTCGGAGAGACCGGTGACCGAGCCGTCGGCGGGCAGTTTGCAATCCGCCTCTTGCAATCCGCCGCGCGGCGCGGTATAATGAATATTGACACCAAAACAACGGAGGCGCGTTATGACGCTTGACGAATTTTATCGGACCTTTTCCTCGGACTCGGCGACGGGGAGCGCGAATCAGCTCGTGACGGCGGACAAAGAGCCCGTCACGCGCAAAGGGCGGGTGTGGTTCAGGCTCACGCGGGGCGGGGAGAACTATTCCCTGCTCTTCTCGAACCGTGTGGACAGCACCTATGACGACGGCTCGATCAGTACGGCGAACGACGCGGGCGGGGACTGGGAGATCCTCTCCCTGCGCGTGGGACTGTGCGAAAACCGGGGGGACGAGCCGGAGCTCTGGCATCGGCTCACCTTCGGCGGGGAGAGCGCGAGAAAGGTTTACGCCTCGGAAGCCGAACCCTTCTTCACCGACCCCGTCCGTCTCGACGCGAAAGCGGGGGACTATCTGTGCTATGAGATCGAAGTTCGGGGCGCGCGTTATCCCTATCACGACGAGATCGTTCTGAAAATCCTGCTCGGGAACGGGGAGAGATGGGTCCCGGGGAGAAAGATCCCCGTTCCGCTCATGATCGGCTGCGACCGCCCCGTCGAAACGAAGCTCGGCTTTCTGGGCGACTCGATCACGCAGGGCTGCGGGACGGTCTACGACAGCTACACGCACTGGGCCGCAAAGATCGCCGAGGCGCTCGATCCCTCCTGTTCCGTCTGGGACCTCGGCATCGGGTTCGCGCGGGCGAAGGACGCCGCGACGGACGGGGGCTGGCTCGCGCGGGCGAAGCGGTGCGGCGTCGTTTCGGTCTGCCTCGGCGTGAACGATCTCTGCAGGGACCGCGGCGCGGACGAGATCATCGCGGATCTGCGCGTGATCATCCGCGCGCTGAAGGCTGCCGGGTGCCGCGTGATCCTCTTCACCGTGCCTCCGTTCGATTTCACGGACGAAAGAAAGGACCGCTGGTACGCGGTCAACGCGGCGGTCCGCTCCGATCTCGCCTGCGAGGCGGACGCGCTGTTCGATTTTGCCGCCGTGCTCGGCAGACCCGCGCCAAACGAACATCTGTCCGTCTACGGCGGACACCCGAACGCCGAGGGATGCGCGGCGGCGGCGAAGGCGTTTCTCGCGTGGGCAAAGGAAAAAGAGATCCTCCCGCTCTGACAGCGGACCGGGAATTGCCCCCTCTCCAAAGCGGAGGCGGCTCTTCCCTTCCGCGTCCGCACTTGACAGCGCGGAACGGATATGATAGAATATTGTCCGGATCCGTCAGGTGCGGGACGCGCGATGAACGGCGGCCCGGCGCCGCCTGAACACGTCGGGAACGGGCGGCATGCCGCCGACGATCGGTCCGGGAGCACAACACCGCCGGACAGCAAAGGAGACAGACATGGGAAAAGCGCTGCTTGTCAAGCTATGGGAAGCGTTGATATCGGTCCTGCCCGTGACGGGGATCGTTCTCGCCGTGTCCTTTACCCCCATCGCGCCGCTCGATTGGCTCGAGAGGACGGTTTTTGCCGTGAGCGCGCTGCTCCTTGCGGCAGGCATCGGTCTCTTCAACCTCGGAGCGGACCTTGCCATGACCCCCATGGGGCGGCACGTCGGCGAGGGTCTGACCAAATCCCGCCGCATCGGCGTGCTGGTCTGCGTCTGTTTCTTTCTCGGCGTGCTGATCACGGTTGCCGAGCCGGACCTCTCCGTTCTCGCGGGACAGGTGGGAGCCACTGTCAGCCCATGGCTCCTGATCGCCACCGTCGGCGTCGGCGTGGGGCTGTTTTTGGTCCTCGCCGTTATCCGCATGGTGACGAGAACCGACCTGACCTCCCTCCTGCTCTTCTTTTACATGCTTCTGTTCGCGTTTTCCTCGCTTCTGATCACCCGGGGCGCGCAGTTCTTCCTGCCGCTTTCCTTTGATTCCGGCGGCGTCACGACCGGTCCGATCACGGTGCCGTTCATCATGGCGCTCGGGCTGGGCATCGCGCAGACGCTCGGCGGCAGGGACGCGGGCGAGAACAGCTTCGGTCTGATCGCGCTGTGCTCCGTGGGACCGGTGCTTGCCGTGCTGATCCTTTCCATCCTGTCGGGCGGCGGGGAAATCAGCTTTCCGCTGCCGGATTATTCGATCCGCGCGGGCTTTGGTCCCGCGTTCGGCGGACTGCTCGCCGATGTCGCGTGGGACGTAGCGAAATCGCTGCTTTTGATGGCGGCTTTCTTCCTGCTTTTGCAGTTTACCGTTCTGCGTCTGCCCGCGCGCAGACTCATGCAGATCGGGGCAGGTCTGGTTTTCGCCTTCGTCGGGCTTGTCGTTTTTCTCGTCGCGGTTTCCGTCGGCTTCATGCCCG
Source organism: Clostridia bacterium (assembly GCA_017540175.1). Taxonomy (GTDB): domain Bacteria; phylum Bacillota; class Clostridia; order Oscillospirales; family CAG-272; genus UMGS1696. Next base: position 17,858 of record JAFYBN010000034.1, on the reverse strand, counting down.
TCGGATACCGTCTCGGGCTGATGATCACGGCGTACAGTGAACAGCTGATGTTCATCTTCGCGGTCCTGCTCGGCACGGTCGCCGTCCTCGCGGAGCCCGCCGTTCACGTTCTGAATCAGCAGGTCGAGGAGGTGACGGGGGGCACGGTGACGAAGCGTCAGATGCTCGCCGCCCTGTCCGCCGGCGTGGGCATATCCGTCGGGCTGTCCGTGATCCGGCTGATTTTCGGCTTCTCGCTTCTCTATTATTTGATCCCGGGCTATCTTCTGAGCCTCGGTCTGTCCTTTTTCGTGCCGAAAATCTATACAGCCATAGCCTTCGACTCCGGCGGCGTCGCGAGCGGACCGCTGACCAGCTCCTTCATCCTGCCCATGTCAATCGGCGCCTGCGTTTCCCTGCGGGGCGAGTCCGCCGTTTTGGACTTTGCGTTCGGCGTGGTGGCTCTGGTCGCCATGACGCCGCTGATCACCATTCAAACGCTCGGCTTCCGCGCCATCGTCGCGCGCAAGGCCAGGGCGAACGCGAAAATGCGGAAAATCCTTTCCGCCGAGGACGCGCAGATCATCTACTTCGATTACAAGGAGGCGGACTGAATGGAAAATCCCGCCAATATCGCGCCGAGCAGGCTGGTTTTGCTGGTGACGGTGGTCAACAAGGGCAAGGGCACCTTCTTCGCGGATTTTCTCAAAACCTTCGAGGCAAATCTGCAGCTGTCCTTCGTCACGGACGGAACGGTGCAGAGCGATCTGATCGAGTTTCTCGGGCTGAAGGATAACCGGCGCAGCGTGATTTTCTCCGTTGTGAAGGCAGAGCGCGTCGACGCCATATTCGCCGCTCTCGAGGAACGGTTCCGCGACATCAATAACGGAATGGGCATTGCCTTCACAGTGCCGCTCAGCAGCGTCATCGGAAAGCTGAGCTACGGTTTTCTGAGCAACGAGCCCCGGCTCGTCGAAGGGGAGGAAGCATGATGGAACAACAATACGAAGCGATCTTCTGCATCGTAAACGCGGGCTTTTCCGACGTCGTCATGGCCGCCGCGCGGAAGGCAGGCGCGGGCGGCGGCACGATTTTCAAGTGCAGGGGCACGGCGAGCCACGAAGCCGAGGAAATGTTCAAAATCCGCGTCCAGCCGGAAAAAGAGATGGTCATGCTCCTTGTATCCGCCGAAATCAAGGATCGGGTTCTGAAGGCGCTCTACGACGCCGCGGGGCTGGACAGCGCGGGGCAGGGCATCGCGTTCTCCCTGCCCGTGGAGCGCGCCGTCGGTCTGAACAGCCCGAAGACCGGGGAGGACCGCAAGGGCTGACCCGTATCCGCTCCCGCGCGAAACAGACACAGCGAAAAGAGCCGCTCCGGCGCAGTGTCCGGAAAACGGCTCTTGTTCCGTTGTTCTTTTGCCGACGGTTCATCGCATGGCCCCGCGGCGCGGATCGGCCTATGATCCTGCCCGGGACCTTTTTTTGCTTACAGCCCCATTTCCTTCTTGACCTCGCCGAAGCACTTCACGGCGAAATCGAGGTCGTCCTTCGTGTGACCCGCGGAGATCTGGGTGCGGATGCGGTCGCGTCCCTTCGGAACGACGGGATAGCAGAAGCCGACGACGTACACGCCCTTTTCGAGCATGCGGCGGGCGAATTCCGACGCGACGCGGGGATCGTACAGCATGACGGGGACGATGGGATGCTCGCCGGGGAGAAGATCGAAGCCGAGCTTTTCCATCTCGGCCCGGAAATACCGGGCGTTCTCGTGCACCTTATCGCGCAGTGCGGTGGACGCCTCGAGCAGTTCGATGGTCTTGAGCGTCGCCGCGCAGATGGCGGGCGCGAGGGTATTCGAGAAGAGGTACGGACGGCTGCGCTGGCGGAGCAGCTCGACAATCGGCTTCGACGCCGCGGTGTAGCCGCCGGACGCGCCGCCCATCGCCTTGCCGAAGGTGCCGGTCAGAATGTCCACGCGGCCCATGACGCCGCAGTATTCCGGCGTGCCGCGCCCGTGCTCGCCCATGAAGCCGACGGCGTGGCTGTCGTCCACCATGACGAGCGCGTCGAATTCGTCCGCGAGATCGCAGATGCCTTTCAGGTTCGCGATGTAGCCGTCCATCGAGAAGACGCCGTCCGTCGCGATCATGATCTTCTTCGCGCCGCCCTCCCGCGCCTCGGCGAGCTTGGCGCGCAAGTCGTCCATATCGTTGTTTTTATAACGGAAGCGCTTCGCCTTGCAGAGCCGCACGCCGTCGATGATGGAGGCGTGGTTCAGCTCGTCGGAGACGATGGCGTCGTCGGGTCCGAGCAGGGTCTCGAAAAGCCCCCCGTTCGCGTCGAAGCAGGAGGAATAGAGGATCGCGTCCTCCATTCCGACGAAACGGGCGATCTTTGCTTCAAGCTCCTTGTGGATCTCCTGCGTGCCGCAGATGAAGCGCACGGAGGAAAGGCCGAAGCCCCAGCGGTCATAGCTCGCCTTCGCCGCCGCGATCAGCTCCGGGTTGTCGGAGAGACCGAGGTAGTTGTTCGCGCACATGTTCACAACGGCGTCCCGCTCGGTCGTATTGATGCGGGAGCGCTGGGGGGTGGTGATCACGCGTTCATTCCGCCATGTCCCCGCTTCGCGGATGGCGTCCAGTTCCTTTTCGATGCTGAGAATCGCAGATTTCATGTTTTTCTCCTCCGATCTTTCTTATTTCGTCCAGTCGAGGATGACCTTGCCGGAATTGCCGCTGTTCATGGCTTCAAATCCCTTTTCAAAGTCCGTATAGCGGAAGCGGTGGGTGATGACCGGGGTGAGGTCGAGCCCGCCCTGCACCATGTAGCTCATCTGGTGCCAGTTGTCCATCTTTCTGCCGTAAATGCCCTGCAGGGTCAGACCCTTGCAGATGATGCTGTTCATGTCGACCTCGACGTTCGCCTTTCCAAGGCCGAGCAGGGAGATCTTGCCGCCGTTGCGCATGACCGTGCACATCTGACGGAATGCCTGCGCGCTCCCGGACATCTCGAGCCCCACGTCGAAGCCCTCGGTCAGCCCCTGTTCCTTCATGACGGTCTCGAGGTCTTCCCGTCCGATGTTGACCGCGGCGTCCGCGCCCATCTTCTTCGCGAGGCCGAGGCGGTAGTCGTTCATATCGGTGATGATGACCCGGCGCGCGCCCGCGTATTTGCAGATGCCCGCCGCGATGATGCCGATCGGACCAGCGCCCGTGATGAGCACGTCCTCGCCGACGAGATTCCACATCAGGGCGGTGTGGGTGGCGTTGCCGACCGCGTCGAAGAACGCGACCACGTCTTCGGGGAGGCTCGGATCGATGATGATGACGTTCGTCGACGGAATGCAGACGTATTCCGCGAACGCGCCGTCCCGGTCCACGCCCACGCCCTTCGTATCGTGGCACCACTGGATATTGCCGGTGTGGCAGTTGCGGCAGCGGCCGCAGGTGATATGTCCCTCGCCGGACACGCGCTGACCGATCTCAAGCCCGGTCACGCCCGCGCCGAGCGCGGCAACCTCGCCGACGTACTCATGCCCGATGGTCATCGGGGGATGCGTGATGTGCTGGGCCGCCCAGGGGTCCCAGTTGAAAATATGCACATCCGTGCCGCAGATCGCGGTTTTGTGGATCTTGATGAGCACTTCCCCCGCTTCGGGGATGGGTACGGGGACCTGCCGCAGCTCCAGTCCGGGACCGGCGGCGGGCTTGACGATGGCGTCCATCCATTCTTTCATATCGATTCTCTCCTGTTCGTCCGGTTAAGCTGAATTCGGTGTTCGCTTTCCTCCATTCTAACGCTTTTTCCCCCGTTTGTCAATGGAGGACGCAAATTTTGCTATAAGTTTTTTCTAATACGACAAATTTTCACGCGCGGCGCGGGAGAACTTGATTTTTTCCGAAAATCGGTTATAATGGAAACAGAACGCACGAAAGGAGAGGTCCCATGAAGGATGAGAGCAGCCGTTCATCTCCCCGCGCCGCGCCGTACCTTCCGGCGCGCGCCGCCGCCTTTACGCTGATCTCCGAGGCAGTCTTCTGCGCCGCCGTGATCTTCCTTCTGCGCAGGCTCGGACCGCTGCTCGGCTTTCTCGGCGAAAAGCTCTTCCCGGGGGACGGGACCGCCGCCGCGCTCGCGGACATCTTCGGGGCGCTGAAGAGGGCGAAGGTCGTGCCGAATCTCTTTTGGCCCCTGCCGCCGCTCTTTGCCGGCTGGCTCGCGTTTTTTCTGCTCTTCTCGCGCGCCAAAGGCGCAAAACAGCCCACGCGGACGCTGCTCAGGGTTTTGGGCGTCATTTTGCTATTGATTTTTCTGATAACCGCTTTTCTGCTTATGCTATGGACAGCGAAGGTCAACGACATCCGTTTCGGCTCGGTCGTCCGTTCGCTTGCCGGATACCTCAAGTCCGGAGCGTTTTCGCTCGCCGCTTCGGCGGGAGAGGAGGTCATCTTCCTATGAACAGAACGTCAAAACGTCTTCTCGCCGCATCCCTCGTCCTGCTATGTCTCGTGCCGGGCTGCGGGAAGGCTGAGCCGCCGGAGACGCCGCGCGAAGCCGTGTGGCGCGCGGGCTTCGGGTGCGCCGCGATCCCGGTTCCCGAGACACAGGAGCCCCTTTACATCGCGGGATACCACAACGGCTGGGAAATCACCGGCATCCGCGACCTGCAAGAGGTCCGCGCCCTCTGGCTCGACGCGGGCGGGGACGGCGTTCTCATCTTATCCGTGGACTGCGTGGGGCTCGGCTCCGATACGGTCGTCGCGATCCGGGATGAGATCAAACCGCTTCTCGGAAACGAAGCCGCCGCGGTCCACGTCGCCGCGACCCACACCCACGCCGGGCTCGACACACTCGGGCTGTGGGGTCCCGTCGGTATGGACGGCAAAAACCCGCTCTTCATGGAAAATCTTCACGCCGCCTGCGTGTCCGCCGCGCGGGAAGCGCTCGCGGACCGGAAAACGGGCAGGCTGTACCGCTCGGACGCCGCGACCGAGGAGCTTCAGCGCGATTCGCGCGACCCGCAGATCTACGACACCGCGCTGCACCTGCTCCGCTTCGCGCCGGACGACGGCGGCCCCGGCATCCGGCTGGTGTCCTACGGGGCGCACGCGGAATCCCTCAGAGGCGCCAACACGCGCGTGAGCCGGGATTACCCGGGCGTGCTGTGCGATCTGATCGCGGAGAGGACCGGGGACCGCGCGCTCTTTTTCGCCGGAGCCGTCGGCGGGCTGATCATGACGAAGGAATTTGTCTCTCCCTTTGACGCGGAGGAAAACCTGCTCGTCACGGGAGAAAAGCTCGCCGCAGCCGCGCTGTCCGGCGCGCCGGAGCGGGAGCTGGAACCCGGGCTCTCGGATCACACGGTCAGCTTCACCGTTCCGCTCGACAACACGGTCTTTCTCTATTACAAGTTCCTCGGGATCCTCGGCAACGAGGCCATGAGCGGGTCCGGCGCAACGGAGTACGCGCTCAAATCGCGCCTCTCCCTCGTCCGGCTCGGGGACGCTTCCCTGCTGCTCCTCCCCGGAGAGATCTTTCCGGAGCTCATTACAGGCGGTGGGCGGGAGAATCCGTCAAATCCCGGGGCATCCGATCCCGAGCCGCTTCAAAGCATTCTGAGCCGCGCGGGGATCACGGATTTCATACCGATCGGACTGGCGGACGACGAGCTCGGCTACATCGTGCCCCCGTCGGATTATCTGGTCGACGAAACCGCCCCCTATCTGAACGCCGCGGAACCGGAGGACGGGAGCCGTCACTACGAGGAGACCAATTCCGTGGGGATCGGCTGCGCCGGTGCGCTGGCAGGCGCCCTCGAAGATCTCTTGAAGAGCGCGCGGCTTTCCCAAGAGTAAAAACGACAACAAGGAGGACTCCCATGTCTGAGATCAAAACCGAGACCATTCTTTTCTCCCGTGAAGGAAAAACGATCGTCGGAGATCTGTATGTTCCGGCGGACGCGCATGCGCCGCTGCCCGCGGTGATCCTGTCCCACGGCTACGGCGGGGACGGCAGAGGACTCGAATGCGACGCGCGGTTCTTCGCGGAAAACGGCTTTTTCGCCTGCTCCTTTGATTTCTGCGGGGGCGGGAACGCCTCCCGCAGCGACGGCACGCCGCTCGAGATGTCCGTGCTCACCGAGGCCGCCGATCTCTCCTCCGTGCTCGACGGCGTCCGCGCCCGCCCGGAGGTCGACGGGACGAACGTCTTTCTCTGGGGCGCGAGCCAGGGCGGCTTCGTCTCGTCCTATGCCGCCGCGGCGCGGCCGGAGGACGTGCGCGCCCTCGTCGCGCTCTTCCCTGCCTACGTTCTGCAGGACGACAGCAAGAAGCGCGCGCCCGATCCCTCGGCGATCCCGGAGCGGATGGACGTCATGGGCATGACGCTCGGCGCCATTTACCACCGGGACGCCCTCTCGTTCGATATTTACGACCGCCTGCCCGCTTTCACGCGCCCGGTCCTCTTGATCCACGGCACGGCGGACACCCTCGTGCCGATCTCGTATTCCGAGCGGGCGGAGAAGACCTTCCCCGACGCGCGGCTTCTGAGGATCCCCGGCGCGGGGCACGGCTTCTGGGGAGAGGACTGGAAAACCGCATCCGACGCGGCGCTCCGGTTCATGCGGGAGAATCTCGCCTGAAAAGCGCACCGGAAACTGCCCCGCAAGCAGAAAAACCGGGAAGGCTGCGTGCCGCTTTTCACCCGTCCGGCTTGACAAGGCGGCGACGCAATGATATAATGAAGCATCCGAACAAGGACTTATGAAAAATTCACCGAAAGGAAACAAACGACATGAGAAGAACATGCAGCCTCCTCCTCGCCCTTCTTCTGCTGCTGCCGCTGCCGCTCTTCGCCTCGTGCTCCGAGACGGGGGAGAACAGCGACAAGGGCTCGACCGAAACGACGCCCGCCGACGCCGCACCCGCAGCCGAGCCGGAAGAAGAAGAACCGGAAATGAGCCTCGAGGTCGCGAAGCTCCAGTACGAGGACCGCGATTACTCCGGTTATGAGTTCCGCATCGCCGACCGCGCGTCCGGCGACTGGAAGACCTTCGACGTCTTCTCCGAGGGGATCACGGGAGAGACGATCAACGACTCCGTATTCAACCGCAACACGGTGCTCGAGGACGTCATGAACATCAAGATCACCGAAGTGCCGGTCGACGGCGTCGCGAATACCGTCAAGACCTCCATCGTCGCGATGGCGGACGACTACGACATCTTCACCGACGGGCTGGACGCTCTGGCGAATCTCGTTCCCCAGCACTACATCCTCGATTTCAACACGGTCGAGACCATCCACCCCGAAAACGCGTGGTGGGATCAGGGGCTCTACAAGGACCTCTCCATCGGCAAAGGCTCCTATCTGATGACGGGCGACATTTCCGTCATGGACAACTACGGCACCTGGTGCTACCTCTTCAACAAGCAGCTCATCCAGAACCTCGGGCTCGAGGATCCGTACGAGCTTGTGGACAGCGGCAAGTGGACGCTTGACAAGCACAACGAGATGGCGAAGGCCGCGACGCTCGACGAGGACGGCAACGGCAAGTGGACCGCGGACGACGTCTACGGCTTCGTCACCGAGGATTACAACACCGTGGCGCTGTGGTCGTGCTTCGGCTACCGCATCTGCGAGAAGGACGAGAACGATCTGCCCTACTTCACCTACAACGGTGAGAACGAGATCACCGCGCTCATGCGGGTCATCGATACCCAGCAGGGCGATTTCACGAACATGGGCACGAAATCCACCGTCACCGGCGGCGGCTCCTTCCAGCTCAACACCCGTGAAAATCAGTTCGCGACCGGCAAGGCGCTGTTCTACTACGCCGGCATGCGCAACGTGACCCTGTACCGCGAGGCGGACACCGATTTCGGCATCATCCCCGCTCCGAAGGAAAACGAGCAACAGGATCGGTATTATTCCAGCTACAGCTTCTCGAACCTGACCGCCTACGCGATTCCCACCACCGTTCAGGACAGAGCGAAGATCGGCGACATCACCGAGGCGATGGCGCACCTTTCGGTCTACACCCTGACGCCCGCCTACTACGATCAGACCCTGATCGGCAAGTCCACCCGCGACGTGGAGTCCGAGCCGATGATCGCCCTGATCATGGCGACGCGGAACTTCGACCTCGGCATCGTCTTCAACTGGGGCAGCTCCTTCTCGAACATGATGGGCATGAAGGACTCCTCGACCGTCTCGTCCGTCATTGCGAGAGGGGTCAAGGTCGCGAACAAATCGCTTGAGAAATTCATCGAAAAGCTGAACGAGCCCGTCGGCTGACCCATCGGCTGAGAAACCGCAAACAAAACGAACGGAAAAACGCCGCCGCGCTTCATTCCTTCCCGGAACGGAGCGCGGCGGTTTTGCTGCTGTTCGGTTGGATCGCGGTCGCACGTGCGGACTGTGTCGCGCGTGCGGACCCGCGCGGCGTTACTCACCCACGTGATTGTTCTTCTCGAATTTCTCGATCATCTTCGCGAGGATCTTGGTCTGCGCCTTTTCCGCTCTCTTGTAGTACGACGCGTAGTCGCCGCCGTTGTCCACGATGGCCTCGTAGATCTTGAAGAGCAGCATGCCGTCGAACTGGTTCGACCACGCGAGCGGGAAGGAATTGCCGATGTTGTCGTGGATGATGTCGATCATCCGCGCGGACATCTGGTCGCGGGTGTATTTGAGCTTGAGGGAGGATTCGTAATACACCGGAAGCACCGTTTTGTTGGTTTCGCGGTTCAGCACCTCGATCGCGGCGCTGACGAAATCAAAGTCGTCAAGCGGAACGGTCACGGGGATGAGCCCGACCTCGGAGGTGTCGTGCGCGGAGGTGATGTACTTCCCGCCCGGTTCCATCGTCGGATAGGGGACCACGCCGATGTCGTACTCCATATCGCGGAAGGTGCTGTGCTCGAGCGAACCGAGGCGCTGGGAGCCGATGAAGAGGGATTTGCCTGTCGCAAAGTTCATGTCCGCGGAGGTTCCGCCCTGGAAGACGTCCTGCACGCCGCAGTACGGCCCCATGAACAGTACTTCAAGATAGTCGATGAGCTTCAGCGTGCGCTCGTTGTACACCGTGAAGGTCGGGTAACCCTGCTCGTCCCGCTCCACGAAGCCGGGGTCTGCGGAGATGAGGTGTGGAATCATCGGTCCCCAGATCTGATAGCACACGTACGCGTAGCGGTCGTCCCCGTCCGCCTTCTGGTTGCCGTTGAGGTCGGAATAGACCTCCTCGATCATGGCGCACATTCTGTCGTACGTCCAGTCGCCCGCCAGCACGATGTCGTACATTTCATCCGGGTTGCCGTAGATGTCGGCATAGAGGGATTTATTCAAAATCAGGATGTGGGAGGAGCGGAGAACGTCGATGAAGAAGTCTCCCGCGAGCGCGAACTGATACTGGTAGTTGAACGAGATGTCGCGCATGAAGTCCTCGTACCACCACGGCTTTGAGAAATCGAAGTTTTCGAAATCGAGCCCGTTGTGGAACGCGCCCTCCACGGTGAGGGAGGTCGTACCGTAGATATCGTTGATGAAGCAGTCGTAAGCGTCGTCCGCGGTGGTGACGAAATGGCGGATGTAATTGCCCACGTCGCCGTAGCCGTAGTTCACTCCGGTGAACTCAAGGCTGATGTCGAGAAGTTCCTCGACCCTCTTGTTGCGCTGGAACGCCTCGTCGGGAGCGGCGTCTCCGACCAGCTCTTCCGGACCCTCGATGAGATAGTTCGAGGACACAAGCGTCGATTCGGCGTCGTTCGTGGAGGAGCTGACGCGGAAAGAGCGGCCGTTATAACTGCGTCCCGCGAAGGGATCGGGCTCGGTTTCCTCCTCGGTCTCCTCGGGCGCGGTATTGTCCGAGGAAACGGCGGGCGCGTCCGTCCCCGCCTTTTCCCCGTCGGTGTTCTCCTTCGATTCGGAGCACGCAGCGAAGACGGGCAGGAGCATAAGAAGGGCTGTGAGCAGGCACAGCGCTTTTTTGGCTCTTCTCGTTGTTTTCATGATCGGTCTCCTTTCCGTGCGGGAAGCTCCGCCCCCGCGGGCGGCTGCGTTTGATTCGTCCCTATTATATCACCTCGCCCATCCCGCGTCAAGACGCGAACGCGGATAAAACGAATGAAAAACCTGCGGTTTCCGTGCGGAATCGCACAAATTCTCTTGCGTTTTTCCGCGTTTTCGGGTAAAATGGAACGAAAGAGCCGAAACACTTCCACCCCGTCCGGCAATTTCGGGCGCGGCGGATCGCACAGGAGGAAAAGACATGGCATACAAGCGGCTGAACGACGTGCTCTCCGGCGGGGAAGAAAACTATATGCTCCCCTTCTACTGGCAGCACGGCGACCACACCGCGACCATCCCCGAAGAGGTGGAGCGGATTTACAAAAGCGGATGCCGCGCGTTCTGCGTGGAGTCCCGGCCTCACCGCGATTTCGTGGGCGAGGGCTGGTGGCGCGACATGGATCTCATCCTCGCGGAGGCACAAAAGCGCGGGATGCAGGTCTGGATCCTCGACGACGACCACTTCCCGACCGGTCACGCCGCCGGGCACATCAAGAAATTCCATCCCGAGCTGAGAAACTGGCAGCTCGTCGAGCGCCACGTCGACGTGATGGGACCGCTGGACGACGCGCTGCTCATGGCGGATGCGGTGAATGAAGAGCACATCCTGCTCGACGTTTATGCCTGCCGCCGCGTCCCGTCCGACGAGAGCGAGATCCTCGAGGACTGCGCGCCCGAGGCTATCCGGCTGACGGACGGCGTGAAGGACGGATTTCTGCGTTTCTCGATCCCCGCGGGGTGCTGGCGCGTGTTCTTCTTCTACAAGACCCGCAAGGGAACGAGCCACCCGGACTACATAGACATGCTCTGCGAAGAATCCGTCCGGGTGCTGATCGACGCGGTGTACGAGAGTCACTACGCGCATTACGCGAAGTATTTCGGCACGACGATCGCCGGTTTCTTCTCGGACGAGCCCTCGCTCGGCAATACCTGGTTCGGTCCGCACGCGATCGACCGGGGCATGTACGACCGCCGCGTCGGAATGCCGGGGCTCGCCCTGCCGTGGAACGACCGCATCCCCGGCATGATGGCAGAGTCCCTCGGATACGACCCGGCGCCGTACCTCTCCGGGCTTTGGTTCGGGATCGGTCCCGATACCGGAAAGATCCGGCACGCCTACATGGACGCGGTGACGAAGCTCTACCGGGACTCTTTCACCCGTCAGCTCGGCGCGTGGTGCGCGGCGCACGGGGTACAGTACATCGGCCATATCATCGAAGACATGAACGCGCACGCGCGCCTCGGCTGCAGCGGCGGGCACTATTTCCGCTCCCTCGACGGGCAGCACATGAGCGGCATCGACATCGTCCTGCATCAGATCATGCCGGGCATGAGCGGCTATATCCACTCGGCGACCACCTTCGGCAACAATGCCGACCCCGCTTTCTTCGACTACGTTCTCGCGAAGCTCGCCTCCTCCTTCGCCCACATCGGCACGGAGACGGAGGGCAGAGCGATGTGCGAGGTCTTCGGCGCGTACGGCTGGGCGGAGGGGACGCCCGCGATGAAGTGGCTGCTCGACTATCTGCTCGTGCGCGGCGTGAACCGCTTCGTGCCGCACGCCTTCTCCCCGGCGTTCCCCGATCCCGACTGCCCGCCGCATTTCGGCGCGAACGGAGCCGACCCGCAGTTCGAGGGCTTCTCAAAGCTCATGACCTACGGCAACCGGGCGGCACATCTGCTCTCCGGCGGCGTTCACCGCGCGGACTGCGCGATCCTTTATCACGCGGACGCCGAATGGATGAACAAGGACGGGGACGCGATGCTCACACAGGTTCCGGCGAAGACGCTCTACGACGCGCACATCGATTTCGACATCCTCCCCGCCGACTGCTTCACACAGACGAGCGGAAGCCGCATCTTCCCCGCCGAAGCGGAAAACGGACGGCTGAAGGTCGGCGCGGAGACGTATCAGTGCCTGATCGTCCCGGCGGCAAAGCTCCTGCCCTCTCCGCTGACGGAGGCTCTTCTGCGGCTCGAGCAAGCGGGCGTCCCCGTGATCCGGATGGAACCGGATACGACTCCCGCAGACCTGCTCTCCCGCCTCGACGAATTCCTCTCCCGGGACGTGATGGTCGAGGGGGATTTCCCCATGCTCCGCGTCTGCCACTATACCGCCGGCACAAGCGAAATCTATATGTTCGTCAACGAATCGACCGCCGACGAGGTCGAAACCGCGGTGCGGCTGAGCGGGCTTGAGTCTCTTACGGAGGGCGCTCTGCTCGATCTCTTGAACGACGAAATCTCCCGCGTCCCGCTTGCGTGCGGCGCATTGAAGCTGAAGCTCGCGCCGTACCAGTCCGTGATCGCGGTGTTCGAGAAAACCGGGGAGCTCCCCGCCCTGCCCGAAAAGAAGGCTTGGGACGAAAGCGCCCCCGCCGGGCTTGTCTTCCGCGTGGAGACCGCGCCCTATACCGACATGAACGCCTATACGACCGCCGCCGAAGCCGTCCCGGCGGGCGGGCTGTTCAGCCTGACCGGGGCGGGCCGCGATCCCGGCTTCTCCGGCAGGATGCGCTATACCGCGGTCTTCACAGGCAAAAAGGAATCCCTCGCGCTCGATCTCGGCGCGGTCGGACAGACGGCGCACGTATGGCTCAACGGGCATGACCTCGGCGTCCGCGTCTGCCCGCCGTACCGGTACGATCTCTCGGATGCGCTGAAGGACGGCGAAAACGAGCTCCTGATCGAAGTGTCGAACACGCTTGCCAACGCCCTGCGCGACGGGTTCTCCGCCTTTATGGCGATCCCCGCCTCCGGGCTGCTCGGGCCTGTCAAATGGCTCCGGTAACGGAAATAAACCGCAAAGGAAGGTTCCTCATGGAAAGCACGAACATCACGCGGATCACCAATCCCATTCTGCCGCTCGACGTCTTCGTCCCCGACGCGGAGGCGCACGTCTGGCTCGAGGCAGGCGGGAGGATTTATCTCTACGGTTCCTTTGATCTGCCCGGAGAGAAGAAATACTGCTCGGACGTATATCACGTTTATTCTTCGGACGATCTCATCCACTGGACCGACCACGGCGTGTCCTTCTCCCTTGCCATGACGAAGGACGGCTGGGCAAAGGATCTCGGGGCGCTCTACGCGCCCGACTGCGCTTACCGGGACGGAAAGTACTACCTCTACTACTGCGTCCCGGACGGGCGGTGCGGCGTCGCCGTGAGCGATTCCCCTGCGGGTCCGTTCGAGGACGTCGGCCCGATGGAGCACGTGCACGGCATCGATCCCGCCGTGCTGATCGACGACGACGGTCAGGCATGGTTCTACTGGGGTCAGTTCGACGCGGTGCGGGCGGCGAAGCTGAAGGACAATATGCTCGAAATCGACCCGGAGACGGCGACCCGGCCCCTTTCCGTCGCGGAGCACGAATTTCACGAGGGCTCCTCCGTCAAGAAGATCGGCGGCAAGTATTACTATCTCTACACCGACACGCACCGGCACGGCGGGCGGGCGACCTCGCTCGGGTACGCCGTCTCCGATTTCCCGGACCGCGGCTTCCGGTACGGCGGCGTGGTGATCGACAATTTCGGCTGCGATCCCTCAACGTGGAACAACCACGGCTCCCTGTGCGAATTCCGGGGTCAGTGGTATGTCTTCTACCACCGCTCCACCCACGGGGACGTCTTCTCGCGCCACGTCTGCGCCGAGCCGGTCTTCTTTGAGGACGACGGCTCGATCCGCGAGGTGAAGATGACCTCCGGGGAATTCGCGGGCGGCGAGACGATTCCCGCGTGCCGCTCCGCGGAGCTCGGCGGGCACGTACGGATCGCGTGCGATGAAGCCTCCGCATACGGCTGCGCGCTGACGGAAATCCAAAACGCGGACCGCGCGCTTTACCGCTCCTTCCGCTTCGACGGGGAGACCTCCTTCGCGCTGACCGCACGGACGGACAAGCCCTGCCGGGCGGAGATATATCTCGGCGGGCAGTACGCGGGATGCGTGAAGCTCGCGCCGTCCGCCGCTTTCACTGAGGTCCGCACGGCGCTCGAGCGACCGGCATACGGGCTCGCGGAGGTCGAGCTTCGGTTTTTCGGAGAGGATTTCACCGCGGCGGCGGACGCGCTCTGCTTCTTCAGGTAAAGCCCGTCCGAAGCGGGAGCTGAGCGCTCTCTCCCACGGCAGATAAATCTCGTTTGAAACGGCGGCTGACACGCTCTCCATGGCAAATAAATCCCATAAGAAACGCGGGGCTGACGCGCTCCGGAGAGGAAGGCGTCAGCCCCGTTTTATCGTTTTTTTGGATTACTTGCGGTCCGTCCGTTTACCGTTTACCGCCAGTTTGCGGGAGACTCGGCGGGATTGTACGCAGGCACCGCCTCGCCCCACTCGCGCCAGCGGATATTCCGCTCTCTGAGCTCATTGAGCAGCGCCGCTCCGCCCTCGGCGTCGGGCTTCAGCATGAGCTTGATCGCACGCCACTGGATGCGGGAACGCTTTACGGCGTCGAGGCGGTCGCCCGCCAGCTCTTCCGCCTTATCCCACCACGCGTCGAAGGTTTCCTCCATCGCGGCGTACTTTTCCCGCGGGATGGTCGAGAAGGGCGGGTTCCAGATGTTCATATGCTCTCCCGCCGCCTCCGCCGTCGTCCAGTCGATGTAGGCGCGGATATACCGCCAGCCCTCTCCGTAATACCCGGCGAGGAATTCGTCCATATGGCGGAGGTATTCGATCTCGCTCATGAGCGGATCCCACATCAGCTTGGCGAGCAGATAGCAGCGCAGCTCGCCGAACTCGCCGGACGCGGGGGAATTGTAGTTGCCTTCGGGGTACATGCCGCGCACGCCGTGCTCGGCGAAGAAGCGCATGTTCTTTCTCAGCACGCCGAAGTTCGGGAAGGTCGGGACGTAGAAGCAGAAGTCCGTCACATAGTCCCAGATGTAAATGCGGTCGCAGATCTTGCTCCATTCCACGATGTCGTGATGGAACGCCGCGTTGACGGGGCAGGAGCCGTCGTCGAGCGGATGGGAGAAGCAGCATTCGATGGAGCAGAGGCGGATGCACACGTTCGGCAGGGGCTTCGTGACCGACGGCGCCTTTCTCGTGTGCTGATAAGCGAGCGTATCGATGACGACGTTCGGGTAGTCCTGTGCGATGTCGGCGGCGACGGCGTTCACGAAGCGCAGCATCGAGCCCATGTGGCTGCCCTCCTCCGCGTCGACGGCGGCGCATTTCTCGCATTTACAGTAATTCATGTTGTCGTTCTGCGAGACGGAGATGATGCTCACACCGGGGTCCTTTTCGAGAATGGCGCGCACACCCGTGATGGCTTTTTTCAGATTCTCGGGGTCGCAGAAGCAGGGCTGCTGATCTCCCGGAACACCGACGAGCCCGCCGATCGTGTGCACGAAGCCGCCGTAGCGGATGTGCCCGCCGCGCTCGTCCGGAATGGGTCTCTGGTTGACGCCGTTTTTGAGGCACCAGTCCACATCCCCGTTTCCGCAAGGCCAGTCCGACTGCCGCATCTCGAAGATCGGGGTGAAGGCGGCATCCTCATCGACGACGAGATCGCCCTCGCCGAGCTTTTCCACGCCGGGCATGAAGAAGCGCATTCCCGCGTACTTCTCGAGGAAGGCGTAAACGCCGTAAATCACGCCGCGGCCGTTGCCGCCGAGGATCGCGAGCGCGCCGTCCCCCGCTTCGATCCGGTATCCGTCCCGTCTGATTTCGGGATCGACGCCGATCTTCACGTTCGGGGACGCGCCGTTCTCTTCGACCGCGATCCCGATTTTCTCAAGGTACTTTTTGAGTTCCGACGCCGCGTACTTCTCCGGCGCGCTTTCCCCGGCGCAGAGGACGGCCGGGTTCAGTTCCGTTCCTTTTACGATCAGTTTCCGCATGACAAAACTCCTTTGACGATGATCGGGGTCCCGGACGTTCTCAGCCGTATTCCGCATGCGCCCGGGTTTCCCGGATGGTTTCATTGTACCATAGATCCGGCGTCAAGTCAACCCGCGAAACGGTAAAAAACGCACGCGGGAAGCACAGGGGAAACGCGGTTGACGCGCGTGGGACAGGCATCTCGCGGCTTGCCGGAAAGAGGCGAGCGAAGAGCGCGGACGGCGCGGGGAGCGGTCAGCGGGACGGCGGGAATCCGTCTTTTTTTGTCCCGGGGCTTGTCAGGCGCGCCGAAATCCTGTATAATGAGAGAAAAGGGACGAGGTCGCTCCGACTATGGCAATGCGAAGAACAGTCCCGGCTCAACAGAGGAGGCTCCCCATGACACTCGACGAAAGACTCACGCAGGTATTCCCCTCCCCGCGCCAGCTCGCGCATCAGCAGACGGAATTTTACAGCTTCATCCACTTCACGGTCAACGCCTTTACCGACCGGGAATGGGGGGACGGCACGGAGGACCCCGCGATCTTCAACCCGGAGAAGCTCGACGCGGAGCAGTGGGCGCGCGCGATCAAGGCTGCCGGGATGCGGGGGATGATCCTCACCGCGAAGCACCACGACGGCTTCTGCCTCTGGCAGACGAAATACACGAAGCACAGCGTCTCCTCCTCCCCCTTCCGCGGCGGACGGGGCGACGTGGTGCGCGAGGCGTCGGACGCCTGCCGGAAATACGGGCTGAAATTCGGCGTTTATCTCTCCCCGTGGGACCGCAACAGCCCGCTCTACGGACAGGGCGAGGCGTACGACGACTATTTCTGCGCCCAGCTCACCGAGCTTCTCACGCAGTACGGTGAAATCTTCTCCGTCTGGTTCGACGGCGCGTGCGGCGAGGGGCCGAACGGCAAGCGGCAGGTCTACGACTGGAAGCGGTATTACGCCGTCGTGCGGAAATACCAGCCCGGCGCGTGCATTTCGGTCTGCGGGCCGGACGTGCGCTGGTGCGGCAACGAAGCGGGATACACCCGGGACGCCGAATGGAGCGTGGTGCCGCGGCGGATGTGGGACACGGAAAAGATCGCCGCGAAGAGCCAGCAGTCCGACGACGCAGCGTTCCGGCTGAGAAAGGTCTCGGCTTCCGACGGCGATCTCGGCAGCCGGGAAATTCTGAAGGACGAGGAGGATCTCGTGTGGTTCGCCGCGGAGGTCAACACCTCGATCCGTCCGGGCTGGTTCTGGCACGCGTCGGAAAACGACAAGGTGCGACCGCTCGGGGACATGATGCACATCTATTACAACTCCGTGGGCGGAAACGCGACGTTTCTTTTGAACATCCCGCCGACGAGCGAGGGACTGCTGCACGAAAACGACGTGAAGCGCCTCGAAGAGATCGGCGCGGAGCTTGAGAAGGCATTCCGCGTGAACCTGCTTCCGTACGCCGAACTCACGTCCACGCCCGCCGAAGAGGGACATGAGGCGCTGTACGCGCGAACCGACGATTACGCGACATATTTCCGCGCGGCAAACGGGACGAACACCGCCGAGCTCACCGCCGAATGGAAGGAACCCGTCCACGTCGGCAACGTCGTGCTGAAGGAAAACATTCTTCTGAGCCAGCGCGTGGAGCGCTTCGCCGTGGACGTCAGGAAGGACGGTGCCTTCGAAGAGGTTTACCGCGGCACGGTCGTGGGGTACAAGCGCATCGTTCCCCTCGGCGGGATCGAAACGACCGCCCTGCGCGTGCGCATCCTCGACGCGAGAACGGAGCCGACGCTCTCGTTCTTCGCGGTGTACGAGGCGCAGGATTGATCGGATAACTGAAAAACGCCCCGGGGTTCGCGTGTGAACCGCCCCCTGTCAAGTAGACAGTGAAAAAACAAAAGAAATGTTTCATGAATTCCACCCTGCTTTCCGGTAGGGTGGAGTTTTTTACACGGCAGCACGATGAAATTCCATCGGCGTCATGCATTTGAGCCTGAGCTG
>JAFYBN010000033.1 GCA_017540175.1 Clostridia bacterium | reverse complement strand
TGCTCTGGCCGCACTTCTTCTCTTTACGAAATTTCACGGGAAAGAGAAGGAATGATCCTGCACATCGTGCGGGGGATCCTGCTCGCGGGATTTCTGCTGTACGGAAGCATTCATGACATCCGGACGCATACCATGCCGGACTGGGTATGGATGGGAGTAGCTGGAACGGCTCTTTTGGGAATGAAACTGTCAGCCTTGCCATCCATGCTCCTTGGCGCGGCGGCTGTGCTCCTGATCGAGGTACCGCTGGCAGTTCTTCTCAAAGACCGGGCCATCGGAGGTGCGGATATCAAGCTGTCCGCTGCGGGGGCATTTCTGCTCGGCTGGCAGAAAGGGCTGGCCGCCCTGATCCTCGGGCTGACACTGTCGCTGATCGTTGTTCCCATCGTGCGCAGAATCCGGCATGAGGACAGCCGGAAAGCCTTTGCGCTCGTTCCGTTCCTCGCGGTCGGGATCATGACCGCGCATCTCATCTGAAAGAAAGGGGGAAACCATCATGAAAAACAGAACCGTCCTCGGCATCGTCTGTATCCTTCTCGCGCTTGTCCTCGCCTTCGTCATCGCGCCGTTCGTGAACAAGTTCTCGGACAGCAGGAGTGAAGTGCTGAGGGTAAAACAGAGTGTGACACAGGGACACAGGATGACCGGGGACGATATCGAACGCGTCAGTGTTGGGAACTACAATCTGCCGCCCGACGTGCTGACGAACGAAGACGAAGTGGTTGGCAAATACGCGGCGGTCGGTCTGACAAAGGGCGACTATCTCTTTGCCGTGAAACTGACCGATACCGCGGACAGCGCGAACGACGTCTTCAAAACCCTGAACGGGTCGCAGATTGCCGTGTCCGTAACCATCCCCAGCTTTGCGGGAGGCTTGTCCGGCAAACTGCAGAACGGTGATATCGTCTCGATGATCGTGTACAACGGGGAGAAAAAGGAATCCACGATTCCCGAAGCCCTGAAATACGTCCGCGTCATCACAGCAACAACCGCCGAGGGTCTTGACAAGGATGAACTCGTTCAGAAGGAGGACGGGACTTATGAACTGCCCTCAACGCTGACGCTGCTCGTCACCGACTATCAGGCCCGGCTCCTCGCGGAGTACGAAAACTACGGGAAGATGCACGCTGCTCTCGTCTGCCGTGACAACGAGAAACAGGCGAAGAAGTACCTGAAAGAACAGGCGGACATTCTGGAAGAACTTCTCGAAAAGGAAGCGGAAGAAGAGAAAGAAGGTGAGGATCTTGGCTAAAGTGACTGCCGTCTGGGGAGCACCGGATTCCGGGAAAACCACCTTCGCCGTGAAACTTGCAGCGGCGATCTACGACAACTACAACAGCACCGTGATGCTTGTCTGCCCGGACATGGAAACACCGACACTTCCCGTGCTCTTCCCGAACGCGAAGCGTGACGACCTCTCCTCCATCGGCGCGGTACTTGCCAAGACGGAGGTGACGAAGGACGATGTGATCCTGCACACCGTGTCGATCCGGGGGATGGAAAACTTCGGCGTCGTCGGCTTCAAGGACGGCGAGAACAAGTACACCTACCCGAGCTTCGACGAGGTGAAGGTGCGGGCCCTGTTTGCCGCTCTTGCGGACAATGCGCAGGTCATCATCGTGGACTGTACCTCAACTCTCTCGAATCCGATCTCTGCCTACGCCGTGAAATATGCCGACGAGGTCATCCGGATCGCTGCACCGACCCTGAAATCCGTCAGCTGGCAGTCGTCCCAGCTTTCACTCTACTCCGATCCTGTTTACAAACTGGAACGGCAGCATCCGGGACTGAATACCCCGGACGGAGAGCTGTATATGCCCGATGAGGAAGCCCGCGCGCACATCCCGGATATCCAGTTCTCCATACCCTACTGCCGCGCCGTCAAGCAGCAGATGCTTGACGGACAATTATGGAAGAGCGTAAAGGACAAGGACTTCAACAGGAAGTTCCGGGCGCTGGTGGAGAAGGTGGTGTGAGATGGCAAAACGCATCGACTTCTGGTCGCTGCTCCGGCTGACGCAGGAGTACATTTCCCAGCATTACGCTGCCGCCCTCATCGATCAGGCAAAGAATCCCCAGCTGAAAGCGTACATCGACAAGTTCCTCCGGGACAACGATTTCAAGGTGGATGGGTACACCCCTGCACAGGTGATCGACCTGATCTACCGGGAAATGTGCGAATACAGCATCCTGACGCCCTATCTCGGTTCCCCGGATCTGGAAGAGATCAACGTCAATGGCTGGGACGACATCGCCCTGACCATGCTTGACGGATCCATTGTGAAGCTCGACGAACACTTCCAGTCTCCCCAGCATGCCGTCGACATCATCAAGCGGCTGCTCCACCACTCAGGGATGATTATCGACAACGCGACGCCGATGGCGCAGGGGCATCTGCCGAACAACACCAGAATCACCGCGCTCAAGGAGCCGATCGTTGACGCGGAACGGGGCGTATCCGTATCCATCCGTCTGCTCCATCCGGCAAGGGTAAATCTCCAGAACCTGATCGACACGGGTTTCGCTACCCCGGAGATGGTGGCGTTCCTCTGTATGTGTATCCGCTACGGGGTGCCGTTCGTCGTGGCGGGAGCCACATCCAGCGGGAAAACGACCCTGCTGAACGCGATTATGACCTCGATCCCGGACAACAAGCGCGTGTTCACGATCGAGAGCGGTTCGAGAGAATTGGCTCTTGTCCGCAGGGACGCACAGGGGAACATCGTCAACAACGTCGTGCATACGCTTTCCCGTCCGTCCGATAACCCGGCTTACGATATCACCCAGGAAGATCTGGTGGTGGCGAGCCTCCGGTTCAATCCGGACGTCGTCAGCGTCGGCGAGATGCGGGACGTCGAGTGCTATTCCGCCGTGGAAGCGTCCCTGACAGGTCACACCGTGGTATCCACCGTCCATGCCGGGCCGGGACCCGCCGCCCACATGAGAATCGCGCTCCTCTGTCAGAAAAGATTCCCGATTGACTTTAACACGAGCCTTGTCCAGGCGGGACAGGCATTTCCGCTCGTGGTCTACGCTCATAAGCTGGAAAACAACCAGAGAAAAATTATGGACATCTCGGAGTGCATCATCACCCCGTCCGGAGAGCGGGAGTACCGGTGCCTGTACGACTTCCGGATCACGAAAAACACCGTGGAAAACGGGGAGTTTGTCGTGGACGGGCAGTTCGGCAAACCCAACGTCATGTCGGAAAACCTGAAACGGCGGCTCATCCAGTACGGCGTCCCGCAGGATGAACTTTCCTTCTTCCTGAAGGAACAGAAGGAGGAGGATACGGCATGATCTGGCTTTATCTGGTCGCCTTTGTGGTGATGGCGGCAGGGATCGTCCTCCTTCTCGGACTCACCCCCGAAAAGATTACGGACGACCTGATGGGGATTTTCGTGCCGAAGCAGAACCTCCGGGACAAAATCCTGATCGCACAGGGTAAGAAGAAGTCGAGAAAGCTCACGAAGGAGATCCTTCACATCAAAGACGCTCTGGACGCGACGGGGAAAGCAAATCAGTTCACCGCCGCTTGTGCCGCGTCCGTCGTGCTCATGATCGTGGGGTGTATCTTCTCCGTGATGATCGACAACTTCTTCATGACCCCTGTCGCCGCGGTCATCTTCGCGTCTCTGCCGTTCTTCTTCGCCCGGAGCACGATTGACGCTTACGATAAGCAGACTAAAGAGGAACTGGAAACCGCGCTGTCCATTGTCACGACGTCGTACATCCGCACGGACGACATTCTCGGCGCGGTCAAAGAAAACCTCCCGTACCTGAAACCGCCGATCCGGGAAGTCTTCACGGGATTCCTCGGTGACGCGATGATGGTGTCCTCGGATACCAAACAGGCGCTCCGAAACATGAGGGAGAAGATCGATAACGATATCTTCTTTGAGTGGTGCGAGACGCTCATCGCCTGTCAGGACGACCGGACGCTGAAGGACACCCTTCTGCCCATCGTGAGCAAGCTGACCGACGTTCGCATCGTGAACAATGAGCTCAAAACCATGCTCGGGGAGGTGCAGAAGGAATACTGGACGATGGTCGTCCTCGTCGTCTGCAACATCCCGCTCATGTATGTTCTGAACAAGGACTGGTTCGACACGCTCATCTTCTCGATTCCCGGCAAGATCGTCCTGTCGCTCAGCGGACTGGTGATCGTCGTCACGGCGGTGCTGATGATGCGGTTCACCAGACCCGTCGAATACAAGCGGTAAAGGGGGGATCGGAATGGAATATCTGATTGGTCTTGCCTTTGCCGCGGGCATCTTCCTCATACTCTGCGATCTGTACCGGGTCCCGTTCGTCCGCACCTCAGCGGCATACGACCGTCTGGCTCGGAGACAGGTGGAGAAGACGTCCAGTCTGGACATCTGGCTCAAAGGGCTGGCGGTCTGGATCTCGAAACGGGTGAAGCTGAGCGGATACAGAAAGATGCAGCTGCAGGGCGATCTGACCTCCGCAGGCATCAACCTATCCCCGGAGATGCACATCGCAAACGCTCTGGTGCAGTCTCTGCTGGTCGCGCTGACGGCGGTTCCGCTGTACTTCATCCTTCCCGTTCTCTCGCCGGTGATGCTGCTTGCCGCAGTATATATGTACTTCCGCGCGTCGAAAGGAGTCGCGGAGAAGATCAAAGAAAAGCGGCGGAAAATCGAGTACGAGCTGCCCCGGTTCGTGAGCCACATCGACAAGACGCTGAAGCATAACCGGGACGTTCTGAACATCATCGATACCTACAAGATGAACGCCGGGGAAGAGATGGCGCAGGAGCTGGAAATCACCGCCGCCGATATGCGGTCCGGCAACTACGAAGCGGCATTGACCCGTCTCGAATCCCGCGTGGGCTCCTCGATGCTGTCCGATACGACGCGGGGACTGATCGGGGTTCTCCGGGGCGATGAAACCGACGCGTACTGGTCAAACCTCGCCCTGAAGTTTGCGGACTATCAGCGGCAGTTATTGAAAGCCGAGGCACAGAAGGTGCCGAACCGGGTGAAGCGGCTGTCCATGTGTCTGCTCGGCTGCTTCCTCGCCATGTACCTTGTGGTGATCGTCATCCAAATCATCGTATCACTGGGAGGAATCATGTCTCTATGAAAATTCTCAGTCAGAAAAAGGCCGAGGGAACCTACATCAGCACGGTGGTCTTTGTGCTGA
>JAFYBN010000032.1 GCA_017540175.1 Clostridia bacterium | reverse complement strand
GTTCTTGACCGCGAGGTTTTCGAGCTTGAGGGCGCGCGCGAAGATCCACGCGAATTCCTTGCGGGTCACGGCGTCGTCTGCGTGCTTCGAGGCGGCTTCCCATGTGATGCCGCCCTGCTCTCCGCTCTTCAGAAGGATGCCCTTGTCGCGGCAGTACTCGATATAGCTGTCGTACCAGTTCTTTTCGCCGTTCACGAGCGTGATCTTGCCGGTCGTCGAGAGCTCGTGCATGCACGCGGCGAGCTTCGCCGCCTGCGCGAACGTCATCTCGCCCTTCGGGTCGAAATAGTCCTTGCCGTCCGTGTCCTTGCCCTTGCCGTTGATCAGTCCAAGATCGACCGCGTCATAAACCCACGAATAGTACCATTCGCTCTCGGGCACGTCCTTGAAGACGATCGTGGATTTTTTCGTCACGCTGAGAATACCGGCGCGGGAGGTGATTTCCGTTCCGTACGCATCGGCGGCGACGCAGCGGTAGCCGTATCCGTTCCTGTCCGCCTTGATGTCTTTCAGCGTCAAAGTCTCAGTTGTCGCTCCGGACACGTTCGCGCCGTCCTTGAGCTTCGATGCCGAGCCGTCGGGCTTTACCTCGTACCACTGAACGGATTTGCTCTCTCCTTTGATCTGAACCGAGAAGGAAACGGTGCTTCCCTCAGCGGCGGTCAGGTCTGCGGGCTCCGTAAGAAAGACGATCAGCGGTGCGGAGGGGGTCCCGCCGACGGGCGGGAAGGTGTAACCCACATGCGCGGCGCGCGTGGTATGAAGATCCTCATATCCGCCGACGATCTTGCTGATCGGTTCCGCCTTCTTTCCGTCGGAGAGAACCATCTCCACGGGCAGGTTCAATATGTCGTTGTGGTTCTTATCCGTCGTGTAGGGCCATTCGTTTCCTGCCGGGGGCCAGATTTTGACGATGATGGAATAGACGTGTCCCTTCTTCGCGACGACGTTCTGACCCGCTTCGATGAGATCGTCTTCTCCCACGTCATACCAGACGATGGAATACTCCGAATAACCGTTGATATCGAGACCGTCGAACTGAAACGGCTTGCCTTCGGTCGGAGCTTTCACGCCCTTGATGACAAGCTTCTCGGGCAGGGATTCCTTGACCGCCTTAAAGGGGAATTTCACGACGGCGACCGTACCGTAATCCGTGAACGTAACGGGCGTCTGATTCTGCCATCCGTCCCCGCCCTCGTTTTCCAGAAGGACCTTGATCTGATCGGCAGCCGCCCATGTATAATCCTCGACGAGGTGAATATTGAAGACGAGCGAGTAGGTCTGCTCGCCCACAAATGTTTCGTTCGGAGCCATGAAGCGGCCTTTCGCCTCGTCATACCAGCCGGCGGTCGCGTATGAGCATTCCTCCGTAAGGAGCGTGAACGCTCCCAGATCCACGGGCTTCTGACCGTGCACGGGATACCATGCGCCCTTCGCTTCGATCGTCACGTTTGAAACTCCGGCTTCACAGTCGAAGAAAAACGAGACGAGGAGCTTTGTTCCGTTGTAATCATAACTGAGCTGGGGGGATTCGGCCGTCAGTTTCTCGTATTCCGTGTAGAAGACAGCCTTGACGTCCGCGTAGCCATGGGATGCTTCTTTCCATTCGGCAGCCGGATCGGGAAGGATATAGAAAGAGATCCTGTAACGATGCCCGTCCGCGAAGGTGTCATCCGTGCCCAGTTCCTCGTCGTCCGTCAAATCGTACCAGCGGACGGTAAAGCCCGCTTTGCCGTTGGTAATGAGATAATTCTGGAAATCGGGCTTTGCGCCGGGGACCGGTTTCCAATTGCCGAGCGGAAGGATTTCCACAGAGTCCATCTCCGGCTTTTTGGGCTCGGCTTCGACGTAAGCGATGACGGTCAGTTTCCTTTCGTCGGTGCTGACGTTCGTCGATTCGTGTGTGTTTCCGTTCGCGTCGATCAGCTTCACCGTGACGTCGGCCTCGTTCGTGGTGCTGTTCCATCCCCAGTCGTAGCCTTCTTCCAGCTCGACCGTGAGGGTGAAATAATAGCCGTCATTGCCCACCTTTTCACCGGGATACAGAGCGGACCAGTTCACATGGTGCCACGTCACGGATTTGGCGGCGCCGTGGGTGGGCACAAAGGACGAGGCGTCGGGAAAGCTCTGCCCCTCCTTCGGGAGCCGGAACGTAATGCTGACCTCGTCATAAACGTCAATGATCGCGGACACCGGAGCCGTCAGCGTAAAGACGAACAGAAATGCGAGCGCCAGAGAAAGAATGCGTTTTTTCATGATTGTCCTCCTTATACGACGCGGATACGCCCATATTCATAACGGCGATGCTTCCATGCTCCATTATAATCGATTTTTCTGTAAAAATCAAGAGAAAAACGGGAATTATCGTCTTTGATCGGCACAAATGGCGAATAAAAGAAATATAGCTTACGGGTTCACGGGTTTTCTCCTCTCGGAGGAGATAATCCGCGGCGGAAAAGCTGCCGATCGGCCGGGTGCGGATCAAAGGGGGCGCGCTCGAAAAAACGCGGCGGAACCGTGTTTCGGTCCTGCCGCGTTTCTTTGGTTACTTGATTCGGGGTCTGTGATCGTATCAGGCGCCGAGGTTCTTCGGGGCGTCCACACGTCTCGCAGGCGTCATCATGCGCACCACGATGGCGGAAACCTCCGCGCGGCTGATGTACGCTTCGGGATTGAAGGTGCCCTTTTCGTCCGAGCCGTTCAGAATGCCCGCGCGGTAGAGGGTGTAAATGCCCGCGTACCAGACGCTCGTCATGTCCTTCACGTCCGGAACGGAGCCGTCCGGGATATTGTTCTTGACCGCGAGGTTTTCGAGCTTGAGGGCGCGCGCGAAGATCCACGCGAATTCCTTGCGGGTCACGGCGTCGTCT